>NZ_JBIVKZ010000017.1:0-238559 GCF_044751025.1 Streptomyces sp. NPDC088747
CCGCGGGGGCCCCCCCCGTTCTCCCCCCCCGCGGCCGTGTTCTCGCGCGGCGCGGGCTCGTACCTGTGGGCCCGCCCCCCCCCCCACACCCGCGGGGCCGGGGCGGGGGGGCGCGGCGGGCCCGACGGTGATGTCCAGGAAGGGCGGGCTCAGTTGACCGTCGCCGGGTCGGAACCGATTCGCCGGTCCTCGTTCAGGGCGGAGATCGCCGCGATGTCCTCGGTGTCCAGGGAGAAGCCGAAGACGTCGATGTTCTCCCTGATCCGGGACGGCGTCACGGACTTGGGGATCACGACGTTCCCGAGCTGGAGGTGCCAGCGCAGGACGACCTGGGCCGGGGTGCGGCCGTGCTTCTGGGCGATGGCGACGATCGCCGGGACCTCAAGGAGGCCCTTGCCCGAGCCGAGCGGGGACCACGCCTCGGTGGCGATGCCCCGCTCCGCGTGGTACTCACGCGCCGCGAGCTGCTGGAGGTGCGGGTGCAGCTCGATCTGGTTGACGGCCGGGATGACGGACGTCGCCTCGAACAGCGAATCCAGGTGCTCCGGCAGGAAGTTGGAGACACCGATGGCCTTGGCCCGGCCGTCCGCGAGGAGCTTCTCGAAGGCCTTGTACGTGTCGACGAACTTGCCGCGGGCCGGCGACGGCCAGTGGATCAGGTACAGGTCCACGTAGTCCAGGCCGAGCTTCTCCAGGGACACGTCGAAGGCGCGCAGGGTCGAGTCGTACCCCTGGTCGGCGTTCCAGAGCTTGGTGGTGACGAAGAGCTCCTCGCGGGCGACCCCGGAGGCGGCGAGGCCCTTGCCGGTGCCCTCTTCATTGCCGTAGATCGCGGCTGTGTCGATGCTGCGGTACCCGGCCTCCAGCGCGGTGGCGACCGCCCTCTCCGCCTCGTCGTCCGGGACCTGCCAGACGCCGAAACCAAGCTGCGGCATCTCGACGCCGTTGTTCAGGATGATCGGGGGGACCTTGCTCACGAGCTCTCGATCCTTCAGTCGTCGGGTGGAACCTCCATCGTCAACGATCACCGCCCGTGCCGCATTCCTGCTCGGGGTATTCGTCCCCCGGACCGGCGCCTGGCGCCCCGGTTTGGCCGGAAACGGATCCGAGATAGGCCCGCGCGACCTTCGGGTCGGCGTGCACCTCGGCGGGGGTCCCCTCGGCGATGACCCGGCCGAGGTCGAGGACGACCACGCGGGTGGAGAGGTCCATGACGAAGGCGACATTGTGCTCGACGAGGAGCACGGCGCAGTGCTCCTCGGCCGCGAGACGCCGGACGACGGCCGACAAGCGGGCGATCTCCTCGTCCGTCATCCCGCTCGCGGGCTCGTCCAGCAGCAGCACCCGCGGCGGCTCCGCGACCGCACGCGCCAGTTCGGCCATGCGCGCCAGGCCCACGGGCAGGGTCCCGGCGTACTCCCCGCCGACGGCTTCGAGACCGCAATCGCGCAGCACGGCCGCCGCCCGTTCCCGGCGGGCCCTCTCGTACCCGCGCCGGGTGGGCGCCGCCAGCAGATCCGCGGGCAGACCGCCGCCGCCCCCGTGCCACTCCTGCGCGACCACCAGGTTGTCGGCCACCGTGAGCTGGCCGAAGAGCTGCCGGCGCTGGAAGGTGCGGCGCATGCCGTGGCGGGCGCGCCAGACGGGGGAGCGGCGCGTGATGTCCGTGCCGTCGAGCAGGACGCGCCCCTCGTCGGGACGACGGACGCCGGAGAGCGCGTCGAAGAGGGTGGTCTTGCCGGCGCCGTTCGGGCCGATCAGCCCGCAGACCTCGCCGGGGCGCACGGCAAGGCTCACTCCGTCGAGGGCGCGGACGCCGCCGAAACGGACACCGATGCCCACGGCCTGAAGGACAGGCGTGTCGTCGTTCACGGCCGCGTCACCCCTCGGCCCGGGGCTCGCGCCGCCGTGGAGTCCCCGCCGCCGGCCGCGAGCCCCAGGTACGCCTCCGTGAGCCGGTCCGCCTCCACCGCGGAGCGCGGCCCGCACCAGGTGACCCGCCCCCGCGTGAGATACGCGACCGTGTCCGCGACCCGGAGCACCTCGGACGCCTTCTCCTCGACGAGCAGCAGCGCGGTGCCCGCCTCCTTCAACTCGGTGAGCAGCAGGAACACCTCCTCGACGACGCGCGGGGCCAGTCCGAGCGAGGGCTCGTCCGCGATCAGCACGGCCGGCGGGCTCTGGAGGAGCGGCGCGAGCGCGAGCATCTGCTGCTCGCCGCCGGAGAGCGAACCCGCCAGGACGCCGCGCCGCGCGGCGAGGACCGGGAAGCGGGCGTACACGGCGTCGCGCTCGTCCCGCGCGCGCAGCCGCAGGGCGAGGTTCTCCTCGACGGTGAGGGAGGGGAAGATCCCGCGTCCTTCGGGCGCGAGCACCACCCCCGCCCGGGACCGGCCGACGGCGCCCTGACGGGTGGCGTCGCGTCCGGCGACGTACACCTGGCCGGTGAGCGGCGCCAGGACCCCGGCCGCGACCCGGCAAGTGGTGGACTTTCCGGCGCCGTTGGGGCCGAGGAGGGCGAGGATCTCACCCGGCCGGACGGTGAGGCCGACGCCGTGCAGGACGGGCGCGCCCTCGTAACCGGCGCGGACGGCGCGCAGTTCGAGGGCGGCCGTCGACGGTGCCGGGAGTGTCCCGCCCTCGGCACGCCGTGTCGGGAGCTTCTCACCCTCGGCACGCGGTGCCACGAGGGTCTCGCCCCCGGCACGCGGGGCGGGCCCCGACGGCGCGGTGGCCGCCCGGCGCCTGCGGTGCAGCCTCGTGGACACCGCGGCGGCGTATCCGTCCGGGTCGTTGGCCAGTGCGAGACCCGCCAGGCCGAACAGGACCACCGGCAGATGCGAGGACTCGGTGACGTACTGCGACAGCAGGTGCGGTACGACGGCGTAGACGAGCCCCGCCACCACGGCGAACTGCGGACGGCGTACCCCGGCCGCCACGACCACCGCGAGCCAGACCAGCCCGGTCATCGCGGTGAAGTCGGTCGCGGTGACCCGGGTGCTGTACGAGGCGTACATGACGCCGCCGAAGCCCGCGAGCCCCGCCGACAGCGTGAAGAGCGTGAGCTTGACGCGGATCACCGACACCCCGGATGCCATCGCCGCGGCCGGCGCCGAGCGGACCGCGAGCATCGCCCGGCCGGACGGCGAGTTCCGCAGCGCGCTCAGGGCCGCCACCGCCAGGGCGACGAGCACGATCATCGCCACGCCCATCGCGCGGTCGTCGCCGAGATCCACCGGCCCGAACACCGGCCGCGGGATGGCCCAGCCGGTGTCGCCGTTCCTCAACCAGCCCATCTGGAAAAGGACTTGGTCGGCGAGGAAGGCCAGTGCGAGGGTCGCGAGCGCGAGGGAGCGGCCGCCCACCCGCAGGGCGGGCAGCGCCACCAGCGCGCCCAGCGCCGCCGCCGCGCAGGTGCCCACCGCCGCGGCGGCCACGAACGGCCAGCCGTGGCTCATCAACAGCCCCGCCACCAGCGCCGCGCCCGTCACGAACGTCGCCTGCGCCAGCGACACCATCGCGCCGAGCCCGGTGACCACCGAGAAGGAGACGAACACCAGGGACAGCGCGAGCCCTTGGGTGAGGATCCCGCTCCAGAAGGGGGTCGTGACGGTGTAGAAGGCGGCGGCGAGCAGCAGTGCGGCCACCGCCCAAGGACCCCACCGCCGTCCCCATGACAGCCCGGCCAGGTAGTCCACCGGCGGCGGGTCCGTCGCCGCCGCCGTGCCCGCCGTCCGTTGCCGGCGCGTCAGGACCAGCAGACCGGCGAAGAGGATCAGGAACGGGACAGCCGTACGGAATCCGGTGACGTGCTCCGCGAAGGCGGCGTACCCGGCGACCAGGTTCTGCAGCACCCCGAGACCGAGGCCCCCCGCGAAGGCGAGCGGTACGGAGACGAAGCGGCCGAGGACCGCCGCGGTGGCGGAGACGAAGAGGAAGAGGGTGAAGTCGTGGGCGGACAGGCCGAGAAGGGGAGTGGCGAGGACGCCCGCGAGCCCGGCGAGCGCGGACGACAGCATCCACGCGATGGACGACAGCCGGTCCGCGCTCATTCCGCGCAGCTCCACCAGGGACCGGTTGTCCACGGCCGCGCGGAGTCTCAGCCCCAGCGGAGTGTGCCGCATCAGAATCCAGAGGCCGGCCGCGACGACGGCAGTCGCCACCCAGGTGATCAACTGGTCGGAGTCGACGCCGACCCCGTCCGTCAGCTGCCAGGACCTGGCCGGGCTCGGCCCGACGCCGGGAAGCCCGAACTGGTTCTCGGCGGGGCTGACGGACACGCCCGCGTCCCCGAGGAGTTCCACGATCCAGAGTCCCAGCGCGGGCAGCGCCACCAACAGGCCGATGGTGGCGACGATCTGGGCCGTCTCACCCACCCGGGCCAGCTTGCGGAACATCAGCCGGTCGAGTGCCCAGCCGAGTGCGGGCGCCACCACGCCCACCACCAGGAGGGCCGTCGGCAGGGCGGGCAGGCCGAGTCCGGTGTGGAGTTCGTGGAAGACGAGCGCGCACAGGTACGCGGTGGCGCCGTGCGCGAAGTTGAACAGGCCCGAGGCGGAGTAGGACAGCACGAGCCCGGTGGCCAGCAGGGCGTACAGCGCGCCCGAGACCAGTCCGCTCAGCACGAATCCCAGCAGGTCCGACATAGCGAGTCCCTCTGCCGGCGGGCTACTTGAAGGGAATGGGGGAGTAGCACCGGAACGGCGCCGACACGACGTACTCGCCGTCCTTGAGCTGGACGAGCGCCCCGCAGCCGAACGACTCGCGCTGCCCCCGCGGTTCGCTGCGGTCGCCGACCATCGTGTCCTTGTCGGAGAAGCCCCGCGCGGCCTTCTGGAAGGACGCCACCGTCAGGTCCTCACCCGCCTTCTGGGCGATGGCGAGGAAGAGATCGGCGGACATGTACCCCGTCATCATGTGCATGTTGAAGGGGACGTCCTTGCCTGCCGCCTTCCCGATGTCCGCCTTGAACCGCGCCATCGCGGCGCTGTCCTGCTCGAAGGGCTGGAACGACAGCAGGACGTGCACCCCGTCGAGCGCCTTGCGCGTCGCGCTGTTGGCGAGCAGCGAGGGGTCGTAGTCGGTGGGGTCGGTGAGCAGTCCCGCGTACCCGGTGCGCTTGAGCGCCGTGAACAGGCCGATGTTGTACGGGGTCTGCATCACGGAGACGACCGCGTCCGGGGCCTCGCCGCCATCGCTGCGCAGGATCTCCTTCGTGTACGCCGACCAGTCGCTCGGCACGGCTCCCGCGGGCACCGACGGCTTGGCGAAGGTCACCCGGTAACCCGCCGACGCGAAGCTCTGCCGGTACGTGCGGATGGCGAAGGTGCCGGCGTCGCTGTCGTTGGCCAGGATCGCCACGGACTTCCCCCGCGAGCCGCCGGTCACCTGCTTGAGCCCCTCGGGCCAGGTCTGCGAGATGGTGCCGCCGGGCATCGGCACCATGCAGCCGCCGAAGCCGTAGATGTAGGAGGGCCCGCAGAACGAGGGCAGCGTGCCCCAGCCGAAGGTGGGGACCTTCTGCTGTTGCAGGAAGTCGGCGCCGGAGAAGGTGGTGGAACTCATCGGCGCGATCGCGAACACCTCGTCCTGCTGCACGAGTTTGCGCGCGGCGGCCAGGTTCCTGGCGGGGTCCTGCCCGTCGTCCTCGGCGCCCAGGTAGTCGACCGTCCTGCCGTTGACGCCGCCCTCCGCGTTCGCCCGGTCGAAGCGGGCCTTCGCGCCGAGGTCGGTGTCCTTCTTCGAGTACCCCGTGGCGGTGGTCATCGAGACGATCCCGCCCACCCTGATCGAGTCGTCGGTCACCCCGCGTACGGAGCTGCCCGCCTTGTCGGAACTGCCGCCGCTGGACGCCGAGTTGCAGGCGGTGGCCGTGAGCAGCACGGCGGCCGCGGCGGCGGCGATGGTGCGGATCGGTCGCGACACGGTCGGTCCCCCTCCGTAGCGAGTGACCGAAGTGTGCGTGGGATCTGACGGACCGTCAATATCTGCCGCACCGGGAAGTGACGGGCCATCAGATCGCGTGGAGCCGGGGCTCAGGCCTGATACAGCGCCTCGACCTCCGAGGAGTAGGCGTTCTCGATCGCCTTGCGCTTCAGCTTCAGCGAGGGCGTCAGCAGGCCGTGTTCCTCGGTGAACTGGTTGGCCAGTATCCGGAACGTACGGATCGACTCGGCCTGCGACACCAGGGTGTTGGCGGCGACCACCGCCCGCCGCACCTCGGTCTCCAGGTCGGGATCGCGCACCAGGTCGGCCGCGGACAGCGGAGGCTTGGCGCGCATCTGGAGCCAGTGCTCGACCGCTTCCGAGTCGAGGGTGACGAGCGCGGCGATGTAGGGGCGGTCGTTGCCGACCACGATGCACTGGGCGACCAGCGGATGGTCGCGTACGCGCTCCTCCAGCACTCCCGGCGAGACGCTCTTGCCGCCCGAGGTGACCAGGATCTCCTTCTTGCGCCCGGTGATGGTGAGGTAGCCGTCCTCGTCGAGCGCACCGAGGTCGCCGGTGGCGAGCCAGCCGTCGTGCAGGGTGGCGTCGGTGGCCTTGGGGTCGTTCAAATACCCCTGGAAGAGGTTGTCTCCGCGCAGCCAGATCTCGCCGTCGTCCGCGATGTGCACGGTGGTGCCGGGGATGGCCTGTCCCACGGTGCCGAACCTGGTGCGCTCGGGCGGGTTGGCGGTCGCGGCGGCCGTCGACTCGGTGAGCCCGTACCCCTCGTAGATGAAGACTCCCGCGCCCGCGAAGAACAGCCCGAGCCGCCGGTCCATCGCCGAACCGCCCGACATCGCGTGCTTGACCCGCCCGCCCATGGCGGCCCGCACCTTGGAGTAGACGAGCTTGTCGAAGAGCTGGTGCTGCATTCGCAGGCTCGCCGAGGGGCCGGGGCCGATGCCCCACGCCTTCTCCTCGATCGCCTCCGCGTACCGGACGGCGACCTCGACGGCCTTCTCGAAGGGGCCCGACCTGCCCTCCTTCTCGGCCTTGCGGCGGGCGGCGTTGAAGACCTTCTCGAAGATGTACGGGACGGCGAGGAAGAACGTCGGTTTGAAGGCGGCCAGGTCCGGCAGCAGGGCGGCGGCGTTGAGCTGCGGCTGGTGCCCGAACTTGACCCGGCCACGGATCGCGGCGACCTGCACCATGCGCCCGAAGACGTGCGCGAGCGGCAGGAACAGCAGCGTGGCCGCCTCGTCGCCGCGCTTGGAGTGGAAGACCGGTTCCCAGCGCTCGATGACGGTGTCCGCCTCGAACATGAAGTTCGCGTGCGAGATGACACAGCCCTTGGGGCGTCCGGTGGTACCCGAGGTGTAGATGATCGTCGCGACCGACTCGGGCGTGACCGCGCGCCGGTGCCGGTGCACCACCTCGTCGTCGATGTGCGCGCCCGCCTCGTACAGCTCGTGCACCGCGCCCACGTCGAGCTGCCACAGCTTGTGCAGCTGCGGCAGCCGGTCGACGACGGTGGCGATCGTCATCGCGTGGTCCTCGTGCTCCACCATGACGGCCGAGACCTGCGCGTCGTGCAGCATCCAGAAGACCTGCTCGGCCGAGGAGGTCGAGTAGACGGGGACGACCTGGGCGCCGATCGTCCACAGCGCGTAGTCGAAGAGCGTCCACTCGTAGCGCGTACGGCACATGATCGCGACCCGGTCCCCGAACCGGATCCCCTGGGCGAGCAGTCCCTTGGCCAGAGCGAGCACCTCGTCGCGGAACTCGGCGGCGGTCACGTCACGCCACTGCCCCTGGTCGTCCTTGCGCCCGAGGGCGATGTGCAGCGGATCCTCCTGGGCATGATCGAATACGACGTCGGCCAGGCCGCCCACCGGCGGCGCCGACGCCAACGGAGGGTTGGTGAACTCGCGCAATCCCGCTCCTAGTGGCGCTCCGCACAGCGCCGTGAAAGCTACCCCAAGGTGGGGCGGGGCGGGAGGGGGGCCGAAGCGCCGATGGGCGGCGCATCGCCACTGGTCAGTCGCGGAAATGCCCGCACATGGGGAAGGGCCGGACAGAATCTCCTACGGCTCCGTAGGTTTCGGTCCCGTAATCTCCACCGAATCTGTACGACCCGCCGGGCCTCGGGTACAGGATGCGGAGGCTCCCCTTCCGGGCGGCGAGGGTCACCCAGGGTCACCGGAGAGGGCCGGTCCACGAGCGCCGGAGTCCCGCGAGTGGCCGTCCGGGAGTCCGGGAGTCCGGGAGTCCGGGACTTCGGGACTTCGGGGAACCGGTCGAGGCGACCCCATGCTCCCGCGCCGGGTCGAACAACTCACTCGCGCGGGCTTCGCGCGCCGCCGCCCCGGCCCTCCGGGCGGCTCAGCCGGTCCCCGCCGCCGAGGATCGCCGCGGCGAGCGCGTCGGCCGCGCCCTGCGCCGCCGTCCGCCGCCGCCCGTGCACCAGGACGAAGTCGACCTCGCCCAGCTCCGGAAGCCCAGCCCGCTCCGGGACCCGGACCAGGCCGGGCGGGATCAGGCCCCGGGAGTGGGCCATGACGCCGAGTCCGGCGCGGGCCGCCGCGACGAGTCCGTTGAGGCTGCCGCTCGTGCACACGATCCGCCACGACCGGCCCTGGCGCTCCAGGGCCTCCAGCGCCAGCGCCCGGGTGATGCCCGGCGGCGGGTAGACGATCAGCGGGACCGGCCGGTCGGGGTCGAGGCGGAGGCGTTCCGCGCCGATCCACACCAGGCGGTCGTGCCGGACGAGTTCGCCGCGCGGGTCCTCAGGACGCCGCTTCGCCAGCACCAGGTCCAGTTTTCCCGCCGCGAGATGTTCGTGGAGCGTGCCGGACAGCTCGACGGTCAGTTCCAGGTCGACCTCGGGGTGGTCGTACCGGAAGCCTTCCAGAATCTCCGTCAGCCGGGTGAGGACGAAGTCCTCGGACGCCCCGAACCGGAGCCGGCCGCGCAGCCGGGTCCCGGTGAAGAACGCCGTCGCCTGCTCCTGCACGTCCATCAGCCGACGCGCGAAGCCGAGCATCGCCTCGCCGTCCTCCGTGAGCTCCACGGAGTGCGTGTCACGCGTGAACAACTGCCGGCCGGCGGCGTCCTCCAGACGGCGTACGTGCTGACTGACCGTGGACTGGCGCACCCCGAGGCGCTGGGCGGCCCGGGTGAAGCTCAGGGTTTGCGCGACCGCGAGAAAGGTACGCAGCTGGGACGGGTCGTACATGGTCCGGAGCTTATCGCGGAACGTGATGACAGTCAGAGCGGTGTGCAGGATTCCCGATCGCGTCGCGGAGGAGGACGATGGAGAGGGCACGAGCCGACCTCAGACGACGACGTACTGAACCGCGCACAGAACGAAGCAGTGGAGAACCGTGACACGCCTGAAGTGGCCGAGTTGGATGCCCGTCGACCCGTACATCCTGCTGCTGCTCGGGACGGTGGGTCTGGCCGCCCTCCTCCCGGCGCGGGGTACGGGTGCCGACGTCGCCTCGGGTGCGTCGACCGCCGCCATCGCCTTCCTGTTCTTCCTCTACGGAGCGCGGCTCTCCACCCGTGAGGCGATGGACGGGCTGCGCCACTGGCGGCTGCACACCACCGTCCTCGTCTGCACCTTCGTGGCGTTCCCGCTGTTCGGCCTCGCCGCGCGCGGCCTGGTGCCGGTCTTCCTGACCGACCCGCTCTACCAGGGCCTGCTCTTCCTCACGCTGGTCCCCTCGACCATCCAGTCGTCGATCGCGTTCACGTCGATGGCGCGCGGCAACGTGCCCGCCGCGATCTGCGCGGGCTCCTTCTCCTCGCTGGCCGGCATCGTCGTCACCCCGCTGCTCGCGGCCTCGCTGCTCGGCGGCAGCGGCGGGGGCTTCTCCGCGGGATCGCTCGTGGAGATCGTGTTCCAGTTGCTCGTGCCGTTCGTCGCCGGACAGGTGCTCCGGCGCTGGGTCGGCACCTTCATCGCCCGGCACAAGAAGGTCCTCGGGTACGTCGACCGCGGCTCGATCCTCCTCGTCGTCTACACGGCGTTCAGCGAGGGCATGGTGCAGGGCATCTGGCACCAGGTCAGCGCCGTCCGGCTGGCCGGCCTGCTGCTCGTCGAGGCGGTACTGCTCGCCGTGATGCTCGCGCTCACCTGGTACGGCGCGAAGGCGCTGGGCTTCAACCGCGAGGACCGCGTCACCATCCAGTTCGCCGGTTCGAAGAAGTCCCTCGCCTCCGGACTCCCCATGGCCAGCGTGCTGTTCGGCGCGCACGCCTCGCTCGCCGTGCTGCCGCTGATGCTCTTCCACCAGATGCAGTTGATGGTCTGCGCGGTGATCGCCAAGCGGCGCTCCCGCGATCCCGAGGTGGTCAGAGAGCGGACCCCAGTCGCAGAGTCACGAATCGTGGCCGGTACAGCGACACGTTCCGGCTGAGATTGGCCTGCGCCGAAGTCCCCGTCGCGTCCAGCCAGTTGACGTCGTAGCTCAGCACGACCCGTTCGTCGTCGCTCAGTTCCGTGTGCACCTGCGGGTTGTACGCCGCCACCTCGCCGTCGGGGAGGTGCGGGTCGAAGCTCCGGGTGGGGCCGTGCCAGGGGCCCGTCGGCGAACACGCCCAGTAGGAGGTGACCGTCGTCAGCCCCGCCGCACCGGACGCCATCGTGAACAGCACGTACGTCCCGTCGTCGCGCAGCACGCTGAACGCGCTGCCCACCCCCGTACGCTGCCCGTCGCCGAGGACCGGCCGGGGAACCGCCCGCACCGTCCAGCGCTCGCCGTCCCAGTACTCCCAGGCCCCCGGCTCGGCGAGTCCGCCGCGCGGCACCCGCGCCACGTACGCCTTCGAGGCGGGCCGGGAGGTGGCCTGTGCGTCGTCGCCGCCGAAGACGTACGTCCAGTCGCCCTCGTCGACCGCCGTGGTGCCGAACAGCACGCGCCGGGCGGGATCCGCGACCGAACGCTGGTCCAGGACCGTCGTGATGCCCTCGACCCGCAGGTCCGGGAGGGAGAGCGTGGCGACCTCGGTGGCCGTGGGCACCCCGTAGATCCACGGCGCCTGGCCCGCCGTGCGGGTCCACAGCAGGACGCGTACGACCTGGTCCAAGGAGCCGGGGGAGCGCGGCTCGACGCGCGCCGCCACCGGCCAGCGCCACTGCTGCGGCGCCGGATCGGGGAAGACCGGGGCGGGCAGCGTGCGCTCCAGGCGGCCGGACTCCGACATCACCACGGCCGAGTTGCGCACCAGCGGGGTCGAGACGTCGCGCCAGGCGTAGGACTCGCCCACCGGGTTCGGCGGCGCGTACACCCGGCCGAGGTAGGTGTCGGAGAACAGCCACAGCAGCCGCCCGTCCGGCAGCCGCACCGAATGGGTGCCGTCCCCGCCGGTCCAGTCGTCGTCGCGGGCGGCGTCGTCCCCGTACCGCGCGAACTCGCCCGTGATCCGCTCCTCGGCGGTCCAGGACGTGAAGGTACGGGCCGTGCACGCGCCGCCGCCCTCCCGGTCGTCGTCCGGGAGGGCGGTGAGCAGCGCGGCGGCGCAGACCAGGGCCAGCAGGATGCCGAGCCCGGTCCCGTTCCGCCGTCGTGCTCCTGCGTCGTGTGGCACGCACGGGACGTTAGCGGGCGCTTCGCACGCGGTCCATGGGCAGCCACAGCACGGTGTCCTGCGTCACGGGGAGAACGCCGTAGGTGCGCAGGTCCATCACCTCGTCGTCGCTCAACGCCCGTGCGTCGACCCGTACTTCGTCGATCGTGCCGGTGAAGTGCGCCCGGCCGTCCATCCGTTGGCCCACGTGCACCCCGAAGGGGGAGTTCCGGCTGACGGATCCGGGCAGGTCCGGTGCGCTGGTCGCCGTGCCGTCGATGAAGAGCGTCAGCCTGCCGTCGCCCCGGCGCAGCACCAGATGGTGCCACCGGCCGTCGTTGTGGGCGCCCGTGGTGCGTACGGACCTGGTGGTGGGGGCCGCCGCGCCGTCCCTGGTGGTGATCAGTCCGGTGATCCGGTTGTTCGCGGGCTCCGCCCGCAGCCACACCTGCGGCTGCGAGTTGCCGGAGCCGCCCATCCACAGCAGCGGCTGTTCACCGCTGGTGGCCGTGTAGCGGAACCACAGCGAGGCCGTGAAAGGCTCCGAGCCGAGCGGGAGTTGTCCCCGGTAGGGCAGTCGTACGGCGTCGTCGGCGCCGTCGAAACGGAGCGCGCCGCCCAGGACGCCGGGCGTCTGCTCGGGACCGCCCAGAGCGGCGGCCGGTTCGGCGCCGGGCGCGAAGTCGATCGTCGTCGGGTCCGGGCCACGGTCGGGCGCCAGCCAGTCCTCGGTGAACCGGGCGAAGCGGATCTCGTCGCGCGCGTCGGCGGTGCCGCCCTCGTACAGCAGGCCCGCGGTGCCGGAGTCGATCTCCACGAGGTCCGAGTAGCCGGCCCAGTCCTTGGTGACGACCGTGCCGCGGTCCACGCTCTCCCAGGTGGCGCCGTCGTCGTACGAGGAGCGGATCATCATGGTCCTGCGGCGGTCCGGGTCACCCGGACAGGCGAGCAGCAGCCGGTCGCCGAAACGCAGCAGGGAGCCCTGGACCTGGGGCGCGTAGAAGTCCGGGATCTCCTGGAAGGGCGCCGTGAAACTGTCGCCGCCGTCGGAGCTGACGGCCTGGGTGCGGTGACCGAGGTCCACGCCGTCCTGCTCCCGCCCGCTGACCAGGACGGACCCGTCCGCGCGTTCGGTGAGCGCGATCTCGGACGGCTTCTGGCGGAAGGTGCCGTCGTCCGCGATGGGCCACGAGTCCGTCGCGCCGATCCGCCAGTGGTCGCCGCCGTCGTCGCTGGTGATCAGCGCGGCGTGGTTGGCGGTGGGCCGGTTCCCCTCCCATGTCTCGGTGTTGACGCCGAAGACCAGCCGGCCCGCGTGCGCTCCGGCGGTCAGCTGGAGACCGTGCACGGGGCCGGTGGCGTACCAGGAGTTCCACTTGGCCGGCAGGAGCTCCTCGCTCAGGTCGCGCGGCCGCGACCAGGTGAGGCCGTCGTCGTCGCTGTGCTGCATGTGCGGGGTGCGGTCGCAGGGGACCGAGCAGTTCGCGCTGTCCGTCCGGCCCGTGTTGTACGTCTCGGCCAGGAGGATGCGGCCGGTCTCGCGGTCCACTACGGGCGCCGGGTTGCCGTGGGTGTCGCCGCCGCCGTCGTTGACGACCTGGAGAGGGCTCCAGGTGCGTCCGCCGTCGGTGGACCGCTTGACCACGATGTCGATGTCGGCCGCGTCCCCGCAGTTGAGGACCCGGCCCTCGGCGAACGCCAGCAGGGTCCCCTTGGCCGTCCGGACGACGGCCGGGATGCGGAAGCAGGCGTATCCGGGATCCTGCGAGGCCTTGAAGAGCACCTGCTGCTCGAAGTCACCGGCCGCCGCGGCCGGTTCGGCCCCGGCCGGAGCGGGCAGCGCGAGCAGCGAGGCGGAGGTGAGCGAGACGGTGAGGGTCAATCTGAGACGAGCACGGAGACTCGACGGCATGGTGCGGCCCTGCCCTTCGTACGTCTGGACATCTGGAGACGAGGTACCAGGGCCGGGGTATCGCTTCGCCGGGGTTGCTCCGTGCAGCGGTCACGCAGCGCCCTCCTGTGGCGGTCAATCGTTGGGGGTCCCAACGATATGCAAAGAACCGTTGGGATGTCCAATGATTATTGGATAGGATGCTTGTGTGTCTGCGCCCTTGTCCGCCATTCGTGTCCTCCCCAGCTGGCTGCTCGGTCGGGCGGCCGCTCACGGCCGCGCGCTCGTCGCCGACGCGCTGGCCGCCGAGGGCCTGAAGCTCTGGCACCACGTGGCGCTCTCCGCGGTCTGTGAGCTCGGTCCCATCGCCCAGGCGGAGCTCGGGCGCGGCATCCGGCTCGACCCCAAGGACCTGGTCGGGGTCCTGAACGACCTCCAGGCCGCCGGTCTCGTCGTGCGGGAGCCGGACCTGAGGGACCGCCGGAAGAACGCGGTGTCCGTCACCGACGAGGGGCGCCGCCTCCTGAAGCGCTGCGAGAGCGCGGTGCGGGCGGCGAACGACGAGCTTCTCGCCTCGTTCTCGGCGGTCGAGCGGGAGCAGTTCATGGGTTTGTTGATCCGGATTTCCGGTACGGACGGCTGACGCGGGCTAACGTTCCGTCATGAACGCACCCGAAGTCGAATCCCGGCTCGCTCTCGACCCCGCGCGCACCGCCCTCGTGCTCGTCGACCTGATGGACCGCATCGTCGGGCTGCCCCTCGAACCCCGCAAGGGGACCGAAGTCCTCGCCGTGTCCGAGGAGTTGGCGGCCCGGTTCCGCCGGGCGGGGGCGCTCGTCGTGCTCGTCCGGGTGGAGCGGCCCGGGATTCCCCGGCAGCCGCCCGGCAGCGAGCTGGTCGCCGGGCTCGCGACGGAGGGTGACGTCGAGATCGTGAAGCGGACGATCGGCGCCTTCCAGGGCACCGGACTCGACGAGCGGCTGCGTGAACGGGCGGTCACCACCGTGGTGTTCGGGGGCGTCGCCACCAACCTGGGCGTCGAGTCGACCGCCCGCGCGGCCGGCGACCTCGGCTACGAACTCGTCTTCGTCGAGGACGCCATGGCGGCCCTGACCGCCCCCGAGCACGAGGCCGCGGTCGGCCTGAACTTCCCCCGCCTGGGCACGGTCGTGAACTCGTCCGAGGTGCGCTTCTCGGTGGGGTGACGCGGATGCGCCGGGCGGCTCCGAGCCTGCGGGGGATGCTGAGGCCGCGCCGTGACGCCTGCGCCGCGGGGTGACGCCGCGGTCGCGGGTGACCCCGGGGCCCGGTGCGATCCCGACGCCCGGTGTGATTCCGACGCCCGGGGATGACGCCGACGCCCGGGTGACACCGGCGGCCGGGGGTGACGCCGACGCCCGGGTGACGCCGGCGGCCGGGGATGACGCCGACGCCCGGTGTGACGCCGGCGGCTCAGGGGGTCGCCATGGCTGAGGCGGGGCCTCTCCGGCGCAGGGGGCGCTCCCCGCCGTTCGAGGCCCCGCCGCCGTGCCGCGGGGGAACCGGTCAGCCCTGGGAGGCCGCGGCCCGCAGAGCGATGCGGTGCTCGCCCGCGTACACGTTCATGGAGGCGCCGCGCAGGAACCCGACCAGCGTCAAGCCCGACTCCGCGGCCAGGTCGACCGCGAGGGACGACGGGGCCGAGACCGCCGCGAGCACCGGAATGCCCGCCATCACCGCCTTCTGCGCCAGCTCGAAGGAGGCCCGTCCCGAGACCAGCAGCACGGTCCGGGACAGCGGCAGCGTGCCGTTCTGGAGAGCGCGGCCGACCAGCTTGTCGACCGCGTTGTGCCGGCCCACGTCCTCCCGTACGTCGACGAGTTCGCCCTCCTCCGTGAAGAGCGCCGCCGCGTGCAGACCCCCGGTCCGGTCGAAGACCTGCTGTGCCGCCCGCAGCCGGTCGGGGAGTTGGGCCAGCAGCTCGGGCTCCAGCCGTACCGGGGGAGTGTCGTTGATCGTCCAGCGGGCCGTGGTGCGGACCGCGTCCAGGCTCGCCTTGCCGCACAGACCGCAGGAGGACGTGGTGTACACGTTGCGTTCGAGCGTGATGTCGGGCATGACCAGGCCCGGCGCCGTCCGCACGTCGACGATGTTGTACGTGTTCGAGCCGTCCACCGTGGCGCCCGCGCAGTACACGATGTTCTGCAACTCGTCCGCCCTGCCCAGCACCCCCTCGCTGACCAGGAAACCCGCCGCCAGCGCGAAGTCGTCGCCCGGGGTGCGCATCGTGATGGCGAGGGGTTTGCCGTTGAGGCGGATCTCCAGGGGCTCCTCGGCGACGAGCGTGTCCGGGCGGGTGGAGACGGCCCCGTCCCGGATACGGAGCACCTTGCGTCGTTCCGTGACTCGTCCCATGCTGATCAGCCCCGGTTCTGTGCGTGCTGGTGGCCGAAGCGGCCCTTGCGGTGGAGGTCGCGCGGACGCGCCGGACGGTCGTACGGCGAGGAGACCTTCACCCGTCCATTGTCCTGCACGCGCTGGATCGGCCGACGGCTCACCGCGCCCCCTCGTCCGCCGGAGCGCGGAGCCCGGCCGGCAGCCGCTCGATCCGGATCGCCGACGCGGTGAACTCCGCCGTACCCGCGATCGGACAGTTCACCCCGGTCGCCGGCAGTCCGGTGTCCCCCTCGCCGGGTTCGCGGGCCGCCGCCGTGAACGCCAGTCCCGGCCGCAGCTCGGTGTCGATCCACACCGCCGCCACCAGCGAGTCCCGCCGCGAGGAGACCCGGACCTCCTCGCCCACGACCACGCCGTAGCGCTCCGCGTCCTCCGGGCACAGCTCCACGCACCCGCTCCGGCGGAGCGGCGACGGCGCGCCGCCCCGCACGGCGGTGAGACGGCGCCCCGTGGTGAGCCGTACGGGGTAGCACTCGTCCGTCAGGTCGACGGGCGGGTCGTGCCGCACCAGCTCGAAGGGCGTCCGGCGACCGCCCGCCCCGCCCGCGCGCCCGGTCAGCAACGACAGGTTGGCCAGCGCGCGCACGTGCTCGCTCTCCTCGCCCCGGCGGTACTCGACGACCGCGGGCCTCCGGTCGGGCCGGGCATGGACCCGCGCCAACTCCCGTACGGCGGAGACCGGTACGCCCGTCACCTTCGCGGCGAGCGACGGCGTCCACGGCTCGACCAGCCTCCTGTACTCCTCGAAGCCGCTGGTCGCGCGGGCGATGAACGCCTGGTCGGCGAGGCCCGCGTGGATGATCTCGCGGCCGACCGCGTGGGTCAGCGCGATGTCGGCGGCCGTGTCCAGTGCCGGTATGTCCAGTGCGGGCGGGTGCGCGAGGCCCGCGCGCACCCGCGGTTCGGGTCTCCTCATGCGGCGGTCCGCAGCGCGAGCAGATCCGAGATGGCGTGGACGGTACGGAGCGTCGGCACCGGGACCCCGGTGATCTCGGCCAGCTCCACGACGGCCGCGAGCAGCACGTCGAGTTCGAGCGGTTTGCCGCGTTCCAGGTCCTGGAGCGTGGAGGTGCGGTGATCGCCGACGCGCTCCGCGCCCGCCATGCGTCGCTCGATGGAGATGCCCACCTCGCAGCCCAGGGCCTCGGCGACCGCGAGCGTCTCGGCCATCATGATCTCGATGACCTCGCGGGTGCCGCCGTGCAGGCACATCTGCCGCATCGTCGCGCGGGACAGCGCGCTGATCGGGTTGAAGGAGATGTTGCCGAGCAGCTTGAGCCAGATGTCGTTGCGCAGGTCCCGTTCGACCGGGCACTTGAGTCCGCCCTCGCGCATGGCGTCGCTGAACGCCAGGCAGCGCTCGGAGATCGACCGGTCGGGCTCGCCGACGGAGAACCGGGTGCCCTCCAAGTGGCGTACGACGCCCGGCCCTTCCAGCTCCGTCGCGGCGTACACCACGCAACCGACGGCCCGTTCGGGCGCGAGCACCGCACTGACCGCGCCGTCGGGGTCCACACTCTCGACCCGGTGGCCGTCGTGCGGCCCGCCGTGCCGGTGGAAGTACCACCAGGGGATGCCGTTCTGGGCGGCGATCACCGCCGTGTTCTCGTGCAGCAGTGGCTCGATCAGCGGCCCGCACGCCGCGTACGAGTTGGCCTTCAGACCCAGGAAGACGTAGTCGACCGGGCCGATGTCGGCCGGGTCGTCGGTGGCGTGGGCACGCGCGGTGAAGTCACCGCGGGGGCTGAGTACGCGGACTCCGTGCTGCCTCATGGCCGCGAGATGCGGTCCACGGGCGACGAGGTGCACATCGGCGCCTGCGCGGTGCAGCGCGGCGCCGACGTAGGCGCCGATCGCACCGGCGCCCAGAACTGCGACTCTCACTGTGTGGCGCTCCGTTCGGTCGAGGGTACCGAGGAACTGCCGAACTCTGTCGACGAAATATTGTCTACAGGATGGAATGATGAGCGGCAAGGGGTGGGACAGCGCGCGGACGGCTGACAATGCTGCCTTTGCACGGCTTTTGCGCGACTCGGCCGCCGCGCCTGTGCCGGTTTTGTGCCCGTCTCCGGGCCCGTCTCCGGGTCCGTCTCCGGGTCCGGGCGCGCTTCCCCGCGTGCGGACGCGGGCTGGCCGGACGCCTCCTCGCGCGCGGCCGATAATGACGTGCGGCCGCGGACGGTGACCCGGCGCGAGACCGGACGGCACCCCGCACGGGCGCGGACTGCACCCCGCGCGGGCTCGGACTGCACCCCGCGCAGGCCCGGACGGCACCCTGCGCGGGCGCGGAAGGCACCCTGCGCAGGCCCGGACGGCACCCTGCGCAGGCCCGGACGGCACCCCGCGCGGGCGGACTGCACCTCGCGCGGGCATGGACGGTAACCCCCCGCGCGCGGACCGTAATGGCGCGATCACGTCGGCTCGAACCGTTCGTCCGGCACCGGCTGCCGTTCGTCGCAAAAGTCGTACCGCTCATCGCATACGGTCGACGAGTTCCTGCCGGGCGGCTTCCCGAACACACAACCGCTTCCTATCGTTCCGGATCATGAGCCCCCCTGTCGCACCCCCCGGCTGGAGCCGCTGGCTCGTCCCGCCGGCGGCACTGTCAGTCCACCTCTCCATCGGCCAGGCCTACGCCTGGAGCGTCTTCAAGCCTCCGCTGGAGTCCGCGCTCGACCTGAGCGGCACCCAGAGCGCGCTGCCCTTCCAGTTCGGCATCGTCATGCTCGGCCTGTCCGCCGCGTTCGGCGGCACCCTCGTGGAGCGCAACGGGCCGCGCTGGGCGATGACCGTCGCCCTCATCTGCTTCTCCTCCGGTTTCCTGATCGCCTCGCTCGGCGCCGCCACAGAGCAGTACTGGCTGATCGTGTTCGGCTACGGATTCGTCGGCGGCATAGGCCTCGGCATCGGCTACATATCGCCCGTCTCGACCCTGATCAAGTGGTTCCCGGACAGGCCGGGCATGGCCACCGGCATCGCGATCATGGGCTTCGGCGGCGGCGCGCTGATCGCCTCGCCGTGGTCCGCGCAGATGCTGGAGTCCTTCGGCTCCGACTCCTCCGGGATCGCGCTCGCCTTCCTGGTGCACGGGCTGACGTACGCCGTCTTCATGTCGCTCGGCGTGCTGCTGGTACGGGTGCCGCGCGGCGAGAAGCCCGTCGCGTCCGGCCCCAGCTCGCTCGACGGGGTGCAGGTCTCGGCCCGGAACGCCGTACGCACCCCGCAGTTCTGGTGCCTGTGGGTGATCCTCTGCATGAACGTGACCGCGGGAATCGGCATCCTGGAGAAGGCCGCCCCGATGATCACGGACTTCTTCGCGGACACCTCCACCCCCGTGTCGGTCTCGGCCGCCGCCGGATTCGTCGCGCTGCTCTCCGCGGCCAACATGGCGGGCCGGATCGGCTGGTCCTCGACGTCCGACCTGATCGGACGCAAGAACATCTACCGCGTCTATCTCGGCGTCGGCGCGCTGATGTACGCCACCATCGCCTGGCTCGGTGACTCCTCCAAGCCGCTCTTCATCCTCTGCGCGCTGGTGATCCTCTCCTTCTACGGCGGCGGCTTCGCGACCATCCCGGCCTACCTGAAGGACCTCTTCGGCACCTACCAGGTCGGCGCGATCCACGGCAGGCTGCTCACCGCCTGGTCCACGGCGGGAGTCCTCGGCCCGCTGATCGTGAACTGGATAGCCGACCGGCAGGAGGAGGCCGGCAAGCACGGCTCCTCGCTCTACGGCCTGTCGTTCATCATCATGATCGGGCTGCTCGCCGTCGGTTTCGTGGCCAACGAGCTCGTCCGGCCCGTCAACGCCCGCCACCACATTCCCGTCCCCAGGGAGGCCTCGGATGTCCAGCAGTCCGCCTGACACGGCTGACGGCACGCCCGGTGGCGCGCCCGACCGGCGGCCCCTGATCGCCTTCGCCTGGCTCTGGGTGGGGGCGCCGCTCGTCTACGGCCTCTACGAACTCGTACAGAAAGCTACTCAGCTGTTCACGGGATGACTGTTCGGCTGCCCGGCGGGTCTGACAGAAGCCGACAAGGCTGAAGCCCCAATCCTGTGGCATCACCTGCCGTCGTACCGATGGGTCACTGATCACACTGGAGGATCCCGCTACCCAAGGCAACGAGGGGGACCCACCCATGAACGGCTCACGGATCGCCGCCGTCGGTCACTACCAGCCCGCCAAGGTACTCACCAATGAGGACCTGGCGGGCCTGGTCGACACCAGCGACGAGTGGATCAGAAGCCGGGTGGGCATCCGCACACGGCACATCGCGGGTCCCGACGAGCCCGTCGACGAGCTGGCCGCGTACGCCGCCGCCAAGGCGCTCGCCGCGGCGGGCCTGACCCCCGGCGACATCGACCTGGTCCTGGTCGCCACCTCCACGGCCGTCGACCGCTCCCCGAACATGGCCGCCCGCGTCGCCAACCGGCTCGGCATCCCCTCGCCGGCCGCGATGGACATCAACGTCGTCTGCGCGGGCTTCACCCACGCGCTGGCCACCGCGGACCACGCCGTACGCGCGGGCGCCGCGACCAGGGCCCTGGTCATCGGCGCCGACAAGATGTCCGACGTGGCGGACTGGAGCGACCGCACGACCTGTGTGCTCGTCGGCGACGGGGCGGGGGCCGCCGTGGTCGAGGCGTCCGGCGAACCGGGGATCGGCCCGGTGCTGTGGGGCTCGGTGCCCGAGATGGGCAACGCCGTGCGGATCGAGGGCACGCCCTCGCGGTTCGCGCAGGAGGGCCAGAGCGTCTACCGCTGGGCGACCACCCAGCTCCCCGCCATCGCCCGCAAGGCCTGCGAGCGCGCGGGACTCGCCCCCGAGGACCTCGCCGGGCTCGTCCTGCACCAGGCGAACCTGCGCATCATCGAGCCGCTCGCGGAGAAGATCGGCGCGGTCAACGCCGTCGTCGCCCGAGACGTCGTCGAGTCGGGCAACACCTCCGCGGCGAGCATTCCGCTCGCCTTCTCCAAGCTCGTCGAGCGCGGGGAACTCTCCACGGGCGATCCCGTACTGCTGTTCGGCTTCGGCGGCAACCTGTCGTACGCCGGACAGGTCGTCCGCTGCCCCTGAACAGCCCGCCTCCGCCTGGTCCGACGTGCCCGACTCCCGTGCCCGCGGCCTTTGTGCGCCGTAGACTGTAGGCGAAAGACAATTCATAATTGGCTTTCGCAACGCAGCGACAACGCTGCCCAGGAGGGGACCGTGATGTTGTCGACAGGACTGCCGCAGGGAGCGGTGCCCAAGCTCGAACGGCCCGGCCCGCTGCGCGACCGCGTCTATGAGGCGCTGCTCGAACTCATCACCACCCGCGCCCTGGCGCCGGGCCAGCACCTCGTCGAGAGCGAACTCGCCGGACACCTCGGAGTGTCCCGGCAGCCCGTGCGCGAGGCCCTCCAACGGCTCAGCACCGAGGGCTGGGTCGATCTGCGGCCCGCCCAGGGTGCCTTCGTGCACGAACCGACCGAGGAGGAGGCGGACCAGCTCCTGACGGTCCGCACGCTCCTGGAGGCCGAAGCCGCCAGGCTCGCCGCCGCCAACGCCGGGAGCGAGGCCATCGCCGCCCTGGAGGAGCTGTGCGCGGAGGGCGAGCGCGCGGTCGCCGCCGACGACGTGGACGCCGCGGTCGCGACGAACGCCCGGCTGCACGCCAAGGTCATGGAACTCGCGGGCAACACCGTCCTCGCCGAGCTGGCCGCGCAGGTCGACCGGCGCGTCCGCTGGTACTACACGCCCGTCGCCCGGCAGCGCGGCCGGCAGTCCTGGATCGAGCACCGCGAGCTCATCGCGGCGATCGCGGGCCGGGACGAGGAGGGCGCGACGGCGGTCATGCGCGCGCACACGGAGCACACCCGGAAGATGTACCACGAGCGGGAGAGGTAGGCCGGCGGCTCCGACCGCACCCCCCCTCCTGACGGGCCGCAGCCTCGGTTGTGGCCCGTTTGTCCGTTCCTGGCGGCCTCTTTGTCCTGTCAGTGGAGAAAGCTGGCAGCAATCTGTGCGCGACTTCTTCCCACTCCAGGCAGCCGCTGCTACGTTCCACTCGAAAGCAGGCCCGGCGAAGTGGCCGGAACTGGTGGACGCAAGCCAATTGAGGCGGGGAGGGGCTCGTGAGACGTATGACGGCACGACCCGCCAACGCGCACCAGGCCCGGCTGCTGAGGCTGTTGCGTGACGGCGGCCCCAACTCCCGTGCCCAGCTGGGCGATCAGGTCGACCTCTCGCGGTCGAAGCTGGCCGTCGAGGTGGACCGGCTCCTGGAGACCGGGCTCGTGGTCGCCGACGGACTCGCCGCCTCACGCGGCGGCCGTCGCTCCCACAACATCCGGCTCGCCCCCGCACTGCGCTTCCTCGGCGTCGACATCGGCGCCACCTCGATCGACGTGGCCGTCACCAACGCCGAGCTGGAAGTCCTCGGGCACATCAACCAGCCGATGGACGTCCGCGAGGGCCCGGTCGCGGTCTTCGAGCAAGTCCTCGCCATGGCGGCCAAGTTGCGGGCCTCAGGGCTCGCGGAGGGGTTCGACGGCGCCGGGATCGGCGTACCGGGACCCGTCCGCTTCCCCGAGGGCATCCCCGTCGCCCCGCCGATCATGCCCGGCTGGGACGGCTTCCCGGTCCGGGAGGCGCTCAGCCAGGACCTCGGCTGCCCGGTCATGGTCGACAACGACGTGAACCTGATGGCCATGGGTGAGCAGCACGCGGGCGTCGCACGCTCCGTGGGCGACTTCCTCTGCGTCAAGATCGGTACGGGTATCGGCTGCGGCATCGTCGTCGGCGGCGAGGTCTACCGCGGAACGACGGGCAGCGCCGGCGACATCGGACACATCCAGGCCGTGCCCGACGGCCGCCCGTGCGCCTGCGGCAACCGCGGTTGCCTGGAAGCCCACTTCAGCGGCGCGGCCCTCGCCCGCGATGCCACGGACGCCGCCCAGCAGGGGCTTTCGACGGACCTCGCTACCCGGCTGGAGACGAACGGCAGCCTGAGCGCCGTCGACGTCGCCGCCGCTGCCGCCGCGGGTGACGCCACCGCGCTCGACCTGATCCGTGAGGGCGGCAACCGCACGGGCCAGGTCATCGCCGGCCTCGTCAGCTTCTTCAACCCCGGACTGGTGGTGATCGGCGGCGGGGTGACGGGTCTCGGCCACACCCTGCTCGCCGCCATCCGCACCCAGGTCTACCGCCAGTCGCTGCCCCTGGCGACCGGCAACCTTCCCATCGTGCTGGGGGAGTTGGGTCCGACCGCCGGAGTCATCGGCGGGGCCCGGCTCATCAGCGACCACCTGTTCTCACCCGCGTAACCACCTCGGTCCCACGGCCTCACCAGCACAGCGCCCTGCTCTGCCCTGCCCTGCCCTCAACACGCCCGCTCAGCACGCGCACCGCCCTGCAACCGGCCCGCACGCCTGCCAAAGGGAACAGTCATGGCACCCGAACCACCGCTGCTCACCATGTCCGGAATCACCAAGTCGTTCCCCGGCGTCCGGGCCCTCGACGGCGTCGACCTCGACGTCCAGGCCGGCGAAGTCCACTGCCTGCTGGGCCAGAACGGCGCCGGCAAGTCCACCCTGATCAAGGTCCTGGCTGGCGCCCACCAGCCCGACGACGGCACCATCAGCTGGCGCGGCGACATCGTCACCCTGCGCTCGCCGATCGCCGCCATGCGCCTGGGCATCGCCACCATCTACCAGGAACTCGACCTGGTGGAGGGCCTGTCGGTGGCCGAGAACGTCCACCTCGGACACGAACTGACGACCGCCGGTTTCGTCGTGAGGGGCAGGGCGGCCAAGGAGGCGACCGCCGCCCTCCTCAAGCGGCTGGGCCACCCGGAGATCGACCCCGCCAGGCTCGTCGGTGAACTGTCGGCGGCCCAGCAGCAGATCGTCTCCATGGCGCGGGCGCTCTCCCACGACGTACGGCTCATCGTGATGGACGAACCGTCGGCCGCCCTGGACCCCGACGAGGTCGACAACCTCTTCCGCATCGTCGGCGACCTCACCGCGGACGGCGTCGCCGTCGTCTACATCTCGCACCGCCTGGAGGAGATCCGGCGCATCGGCGACCGGGTGACCGTCCTCAAGGACGGCCGCGCGGTGGCCGGCGGACTCCCCGCCGAGTCCACGCCGACACGCGAGGTCGTGGCACTGATGACGGGACGCAACGTCGAGTACGTCTTCCCCGACCGGCCCGTCACACCGCCTCCCGGGGAACCCGTCCTCCAGGTCAGGAACCTCGCCAGGCAGGGGGAGTTCGAGCCGCTCGACCTCGACCTGCGGCCCGGCGAGATCGTCGGCCTGGCCGGACTCGTGGGCTCCGGGCGCTCCGAGATCCTGGAGACGATCTACGGAGCCCGCAGAGCGACCCAGGGTCAAGTCCTCGTCGACGGGAGGGCGTTGCGGCCGGGCAGTGTGCGCGCCGCTGTCCGCGCCGGACTCGGGCTCGCTCCCGAGGAACGCAAGGCGCAGGGCCTGCTGATGCTGGAGTCCGTGACCCGCAACGTGTCCGTGTCGTCCATGTCCCGCTTCTCACGCGGGGGCTGGATCGACCGGGGTGCCGAACTCGGCGCGGCACGCGCGGCCACCCGCGAGCTGTCGTTGCGCCCCGACAACCCCTCCGCACCGATCCGGACCCTGTCCGGCGGCAACCAGCAGAAGGCCGTGCTCGCGCGCTGGCTGCTGCGCGGCTGCCGGGTGCTGCTGCTCGACGAGCCGACCCGCGGGGTCGACGTCGGTGCCCGCGCCGAGCTCTACGCCGTCATCCGGCGGCTCGCCGACGAGGGCCTCGCCGTCCTGCTGGTCTCCAGCGAAGTACCCGAAGTCCTCGGCCTCGCCGACCGGGTGCTCGTCCTGCGCGAGGGGCGGGTCGTCCACACGGCCCGTGCCCAGGAGCTCGACGAGCACCGCGTCCTCGACCTCGTCATGGAAGGAACGTCAACGTCATGACGCAGCCAGCGTCACCTCCCAGGCCCAGTGACACCCACAAGGTCCCGCCGGTGGACCGGACTCCAGGACCGTGGCGGACCGTCACGGCCCGGGCCGACGTCCGTACGCTCTCCCTCCTCGGTGTGCTCGCCGCCCTGATCCTCATCGGCGGCATCACCAAACCCGACGAGTTCCTCGACACCCGTAACCTCCAACTCGTCCTCACCCAGGCCTCGGTGATCGGCGTCGTCACCGTCGGCATGACCTTCGTCATCACCTCGGGGGGCATCGACCTGTCGGTCGGCGCGATCGTCGCCCTCGCCTCGGTGTGGGCGACGACGGTGGCCACCCAGGACTTCGGCTTCGCGGGCGTCCTGTTCACCGCCGTACTCGTCGGCGTCGGCTGCGGACTGGTCAACGGCGTACTGATCGCGTACGGGGCGATGGTGCCGTTCATCGCGACGCTGGCCATGCTCGCCTCGGCGCGCGGACTGGCGCTCCAGATCACAGACGGCAACACGCAGATCGTCAGCATCGACGGCATCCTGAAACTCGGCGAGCGCGACTCGTACGTGCTCGGCGTACCGCCGCTGGTCATGGTCTTCGCCGTCGTCACGATCATCGGCTGGCTGCTGCTCAACCGCACCACCTTCGGCCGCCGCACGGTCGCCGTCGGCGGCAACGCCGAGGCGGCGCGGCTCGCGGGCATCGACGTGCGGCGCCAGCGGCTCTACCTGTACCTGCTCTCCGGACTGTGCTGCGGCATCGCCGCGTTCCTGCTGATCATCCTGTCCGGCTCGGGCCAGAACACCAACGGCAACCTCTACGAACTCGACGCCATCGCCGCCGCGATCATCGGCGGCACGCTGCTCAGCGGGGGCCGCGGCACCATCGTCGGCTCGGTGCTCGGTGTCCTGATCTTCACCACGATCACCAACATCTTCGCGCTCAACAACCTGCAGAGCGACGTCCAGCAGATCGCCAAGGGCGCGATCATCGTGGCCGCCGTGCTCGTCCAGCGCCGTACCGCAAGCACGACTTGAGGAAAGGGTCCACCGCCATGCCAGAGCTCACGAGCCGCAGGGGACTGCTCTTCGGGACCGCCGCCGTCGGAGCGGGTGTCCTGCTAGCCGGGTGCACCAGCAACGACTCCGACGACGACCCGGCGGCGAACGACCAGCCGGCCGCCTCCGACACCCCCGGCAAGCAGGTCACCATCGGCTTCGCCGGACCGCAGGCCGACCACGGATGGCTCAACGCGATCAACGACAACGCCAAGAGCCGTGCCAAGAAGTACTCCGACGTGACCCTGGAGATCACCGAGGGCTCCAACGAC
The DNA here is from genome assembly GCF_044751025.1 of Streptomyces sp. NPDC088747. Lineage (NCBI taxonomy): Bacteria > Bacillati > Actinomycetota > Actinomycetes > Kitasatosporales > Streptomycetaceae > Streptomyces > Streptomyces sp. NPDC088747. The sequence goes on from NZ_JBIVKZ010000017.1 coordinate 26,090, forward strand.
ACGGCGGCCCAGATCGGCCAGATCGAGACGCTGATCAACAAGAAGGTCGACGTACTGGTCGTGCTGCCCGCCGACGGCAAGGCGCTCACCCAGGTCGGCCTCCAGGCGATGCGAGCCGGCATCCCGGTCGTCAACCTCGACCGCATCTTCAACTCCCCGCAGGCGTACCGCTGTTGGATAGGCGGCGACAACTACGGCATGGGCCTCAACGCCGGTCACTACATCGGCGAGAAGCTCAAGGACAAGCAGAACGCCAAGGTCATCGAGCTCGCCGGGCTCGACAACCTGGAACTGACCCAGCAGCGCACCCAGGGCTTCGACGCGGCCCTGAAGAACTACCCGAACATCAAGAAGGTCGCCCGGCAGGCCGCCGACTTCACCGTCGAGTCGGGGCAGGCGAAGATGTCCCAGCTCCTCCAGGCCCAGTCGAGCTTCGACGCGCTGTGGAACCACGACGACGACCAGGGAGTCGGCGCCCTGCGCGCCATCGAGCAGGCCGGACGGGACGACTTCCTGATGGTCGGCGGCGCGGGCGCGCTCTCCGCCATGCAGGCCATCGAGGCGGACGACGGGGTCCTCAAGGCAACCGTCCTCTACCCGCCGACCATGGCCGCCTCCGCCATCGACCTCGCCCGCGCGCTGGGCCAGGGCAAGGGGGTCGGCGGGCTCGCCGAGTTCGAGATCCCGGCCTCGATGACGCTCTACTCGGCCGTCGTCGACAAGGCGAACGTCGCCCAGTACATGTCCACCGGCTTCAAGTGAGCGACCGGCTCCAGGGGTCCGGTCCCTACGGACCGGGCCCCACCCCCCACCGCGCCACGACGACGAGGAGGACATCCGCATGGGACAGCCGCACCAGGGCGACGAGGTCGAGGCGGCCGCCGGGGCACCGGCGGAGGCCGAGGCCGGGAAGCCGCCATTGGGCGTGGGCATGGTCGGCTACGCGTTCATGGGCGCCGCCCACTCACAGGGCTGGCGCACCGTGGGCCACGTCTTCGACCTGCCGCGCAGACCGGTCCTCGCCGCCGTCTGCGGCCGTGACGGCGCAGCCGTCCGGGCGATGGCGGACCGGCAGGGCTGGGCGGCTGCCGAGACCGACTGGCGGGCGCTGATCGCCCGGGACGACGTCGACCTGGTCGACATCTGCACCCCCGGCGACACCCACGCCGAGATCGCCCTCGCCGCCCTGGCCGCGGGCAAGCACGTGCTGTGCGAGAAGCCGCTCGCGAACACCGTCGCGGAGGCCGAGGCGATGGCGGAGGCGGCCGAAGCGGCGGAGAAGCGGGGCCAGTTGGCCATGGTCGGCTTCAACTACCGTCGGCTGCCCGCCACGTCACTGGCGCGGACCATGGTCGCCGAGGGCCGCCTCGGAGCGCTGCGGCACGTGCGGGTGACGTACCTTCAGGACTGGCTGGTGGACCCGGAGTTCCCGCTCACCTGGCGACTGCGCAAGGAGGTCGCGGGCTCGGGCGCGCTCGGGGATCTGGGGGCGCACATCATCGACCTCGCGCAGTACCTGGCGGGGGAGCCGGTCGTCGGGGTCTCCGCCCTCACCGAGACGTTCGTACGGGAACGGCCGCTGGCCGGCGCCGCGACGGGCGGCCTCTCGGCGGCGTCCACCACCGGAGCCGGCGGCCTCGGCGCGGTCACCGTCGACGACGCGGCCCTCTTCACCGGCCGCTTCGCCTCCGGCGCCCTCGCCTCCTTCGAGGCGACCCGGTTCGCGACCGGCCGCAAGAACTCCCTGCGCATCGAACTCAACGGCGAGCGCGGCTCGTTGGCCTTCGACCTGGAGCGTCTCAACGAGCTCTTCTACCACGACCACGCCGAACCGGGCGCGCACGCGGGCTTCCGCCGCATCCTGGTCACCGAGCCCGACCACCCCTACCTGGAGGCCTGGTGGCCGCCGGGCCACGGCCTCGGCTACGAGCACTCCTTCGTACACCAGGCCCGCGACCTGGTGCGGGCGATCGGGGCCGGCCGGCGGCCCGCACCGTCCTTCGCCGACGGGCTCCAGGTGCAGCGCGTGCTCGCGGCGGTCGAGGAGAGCGCCGAGAAGAACTCCGTCTACACGCCCATAGCGGTTCGAGGAGGCCTTTAGCCATGCCGCGTACCTTCACACTCTTCACCGGCCAGTGGGCCGACCTGCCCCTGGAGGAGGTCTGCCGGCTCGCCCGCGACTTCGGTTACGACGGGCTCGAACTCGCCTGCTGGGGAGACCACTTCGAGGTCGACAAGGCGCTGGCGGACCCGTCCTACCTCGACTCCAGGCACGAGCTCCTCGACAAGTACGGCCTCAAGTGCTGGGCGATCTCCAACCACCTGGTCGGCCAGGCCGTCTGCGACGCCATCATCGACGAACGCCACAAGGCGATCCTGCCCGCCCGGATCTGGGGCGACGGCGAGGGCGAGGGCGTGCGACAGCGGGCCGCTGCCGAGATCGCCGACACCGCGCGCGCCGCGGCGGCCTTCGGCGTCGACACCGTCATTGGCTTCACCGGCTCCGCGATCTGGCACCTGGTCGCGATGTTCCCGCCCGCCCCCGAGTCGATGATCGAGCGCGGATACCAGGACTTCGCGGAACGCTGGAACCCGATCCTGGACGTCTTCGACGCCCAGGGCGTCCGGTTCGCGCACGAGGTCCACCCCAGCGAGATCGCCTACGACTACTGGACGACCCACAAGGCCCTGGAGGCGGTCGACCACCGGCCCGCCTTCGGCCTCAACTTCGACCCGTCGCACTTCGTGTGGCAGGACCTCGACCCGGTCGGCTTCCTCTACGACTTCCGCGACCGGATCTACCACGTCGACTGCAAGGAGGCCCGCAAGCGACTCGACGGACGCAACGGCCGGCTCGGCTCGCACCTGCCCTGGGGCGACCCGCGACGCGGCTGGGACTTCGTCTCCGCCGGTCACGGCGACGTTCCCTGGGAGGACGTGTTCCGCATGCTGCGGTCCATCGACTACACGGGACCGATCTCCGTGGAGTGGGAGGACGCCGGCATGGACCGGCTCCAGGGCGCACCCGAGGCCCTGACCCGCCTCAAGGCCTTCGACTTCGAGCCGCCGACAGCCTCCTTCGACGCGGCGTTCGGCGGCAACGACTAGGCCGCACCGCTCAGTTCACGTCGCCCGGCCCAGTTCACCTCGCGCGGTCAGGTTCCGCCGCGCGGTCCACGTCGCGCGCTCTCGTCATCGCGCGGTCCACATGGCGCATCACACAAGATTCCGGGGTGACGGCGCACCCCGGCGTATCGCCGCACCGCGGCACCCGCCCGTACGACCAGCCCCTTCATGGAGGCATTTCGTGCACCCGTACGCCAGTAACAGGAAGAAAAAAAGCCACAGCGGACACCCGAGACTTCGTGGGGCACTCGCCCTGCTGACCGGCGCGATCCTCGCCGCCGCCTCCCTCACCCTCACCGCCCCCTCGGCCGGCGCAGCCGTCGCCGACCCCGGCGCGGTCACCGCCGCTGCCGAGGACTTCCAGCAGGTCACCCTCGCCAAGGGCGAGCCCGAGGTCGGCGAGCCCATGTCGCTGGCCGTACTGCCGGACCGCTCGGTCCTGCACACCTCGCGCGACGGCGAACTCCGCCTCACCGACGCGGCGGGCAACACCGAGATCGCCGGCCGCATCGACGTGTACTCGCACGACGAGGAGGGCCTCCAGGGGATCGGCGTCGACCCCGGGTTCGCCGAGAACCGCTTCATCTACCTCTACTACGCGCCGCCCCTGGACACCCCCGCGGGCGACGCACCCGAGACAGGCACGGCCGCCGACTTCGCGCCCTTCGACGGAGTCAACCGCCTCTCGCGGTTCGTCCTGAACGCCGACGGCACGCTGAACAACGCCAGCGAGACGAAGATCCTCGACGTCCAGGCCTCCCGCGGCATCTGCTGCCACGTCGGCGGCGACATCGACTTCGACGCGGCCGGGAACCTCTACCTCTCGACCGGCGACGACTCCAACCCCTTCCAGTCGGACGGCTTCGCGCCCCTGGACGAGCGCACCGACCGCAACCCGGCCTTCGACGCCCAGCGTTCGTCCGGCAACACCAACGACCTGCGCGGCAAGATCCTGCGCATCAAGGTGAACGCCGACGGCACCTACGCCATCCCGGAGGGCAACCTCTTCGCGCCCGGCACGGACAGGACGCGCCCCGAGATCTACGCGATGGGCTTCCGCAACCCGTTCCGCTTCAGCGTCGACAAGGAGACGGGCATCCTGTACGTCGGTGACTACGGCCCCGACGCCGGTGCCGCCGACCCGGCGCGCGGTCCCGCCGGACAGGTCGAGTTCGCCCGTGTCACCGCTCCCGGGAACTTCGGCTGGCCGTACTGCACGGGCGACAACGACCCGTACGTGGACTACGACTTCGCCACCGGCACCTCGGGCGCGGCCTTCGACTGCGCCGCCCCGAAGAACAACTCGCCCCACAACACCGGTCTCACCGACCTGCCGCCTGCCCAGGCCGCCTGGATCCCGTACGACGGCGCGTCCGTCCCGGAGTTCGGCACCGGCTCGGAGTCCCCGATGGGCGGCCCGGTCTACCACTACGACCCCGCGCTCGACTCGCCGGTGAAGTTCCCCGAGGCGTACGACGGTGACTTCTTCGCGGGTGAGTTCGGCCGACGCTGGATCAAGCGGATCGAGTCGGACGCGAGCGGCACCGTGCAGTCCATCAGCGACATCCCCTGGACCGGCACCCAGGTTATGGACATGGCGTTCGGCCCCGACGGCGCCCTGTACGTCCTCGACTACGGCACCGCCTGGTTCGGCGGCGACGAGCACTCGGGGCTGTACCGCATCGAGAACGCCACCGACGGACACTCCCCGGTGGCACAGGCCGGCGCCGACCGCACCTCGGGACAGGCGAAGCTGAAGGTGAAGTTCTCCTCGGCCGGTTCGACCGACGCCGACGGTGACGCCCTCACCTACAGCTGGGACTTCGGCGACGGCGGCACCTCGACCGCGGCCAACCCGACCCACAAGTACAAGAAGAACGGCACGTACACGGCGACACTGACGGCCACGGATCCGAGCGGCCGGACCGGAAGTTCGAGCGTGCAGATCGTGGTCGGCAACACCGCGCCGACGGTCACCCTCCAACTGCCCCAGGACGGACAGCTGTTCAGCTTCGGCGACACCGTGCCCTTCAAGGTGAGGGTCACCGACCCCGAGGACGGCAGGAACATCGACTGCACCAAGGTGACGGTCAACTTCATCCTCGGCCACGACAGTCACGGCCATGTGCTCACCTCGGCCAAGGGCTGCACCGGCACCCTGGTGACCGGCGCGGGCGACGGCCATGACGACGACGCCAACATCTTCGGGGTCTTCGACGCCGAGTACACCGACAACGGTGGCGGCGGCCAGGCTCCGCTGACCAGCCACGACCAGGCCGTCGTGCAGCCCAAGCACCGCCAGGCCGAGCACTTCGGCGACTCCTCCGGGATCACGGTCGTCTCCAGGGCGACCGCCCACGGCGGTGAGACGGTCGGCGACATCAACAACGGCGACTGGATCTCGTTCACGCCGTACGTGCTGAGCGACGCGCAGAAGATCACGGCGCGGGTCTCGTCCGCCGGCGCGGGCGGCACTCTCCAGGTCCGCGCGGGCTCCCCGACCGGCCGACTCCTCGGCACCGCGACGGTGCCGGTGACCGGCGGCTGGGAGACCTTCCAGGACGTGAGCGCGGACCTGACGCGCGCACCGCGCGGCACCACCTCGCTCTATCTCGTCTTCAAGGGCAGCGGGACGGGCGCGCTGTACGACGTGGACGACTTCACCTTCACGACCGGCGGCTGAGGAGGTGTCGCTGTGACACGGGCCTCCGCGCGAGTCATGACGTCCGCCGCGGCGGCCGCCATGCTCATCGGCTGCGGGTCGGCACCGGCCGCCTCGAAGGGAGCGGACGAGACACGGGTCCCGGTCGCCTCCAGGACGGCCGACTGCCGCCCGGAGAACGGCTACCGGCCGCTCTTCGACGGCACGGCCGAATCGCTGGCGGCGTGGAAACAGGCGGGACCGGGTTCGTTCTCGCTCGGCGCCGACGGCACGCTGACCACGAACGGAGGCCTGGGGATGCTCTGGTACGCCGGCGCTCCCTCGGGCTCCGGCCCGGCCGCCGAATTCGGCGCGTACTCGCTGAAGCTGGACTGGAAGGTGGCCGGGGACGACAACTCCGGTGTCTTCGTGGGCTTCCCGGCCTCCGACGACCCCTGGTCGGCCGTGGACAACGGCTACGAGATCCAGATCGACGCGACCGACGCACCCGACCGCACCACCGGGTCCGTGTACAGCTTCCAGTCCGCCGACCTCGGCAGGCGCGACCGTGCGCTGAACCCGCCCGGCGAGTGGAACACGTACGAGATCCGCGTGGAGGGCGAGCGGCTCCGCGTCCGGCTCAACGGCGTGAAGATCAACGATTTCACCAACACCGATCCGGCCCGGAGCCTGCGTGAGGGGCATGTCGGACTCCAGAACCACGGAGCCGACGACCAGGTGTCGTTCCGCGACGTCCGGATCAAGGAACTGCCCGCGCGCACCGGAGCGCCGGGCCACTGAGCGGCGGCGGGCGGGAGACGCCGTACTCCCGCCCGCCGTCTTCGTCCCTTCTCTGTGTTCTGCGTTTCTCGTGATCCGCGTTGTGCGTACGACAAGGAGGCTGCCCATGTCCGCGTCCCTTTCCGAACCCAGGGTCCTTGGCGAACCCCGGGTGGGGGTGTGGCTGATCGGAGCACGCGGCTCCGTCGCCACCACCGTCGTCGCGGGCTGCGCGGCCGTCACCGCGGGCCTGCACGGTCCGACGGGCATGGTCACCGAGACCGACGTCTTCTCCGGCTGCGGCCTGCCCCCGCTGACCTCTCTCGTCTTTGGCGGTCACGACACCGTCGACTGTCCGCTGCCCAAGCGGGCGGAGGCACTGGCCGCGGGCGGCGTCCTGCCGCACGGCCTCCCCTCGGCGGTCTCGGCCGAACTGGCCGCCGCCGACCTGGAGATCCGCCCCGGCGGCCCAGCCCCCGGCGACACCCGGGAACCCGCCGAGCTGATCGCCGCCTTCGCCGCGGACATCACTGATTTCGTACGGCGACACGGCCTGGACCGGGCCGTCGTGGTGAACGTGGCCTCCACGGAGCCCGCGCCCACCGGGGACGCGCTGCCGGCGAGTTCCCTGTACGCGGCGGCCGCCCTGAGCGCCGGCTACCCCTACGTCAACTTCACTCCCTCCACCGGCCTGCACCACCCGGCGCTGGCCTCCCTGGCCGAGTCCAGTCGGCTGCCCTACGCGGGCCGCGACGGCAAGACCGGCCAGACGCTGCTGCGTTCCGTGCTGGGCCCGATGTTCGCCCAACGGGCCCTCGCGGTACGGGCCTGGTCCGGCACGAACCTCCTCGGCGGGGGCGACGGCGCCTCCCTCGCCGACCCGGCCGCCGCCGCGGCGAAGAACGCCGGCAAGGAGCGGGTGCTGGCCGACACGCTGGGCGCCGCCCCGGAGGGCGAGGTCCACATCGACGACGTCCCCTCCCTCGGCGACTGGAAGACCGCCTGGGACCACATCGCCTTCGACGGCTTCCTCGGCACCCGCATGGTCCTCCAGACCACCTGGCAGGGCTGCGACTCCGCGCTCGCCGCTCCGCTGATCCTCGACCTCGCCCGGCTGGCCTCCCGCGCCCACGACGCGGGCCTCTCCGGACCCCTGAGCGAACTGGCCTTCTACTTCAAGGACCCGGTGGGCCAAGCGCCGGCGGGCCTGGGGGAGCAGTACGTGGCTCTGGCGTCCCTGGCCGCCCGCTTCCGCCCGGCCCCGGCTCCGGGTTCGGCCCCGGACTCGGTATCTGGCCCGGGGGAGGCGGCGCTGTGAGGGGGCGGTTGGTGGGCTTGCTCGGGCTGATGGGGCCACGCCGGTCACCCGATACGAGTGAGCCGAGCGCGTCCGTCGGCGCGGGGGGCGGCGTGACGAGGGCGACCGGGACCGGAGGGGAGGGCAGGGTCGGAGTGGAGGGCAGGGCCGGGGTGACGGTCGGGGCCGGAGCGGAGGCCAGGGCCGGGGTGAAGGGCAGGGCCGGGGTGAAGGCCGGGGCCGGAGCGGAGGCCAGCGCCGGAGTGACGGTCGGGGCCGGGGTGAAGGCCGGGGCCGGAGCGGAGGCCAGCGCCGGAGTGACGGTCGGGGCCGAGGTGAAGGCCGGGACCGGAGTGAAGGCCGGGACCGGGGTGAAGGCCGGGGCCGGAGTCACGGTCAGGGCGTGGGCCGAACTGCTGCGGCTGCCGGCCCTGTTCACCGTTCCCGGCGACGCGCTCGCGGGCGCTGCCGCGGCCGGGGTCCGCCCCAACTCCCGCACGCTGCTCGCCATCGGTTCCTCCCTCTGTCTGTACGAGGCCGGAATGGCCCTCAACGACTGGGCCGACCGCGCCGAGGACGCCGTGGACCGCCCGCACCGCCCGCTGCCCTCCGGTCGCGTCCGCCCGGCCGCCGCGCTCGCGGCGGCCGGTGCGCTGACGGCGGTGGGCCTCGCCCTGGCGGCCCGCGCGGGCCGCACCTCCCTCGCGGTCGCCGCGCCTCTCGCGGCCACCATCTGGGCGTACGACCTCGCGCTCAAACAGACCCCCGCGGGCCCCGCGGCCATGGCCACCGCCCGAGGCCTCGACCTGCTCCTCGGCGCGACCACCACCACCGGCCGAGCCACCCGAGACGCGGTGTCCGCCCCAGGCCCGAACGCCCCTGCCCGCATCGCCGCCCGCCGGGCCCTCCCCTCCGCCGTCGCCCTGGCCACCCACACCCTCGCGGTGACGGCCGTGTCCCGGGGAGAGACCCAGGGAGGCTCGACAGCCGCGCCCCTGGCCGCACTCGCCACGACAGGTGCGCTGGCCTGGGGGCTGCTCGGCGACCGGGGGATCGCGGGACGACCGGGGCCCGGCCCCGGATCCGTACGACACCCTGGGCAGCCAGGGCCGGCTCCCGTTGCCGTACCGCAGCCTGGGCAGCCTGGGCCCGTTCCAGCTGCCGTACGACATCCAGGGCAGCCTGGGCCCGCCTCCGTTGCCGTACGACACCTTGGGCAGCCGGGGCTCGCCTCCGTTGCCGTGCAACACGTCGGGCAGTCGAGGTCCGCCCTCCGCGCCGTACGACACATCGGGCAGCCAAGGCCCGCCGCCATCGCCCCGCAACACCTCGGGCAGCCCGAGCCCACCCCCGGCGCCGTACGACCCCCCGGTGAAGTCGCCCTGCGAGGAGCCCTCGTTCTCGCCTACGTCGTGACCTTCGCGCGCCCTCTCTGCCACGCCGTGCTCAACCCCTCACCCCCGCTCACGCAACGAGCCGTCGGCGGCGGGATCCGCGCCATGATCCCCCTCCAGGCGGCCCTGGCCGCACGGGCGGGCGCTCCCGTCACCGCTCTCCTGACCGCCGCGCTCGCGCCGGTGGCCCGCAGGTTCGCGAGGAAGGTGAGCGTCACGTGAACGCGCACACCCGCGGGACCAAGGACGCGGACCCCCGCACGAACCCGGGAGCCGGCCGCGCCACCTCCCTCCACCCCCTCAACTTCGGCTACGGAACCAACGGCCTCACCGACCTCCGTCTCGACGACGCCCTCGGCCTCCTCGCGGACCTCGGCTACGACGGCGTCGGCCTGACCCTCGACCACATGCACCTCGACCCGCTCGCCCCGGACCTGGCCGCCCGCACCGCCCGAGTGGGCCGGCGGCTCGCCGCGCTCGGCCTCGGCGTCACCGTGGAGACCGGCGCCCGCTATGTCCTCGACCCGCGTCGCAAGCACGGTCCCTCGCTCCTCGACCCGGACCCGGAGGACCGCGCCCGGCGTGTCGACCTGCTGGTCCGCGCCGTGCGGGTCGCCGCGGACCTCGGCGCCCACGCGGTGCACTGCTTCAGCGGAGTCACCCCGGCCGGCACGGACGAGGACACCGCCTGGAAACGGCTCGCCGAGGCGCTCACCCCCGTACTGGACGCCGCCACCCGCGCCGGAGTCCCCCTCGCCGTGGAACCCGAGCCGGGCCACCTGCTCTCCTCCCTCGCCGACTTCCACCACCTCCGCCGGGCACTCGGCGATCCCGAAGCCCTCGGTCTCACCCTCGACATCGGCCACTGCCAGTGCCTCGAACCCCTCTCGCCCGCCGACTGCGTACGCGCCGCGGCGCCCTGGCTGCGGCACGTCCAGATCGAGGACATGCGCCGCGGCGTGCACGAACACCTCCCGTTCGGGGACGGCGAGATCGACTTCCCGCCCGTACTTGAAGCCCTGGTCGCCACCGGCTACCAGGCCCTCACCGTCGTCGAACTGCCCCGCCACTCCCACGCGGGCCCCCACTTCGCCGAACAGTCCCTCCCGTTCCTCCACCGCGCGGCCCGGGCGACCCCCGACAGCCGCGAAGGGAGAATCCCGTGACCCACCCGCACCGCACCGACGCCGCACCGGTGAATGAGACCGCCCCCGGAGCCCTCGCCGAGCTGCGCGCCCGCCTGAACGCCGAGTTGGGCGGGGCCGCCCGCGCCTGGCTCGACCTGGCCCTCGACGAGGCCGCCGCCCACCCCGGCACCCACGGACCCATCTCCGCCTGGGAGTTGCGGATCGCCGAGGCGGGCCGCAGGTGCGGACCCGAGCACGCCGACGCCGCCCGCGTCCTCCTCCTGCACGCCGCCCGCGCCGACCCGGACGCCCTCGCCCGCGTCTACCGCCAGGGCACCGCCGCCGAACGCCGGGCCGTCCTGCACGCACTGCCCCACCTGGTGCCCGGCCCCGACGCCCTGCCGCTCGTCGAGGACGCCCTGCGCACCAACGACACCCGGCTGGTCGCCGCCGCCGTCGGCCCGTACGCCGCCCGGCACCTCGACGCCCACAACTGGCGCCACGCCGTGCTGAAGTGCCTGTTCACCGGCGTCCCCGTCGACGAGGTGGCCGAGCTGCCCCGGCGCGCCCGCGCCGACGCCGAACTGGCCCGCATGCTCGCCGCCTACGCCGACGAACGCACCGCCGCGGGCCGTCCCGTACCCGAGGACCTCCACCGCGTCCTGACCCTGACCGAGCCCACCGCCACCCCCAATGGCACGTCCGGCAGCCCCGGCCGACCCGGGACCTCCGGCACGTCCGGCAAGGAGTCCTGATGCGCATCTTCGACCCCCACATCCACATGACGTCACGGACCACCGACGACTACGAGGCCATGCACGCCGCGGGCGTCCGCGCCGTCGTCGAACCCTCCTTCTGGCTCGGCCAGCCCCGCACCTCGCCCACCTCCTTCCTCGACTACTTCGACTCCCTCCTCGGCTGGGAACCCTTCCGCGCCGCCCAGTACGGCATCGCCCACCACTGCACGCTCGCCCTCAACCCCAAAGAGGCGAACGACCCCCGCTGTGTCCCCGTCCTCGACGAACTGCCCCGCTATCTCGTCAAGGACCAGGTCGTGGCCGTCGGCGAGATCGGCTACGACTCGATGACCCCCGCCGAGGACACCGCCCTGGCCGCCCAGCTCCAGCTCGCCGCCGACCACGAACTGCCCGCGCTCGTACACACCCCGCACCGCGACAAGCTGGCCGGCCTGCGCCGCACCCTCGACGTGGTCCGGGAGTCCGCACTGCCCCCGGACCACGTCCTGGTCGACCACCTCAACGAGACCACCGTCAAGGAGGCCAAGGACAGCGGCTGCTGGCTCGGCTTCTCCGTCTATCCGGACACCAAGATGGACGAGGAACGGATGGTCGCGATCCTGCGGGCGTACGGACCGGAGAAGGTGCTGGTCAACTCGGCCGCGGACTGGGGGAAGAGCGATCCCCTCAAGACCCGCCTGGTCGGCGACGCCCTGCTGGCGGCCGGCTTCACCGACGACGACGTCGACCGGGTGCTGTGGCGCAACCCCGTGGCCTTCTACGGGCTCAGCGGCCGGCTGAACCTCGACCTCGCGTCCCCGGACGCCACCCACGAGGGCAACTCGATCCTCCGCGGCGGGGAGTGAACGATGCGCTTCCGCCACCCCGACGGCTCCGTCGTCCACCTCGCCTACTGCACCAACGTCCACCCCGCCGAAACCCTCGACGGAGTCCTCGCCCAGCTCCGCGACCACTGCGAACCCGTGCGCCGGCGCCTCGGCAGGGACCGCCTCGGCATCGGCCTGTGGCTCGCCGGGGACGCCGCGCACGCCCTGGTCACGGACCCCTCCGCACTGCGCGGCCTGCGCACCGAACTCGACCGACGCGGCCTGGAGGTCGTCACCCTCAACGGCTTCCCCTACGAGGGCTTCGGCGCCGAAGAGGTCAAGTACCGCGTCTACCAGCCGGACTGGGCCGATCCACAGCGCCTGGACCACACCACCGCCCTGGCCCGTGTGCTGGCCCAGCTGCTCCCCGACGACGTCACCGAAGGCACCATCTCGACACTCCCGCTGGCCTGGCGCACCGCGTACGACGACGAACGGGCGGCGACGGCCCACGCGGCGCTGACCACCCTCGCCGAACGCCTCGACGCCCTCGACGAACTCACCGGCCGCTCCATCCGTATCGGCCTGGAGCCGGAACCCGGCTGCGTCGTCGAGACCACGCACGACGCCATCGCGCCGCTCACCGCCATCGGACACCACCGCATCGGCGTCTGCGTCGACACCTGCCACCTCGCCACCTCCTTCGAGGACCCGGACACCGCCCTGGACGCCCTCGCGCAAGCGGGCGTCCCCGTCGTCAAGTCGCAGCTCTCAGCCGCCCTGCATGCCGAACACCCCCATCTCCCCGAAGTCCGCACGGCACTCGCCGCCTTCGACGAACCCCGCTTCCTGCACCAGACCCGCACCCGGACGGCCGCCGGCCTGCGCGGCACCGACGACCTGGGCGAGGCCCTCGGCGGCGACACCCTGCCCGACGCCTCACCCTGGCGCGCCCACTTCCACGTCCCGCTGCACGCGGCCCCCGCCGCGCCCCTCACCTCCACCCTTCCCGTGCTCCGGGCCGCGCTGACCCGACTCGTCGGGGGCCCGCACCCGCTCACCCGCCATCTGGAGGTCGAGACCTACACCTGGCAGGCCCTCCCACCCGAACTGCGCCCCCGCGGCCGGGCCCAGCTCGCCGACGGCATCGCCGCCGAACTCACCCTCGCCCGCGACCTGCTGACCGACCTCGGCCTGAAGGAGCTGCCGTGAGCACGGCACCGGAGCACACCGTGGACCCGGCACCGGAGCACACCGGCCGCCCCACCCCCCTCCTCGTCCTGGACGTCGTGGGCCTCACCCCCCGTCTCCTCGACCACATGCCCCACCTCAAGGCGCTCGGCCAGTCCGGCTCGCGCGCCCACCTCGGCACCGTCCTGCCCGCCGTCACCTGCGCCGCCCAGTCCACCTTCCTCACCGGCACCCACCCCGCCGAACACGGAATCGTCGGCAACGGCTGGTACTTCCGCGACCTCGGCGACGTACTCCTGTGGCGTCAGCACAACGGCCTGGTGTCCGGCGACAAGCTCTGGGACGCCGCCCGCCGCGCGCACCCCGGCTACACGGTCGCCAACATCTGCTGGTGGTACGCCATGGGCGCCGACACCGACTTCACCGTCACCCCCCGTCCCGTCTACTACGCCGACGGCCGCAAGGAACCCGACTGCTACACCAGGCCCCCGGCCCTGCACGACGAACTCACCGAGAAACTCGGCGTGTTCCCGCTGTTCCACTTCTGGGGCCCCGGCGCCGACCTCACCTCCAGCAGCTGGATCATCGACGCGACCCGCCACATCATCGACACCCGGCACCCCGACCTGGCCCTCTGCTACCTCCCTCACCTCGACTACGACCTCCAGCGCTTCGGCCCCGACGACCCGCGCTCCCTCAAGGCGGCCGCGGACCTCGACGCGGCCATGGCCCCCCTCCTCGACGACGCGAAGGCCGAAGGCCGCACCGTCGTCGCCCTGTCCGAGTACGGCATCACCCGGGTGAGCCGCCCCGTCGACATCAACCGCGCCCTGCGCCGCGCCGGACTCCTCGAAGTGCACACGCAGGACGGCATGGAGTACCTCGACCCGATGGCCTCCCGCGCCTTCGCGGTCGCCGACCACCAGATCGCCCACGTCTACGTGCGCCGCCCGGAGGACCTGGAGGCCACGAAGGCGGCGCTCGCCGGCCTCCCCGGCATCGAGGAACTCCTCGACGACGAGGGCAAGAAGGCCCACCACCTCGACCATCCGCGCTCGGGCGAACTCGTCGCCGTCGCGGAGCCGGACGCCTGGTTCACGTACTACTACTGGCTCGACGACGCGCGCGCTCCCGACTTCGCGCAGCTGGTCGAGATCCACCGCAAACCCGGCTACGACCCGGTCGAACTCTTCATGGACCCCCTCGACCCCTACGTGAAGGTCAAGGCGGCGGGCGCGCTGGCCCGCAAGAAGCTCGGCATGCGTTACCGCATGGCGGTCGTGCCCCTGGATCCGGCACCTATCCGAGGCAGCCACGGCCGCCTGCCCCTGAGCGACGACGACGGTCCGCTCATCATCTGCTCCACCCCCCGCACAGTCACCGGCCGCGTCGCGGCCACCGAAGTGAAATCCCTGCTCCTCAGCCTGGCCGGCCTCGCGTGACGAGACGTGACTGGCGTGACGGGCAACTACGGAAAGTGAAGCACGCGCCACTGACAACGCGTGCTGCGAACCCACCCGCACCCGTCCGACCTGCAACAACAGGAGAAGAGGCACCCGTGACCGACCTTCAGGACACCCCCAGAACGGACAGCGTCGACGGTACCGACGAGGCCCTGCGCCGCACTCTCGGTGTCAGCCGTCGCCGCTTCCTGAGCACCTGCACCGCCGCCGCGACCGCAGCGGTCGCCGCCCCCGTCTTCGGCGCCTCCCCGGCCGTGGCCCACGGCCGGCCCGGCGGCGGCCACCACGGCGGCGAGGTCCTCGTCCCCGCGAACAAGCGCGGCATCATCCTCTACACCGTCCGGGACGCCACCGGCCGCGACCCGCTCGCCTCCGACCTGCCCTCCGGTTTCCGCGAGGTCTTCAAGCAGCTCTCGCGGTACGGCTACCGGCAGGTGGAGTTCGCCGGATACGGCCAGCACGCCAACGCGCCGGGCGGCGCCAACCTGGAGTCCGTGGCGGGTGCCAGGCTGCTGCGCCACTGGCTCGACGACTACGGACTGCGGGCACAGGGCAACCACGGCTACATACCGCCGTCCTGGCCGCTGACCACACCCGACCTGGACACCTTCAAGCGGCACCTGGAGATCGCCAACATCCTGGGCCTCGCGCACATGGGCACCGGCGGTGACCCCACCGGCAGTTCCTACCGGGCCGACTGGGACGTGGCGGCCGACAAGTGGAACGCGCTGGGCGCCATCGCCCGCCGCGAGGGCGTCAAGCTCTACACCCACAACCACGACGCGGCGTACGGATTCCTGCTCGACGGGGGCCCGCTCGACGACCAGGGCCGCCCGACCCGCAGCTCCGGCATCCGCAAGCTGGAGTACTTCCTGAAGGTCACCGACCCGAAGCTCGTCTGGCTGGAGATGGACATCTTCTGGGCGCACGTGGCCCAGTACAAGTTCCACACGTACACCGCGCACGACGGGTCGACCCGGGAGAAGATCTTCGACCCGGCCGGTCTCGTCGCCCGCAACAACAAGCGTTTCCCGCTCTTCCACGCCAAGGACGGCACCGTCAACACCACCAACGGCATGGGCTACGACATGGTGCCGTTCGGTACCGGCGTCATCGACTACACCACGTTCTTCTCGCGCGTCGGCGAGAGGAACTACCACAACCCGATGGTCGAGCAGGACAACGCCCCGAGCTCCAGCGATCCCGCGCAGTCACTGACGTACGCGAAGATCGGCTACGACAACCTGGCGGCCCTGCGCAAGAAGCGCAGGTAGTCGGCGCGAAGCCCGCACCCGCACCCGCACAGACGGGCGGCCCTCCCCGCGACTGGAACCGTGGGGAGGGCCGCCCGTTGTCCGGACTTCCTTACTGACTCGCTTCCTTGCTCAGCCCACCGGTTGCGGCTGTGGGACTGAGGTGTTCGCCTTGGTGTCCTGTCCGGGCTGCCGCAGCAGCAGGGCTATCGCCGCCGCGGCCATGGAGATCCCGCCGGCCAGTGCGTAGGCGCCGTCGTAACCCCAGGCTGCGACCACCATCGAGCCGAGACCGCCACCGAACAGGCCGCTGATCAGCTTGCCGCTGTACACCAGCCCGTAGTTGGTCGCGTTGTAGTTCTCGCCGAAATAGTCCGGAGTGAGGGCCGCGAACATCGGATAGAAGGCCCCACCGCCGAATCCGGAGAGGAAGGCGAAGAACAGGAACAGTGCCTCGCTGTGGATGTCGCCGGCCCAGATCACGCCGAACTGCGCGAGACCCAGGACGACGATGACGAACACCAGGGTCTGTTTGCGGCCCAGAATGTCCGAGAGCCAGCCCACCACACCGCGGCCGATACCGTTGATGACCGCCATGACGCCCATGGACGACGCCGCCACGAGGGGGCCGAAGCCCACCTCCTTGGCGAAGTCGACCTGGAACGAGATACCGAAGATGGACACGCCCGCGGTCATGACGAGCGCGATCCACATCAGGGGGAGCATTCCGGTCCTGATGGCCTCCTTGGGTGTGTACTGCTTCACCGCGGGAGGATTCTTGGCGAGGCTTGCCGCGCCCTTCGCGGTACCGCCGTAGGTCAGCGGATCGATGTCCGCGGGCCACCAGTTCTTCGGCGGGTCCTTGAAGAAGAACGCGGTGGAGAACACCACGATCACGATGTAGCAGCCGATGAGGTCGAGTACGCGGTGGTAGTTGGCCGTGTCGAACGCGTAGTTGAAGATGAAGATGAACGGCAGGGAGCCGTACGCGAATCCGCCGTTCACGAATCCGGTCTTCGCGCCACGTCGTTCGGGGAACCACTTGCCGACCATGTTGATGCAGGTCGCGTACACCAGACCGGATCCGACGCCTCCGACGACACCGAACCCGATGATCGCCAGGACGACGTTGCTGAGGTGCGAGAGGGCGAGGAAGCCCAGCAGACACATGACCGAGCCGATGAACATGGCTCTGCGGGCGGTCAGAATTCCCTTCTCCCGCATCCAGCCCGCGGGGAAGGCTATGCCTGCCTGGAAGAACACCCAGACACTGAGAATCCAGAAGGTGTTGCTCTGTGTCCAGCCGTGCGCGTGGGACAAAGTGTCCTCGGCCGACCCAAACGCGTACTCGAACACGCTGATCGCCATCATGGCTATCCATGGCAGATACACCATGAACTTTCGTGAATGGCCCAGGATGTCCCGGTCCGTTTCGCCGACCCGGTAAATACGGCCCCGGGAGTCGGTGACTTCACGGTATGCGCGGTTCGAGGCGTCGGGGTCGTCCGACGAGTCTTGCGCGGCGACAGGTTCCGCCGTCATTACGCCATCTCCTCGCCAAGCGGTTGCGGGTTGGGAACAATGCGCCGGGAGTCCTGTGGCTGAGGCCTGCCCGGGGATTTCAGGAACATCGCCAGCACCGCGGACATCAGCCCGATGCAGCCGGCGATGACGAAGGCGCCCTCGTAGTCCCATGCCGCGACCACGACCGCGCCCATACCGGAGCCCACCAGGCCCGAGATCAGCTTCGAGCTGTAGACCATTCCGTAGTTGGAGGCGTTGTTGTTCTCACCGAAGTAGTCGGCCGTCATGGCCGCGAACAGCGGGAAGATCGCGCCGCCGCCGAATCCGGAGACCATGGAGCAGAAGAGGAAGAACGGCATGCTGCCCATCTGGCCGGAGATCAGCACACCGAACTGGGCGGTGCCCAGCACCAGACACACGATGATCAGTGTCTTGCGCCGGCCGACCTGGTCGGATATCCAGCCGATGACGCCGCGCCCGGTGCCGTTGACGATGGCCTTCAGTGACATCGCCGTGGCCACGATCCCGCCCGCGAAGCCCATGTCCTTGCCGAACGGCACCTGGAAGGCGATGCCGAAGATGTTGATTCCGGCCGTGCAGAGCAGGCAGAACCACATCATCCACAGGACGGGTGTCCGGGCGGCTTCTTTGGGCGTGTACTGCTTCACCGCCGGCGGGTTCTTCTCCAGCGCCCGCCGGACCCTCGGGTCGTCGGACACCTTCAGCGGGTCCGCGTGCGCCGGCCACCAGCCCTTGGGCGGGTCCTTGAAGAACCAGCCCGCGAAGGCGACGACGGCGCAGCAGATCAGGCCGACCGCCACCAGGACGGTCTTGTAGTTGCTCAGGTCCATGTAGGACGTGAACAGGAAGACGAAGGGCACCGAGCCGTAGGCGAAACCGCCGTTGACCAGGCCGGTCTTACCGCCCTTGCGCTCCGGATACCACTTGCCCACCATGTTCACGCAGGTCGCGTAGACGAGACCGGCTCCGATACCGCTGAACATGCCGAACCCGATGTACGCGACGATCACGTGCGGCGCGTACGCGAGCGAGAGGTAGCCGAGGATCGTGCCGAGCGCGCCGAGGAACATGGCGTACCGCGCGGGCAGTTTTCCGCTCTCGCGGAGTTGTCCGGCCGGGAAGGCGATGGCGGCCTGGAAGAAGATCCAGACGCCCATCAGCCAGAAGATGTGGCCGCTGTCCCAGAGATGGGCCTCATGCAGCGTGTCCTCTGCCGAGGTGAACGCGTACTCCGACGAGCTGATGCCCATCATGCCCATCCATGGGAAGAGCACCATGGTCCATCGTGGTCGCCCCATGATGTCCCGGTCGGTCTCTCCGACGCGGTACAGGCGGCCGTTGGCGTCCGTCACCTCCCTGAAGGGGACGGGCTTCGTGATGTCGGTGGTTGTCATTGCTCAAGCACCCCTTGCGTCGAAAGATCTGGACAGCGCCCCCTGCCAAATGCCTTTCGTGCGCTCACGGGTCCCGGGGACGGCCAACGCGCACCGTCGGCGGTCCCCGCGTGGACTCAGGTCATGAACCCGCCCCCCATCGGCCCGGCCGCCCGCACCTGCCGGCGATCGACGCGGAGTGCGGCCAAGGGCTTCTCGGCCGTGTACGGGGAGGGCGCGTCCTCCCGTTCGTGGTCCGGGACGGTCACCTCGTGGACGACCGCGATCCCGTACGCGTGGGTGGTCATGTCAGATCACCCCGCTCGATCTGAGGAGCCGCAGCTCCTCGTCCCCGAGACCGAGCTCGCCGACGTAGACCTCTTCGTTGTGTTCGCCGAGCAGCGGCGGACTGGTCACGTCGACGGGGGAGTCGGAGAGCTTCAACGGGCTGCCCACGGTGACGAACTCGCCCCGTTCGGGGTGCGGCACCCGTACGACCATCTCGTTGGCGACCAGCGAGGTGTCCTCGATGATCTCCTTGGTGGAGAGGATCGGGCCGCAGGGGATGTGGTGGGCGTTGAGCCTCTCCAGCACCTCCATCTTGGGCAGGGTGCTGGTCCACTCCTCGATGAGCTGGAACATCTTCGCCAGCTTGGGCAGCCGTGCTTCGGGGGTGGCCCATTCGGGGTCCTCGGCCAGTTCGGGCCGGCCCAGGAGGGTGGTGATCGGCTTCCAGCCGACGGGCTGGACGATCACGTACACGTAGTCGTTGGGGCCGCCGGGCGCGCACCGGACCGCCCAGCCGGGCTGGCCGCCGCCGGAGGCGTTCCCCGACCGGGGAACCTCGTCGCCGAAGTCCTCGTTGGGATATTCGGCGAGTGGACCATGGGCCAGGCGCTGCTGATCGCGCAGCTTCACCCGGCAGAGGTTGAGCACGGCATGCTGCATGGCCACGTTGACCCGCTGGCCGCGGCCGGTGTTCTCCCGCTGGAACAGCGCCGCGAGGATGCCCGCCACGGCGTGGATACCGGTGCCCGAGTCGCCGATCTGCGCGCCGGTCGCGAGGGGCGGCCCGTCCTCGAAGCCGGTGGTCGCCATGGCCCCGCCCATCGCCTGGGCGACGACCTCGTACGCCTTGTAGTTGGTGTACGGGCCTTCGCCGAACCCCTTGATGGAGGCGTAGACGATACGAGGATTGATCTCGCGTATGCGGTCCCAGCTGAAGCCCATGCGGTCGACGGCGCCGGGGCCGAAGTTCTCGACCAGGACGTCGCAGCGGCCGATGAGTTCGGTGAGGAGCTGCTTGCCGCGCTCGGACTTGGTGTTGAGGGTGATGCTGCGTTTGTTGCTGTTGAGCATCGTGAAGTAGAGGGAGTCGACGTCCGGGAGGTCGCGAAGCTGTCTGCGGGTGATGTCACCGGTCGGCGCCTCCAGCTTGAGGACGTCCGCGCCCAGCCAGGCGAGCAGTTGGGTCGCCGAGGGGCCGGACTGCACATGTGTCATGTCGAGGACTCGGATGCCTTCGAGAGCCTTCGTCGTCACAGGTCACCTCACTTGTCCGTTGCTTCCAGCGCCCTGGCGTCGCAGGTCGTGACCCCCGCTCGGCACATTGCATACAGTCGACGGATACTGTATGAAGATTGTTATCCCGCATCCGATGGGTGATGTCCAGGGGGCGTGCAGCACTTTTAAGACAGGAGCCTGATGATGGACCTGTATGAGCACCAGGCGCGGGCACTCTTCGAGGAACACGGAATCCTGGTGCCGAGGGCCGAGATCACGGACTCGCCCAAGGAAGCGCGCGAGATCGCCCGCCGACTCGGCGGCCGCGTGGTCGTGAAGGCCCAGGTGAAGACCGGTGGGCGCGGCAAGGCGGGCGGTGTGAAGCTCGCCGCCGACCCGGCCGCCGCCGAACTGACAGCACGTCAGATTCTCGGCATGGACATCAAGGGGCACACGGTCCGCACCGTGATGGTGGCCCAACCAGTCGACATAGAGAGCGAGTTCTACTGCTCCTACGTTCTCGACCGCGCCGCGGGCCGCTTCCTCGCGATCGCCTCCGCCGAGGGAGGCATGGACATAGAGGAGGTCGCGGCGAACAGGCCGGAGGCCGTCGCGCGCGTTCCCGTCGACCCCGCCGTGGGCGTCACCTCGGCGAAGGCGGTCGAGATCGCGCGGGCCGCGGGCCTGCCGCCGCAGACGGCCGACGTGCTCGTACGGCTCTGGCAGGTGCTGACCCGCGAGGACGCCCTCCTCGTCGAGGTGAACCCCCTCGTCCGTACGGCCCGGGGCCAGATCCTCGCCCTGGACGGCAAGGTCACCCTCGACGACAACGCCCGCTTCCGGCAGGCACGTTGGGGAGACGACGACGGCGCGCACGACGATCCGCTGGAAGCCGCGGCAGCCGCCAAGGGCCTCAACTACGTCAAGCTGGACGGCGAGGTCGGAGTCATCGGCAACGGCGCGGGACTGGTCATGTCCACCCTCGACGTGGTCGCCGGCTGCGGCGCGCGCCCGGCCAACTTCCTCGACATCGGCGGCGGAGCCTCCGCCCAGATCATGGCCGACGGCCTGTCCGTGATCCTCTCCGACCCGGACGTGAAGTCCGTCTTCGTCAACGTCTTCGGCGGCATCACCGCCTGCGACGCGGTCGCCGACGGGATCGTGCGGGCGCTGGACAACGTCAGGCTGACCAAGCCGCTGGTGGTCCGCCTCGACGGCAACAACGCCGTCCGCGGCCGCGCCATCCTCGACAACCGCGCGCATCCCCTGGTCCAGCAGGCCACCACCATGGACGGCGCCGCGCGCCGCGCCGCCCAACTCGCCGACGCCGTCTGAAGGAAGTGGACATGGCCATCTTTCTCACCAAGGAGTCCAAGGTCCTCGTCCAGGGCATGACCGGCGGCGAGGGCATGCGGCACACGCGGCGGATGCTCGCGGCCGGCACCGAGGTCGTCGGCGGCGTCAACCCGCGCAAGGCGGGCCGCAGCGTCGACTTCGACGACCGTACCGTCCCCGTGTTCGGGTCGGTCCGCGAAGGCGTCGAGGCGACCGGGGCGGACGTGAGCGTCGTCTTCGTCCCGCCCGCCTTCGCCAAGGCGGCCGTCATGGAGGCCGCCGACGCCGGGATCGGACTCACCGTCGTCATCACCGAGGGCATCCCGGTCCACGACTCGGTGGTGTTCCACGCGTACGCCGCCGCCAGGGGCACCCGCGTCATCGGCCCCAACTGCCCCGGACTGATCAGCCCAGGCGAGTCGAACGCGGGCATCATCCCCGCCGACATCACCAAGCCCGGCCGCATCGGCCTGGTCTCCAAGTCCGGCACCCTCACCTACCAGCTCATGTACGAGTTGAGGGACATCGGCTTCTCGACCTGTGTCGGCATCGGCGGCGACCCCGTCGTCGGCACCACCCACATCGACTGCCTGGCGGCCTTCCAGGAAGACCCCGACACCGAACTGATCGTCCTCATCGGGGAGATCGGCGGCGACGCCGAGGAACGGGCGGCGGCGTACATCCGCGACCACGTCACCAAGCCCGTCGTCGGCTACATCGCCGGATTCACCGCCCCCGAAGGCAGGACCATGGGGCACGCGGGCGCCATCGTCTCCGGCTCGTCGGGCACCGCCCAGGCGAAGAGGAAGGCCCTGGAAGCGGTCGGAGTACGGGTGGGCGGCACCCCGACCGAGACGGCCCGGCTGGTCCTGGACCGCCTGGAGAACGGAACGTGACGTCACTCATAGTTGACGTGAGGTGACTGCCGGGGATAACCCGGCCTCACTACGTTCCTCCCTACGGACGCGGCGGCCATCCCGCCGCTGCCTACGGACACGGCGGCCACCCTGCCGCTGCTCATGGACACGGCGGCCACCACGCCGCTCCCTACGGACACGGCGGCCACAACCCGCCGCTGCCTTCACGGACCCACGGGCCACCCCGCCCCCTCCGTACCTACGCGACACCTGCTCGCGCGGGCCCGAGCCTTCCGCCGTCCGGCGGAGGCGGGCCCCCCGCCCCCGACTGTGCACCGAGAGCGGAGACACCGAATGACCACCACTTTCGACACCACCCTCGACAACACCAACCTCGTCCTGAAGGCCGGGACCTCCTGGGCCGACGCCTGGCGGCGCTGCCTCCAGGTGGCGCCCGAGGCGTTCCAGGACGACCGGGTCCTCAACCTCTGGGGCTCCGCCTGGCACGCGGACGGCCGGGCGCTGCCCGCCACCAGCCCCGTCGACGGCAGCCCCATCGCGGGTCCGCCGCGGCTGGACGCCGCCACCGCCCAGCAGGCCGTACGCGCCTCGCTCGACCAGCACCGAGCCTGGCGCCACGTCCCCCTGGCCGAGCGCCGAGCCCGCGTCGCGGCGACCCTCGACGCGCTGACCGAGCACCGCGAACTGCTCGCGCTCCTGCTGGTCTGGGAGATCGGCAAGCCCTGGCGGCTCGCCCAGGCCGACGTGGACCGTGCCATCGACGGCGTGCGCTGGTATGTCGACGGCATCGAGCCCATGGTGGAGGGCCGGACCGCGCTCGACGGGCCCGTGTCCAACATCGCGAGCTGGAACTACCCGATGAGCGTGCTCGTTCACGCGATGCTGGTACAGGCACTGGCCGGCAACGCGGTCATCGCCAAGACCCCGACCGACGGCGGCGTCGCCTGCCTCACCCTGGCCAGTGCGCTCGCCGCGCGCGAAGGGATACCCGTCACCCTCGTCAGCGGCAGCGGAGGGGAGCTGTCCGAGGCCCTCGTCCGCTCGCCCGAGATCGGCTGCGTCTCCTTCGTCGGCGGCCGTGACACGGGCGCCGCGGTGGCCACCGCCGTCGCCGACCTCGGCAAGCGGCACGTACTGGAACAGGAGGGGCTGAACACCTGGGGCATCTGGAACCACACGGACTGGGACGCGCTGACCGCCGTCATCCCCAAGCTCTTCGACTACGGCAAGCAGCGCTGCACCGCCTACCCGCGCTTCGTCGTCCAGCGCGCCCTGTTCGACGAGTTCCTCGCGGCCTACCTCCCGGCGGTCCGCACCCTGCGCATCGGCCACCCGCTCGCCGTCGAACACCCCGACGACCCCTACCCCTCCCTCGACTTCGGCCCCGTGATCAACGCGGCCAAGGCCAAGGAACTCCACGACCAGGTCGCCGAGGCCATCGACCGGGGCGCCGTCCCGCTGCACCGCGGCAACCTCTCCGACGCGCGTTTCCTGCCCGGCCAGGACACCTCGGCGTACGTCCACCCGGTCACGATCCTCAACCCGCCCCCGTCCTCCCCGCTGCACCACGCGGAGCCCTTCGGCCCGGTCGACACGATCGTCCTGGTCGACACCGAGGCCGAGCTGCTCGCCGCGATGAACGCGTCCAACGGCGCGCTGGTCGCCACGCTGTCCACCGACGACAGGTCGACGTACGAGCGTCTCGCACCGCAGATCCGCGCGTTCAAGGTCGGCCACGGCAAGCCCCGCTCCCGCGGCGACCGCGACGAGCTGTTCGGCGGTTTCGGCGCGTCCTGGCGCGGCGCGTTCGTGGGCGGCGAACTGCTGGTGCGCGCGGTGACCCAGGGGCCGGAGGGGGAGCGGCTGCCGGGCAACTTCCCCGACTACCACCTCATGCCGTGAGGTGAGGGCGGGCGGCCGGCGTCCACGAACCGGACGCCGGCCGCCCGCCCGGGGTAGCCACCGGGTCACCCATGGCGATCCCGGAGGGCACCCCCGACGGCACCCCCGCATCCGCCCTGGCAGCCCGGATATGCAGGTGAAAGGCACTCCGAAACCTTGGTATTGTTGTCCATGTCGCCGCGGGGAACACCCCCGTCCAGGCGGCAGACACCTGGTCCGGGTGGCGGAATGGCAGACGCGCTAGCTTGAGGTGCTAGTGCCCTTTATCGGGCGTGGGGGTTCAAGTCCCCCCTCGGACACAAAAGCAGCACACAGTCACTCTTCGTGAACACGGATGGTGCCGACCGGGTCCCGGTCGGCACCATCCGTGTTTGTGGCCGTCAGTCGGTAAAGCGGTTCGCCCAGTACGCCGTGCGGTCCAGGTAGGCCGTCTGTGCTGCTTCGCCGGTCAGGCCGTAGGCGCCGTCGTACGTTCGGTAGCCGTGGCCCGTGGGCGGGGTGGGGTCGGCCGGTTCGATGGAGCTCCCTTCGTGCCACTCGTTGAAGGACGTGACGGACACCCAGGCGGGTGAGCCGCCGATCGCGGGGTCGAGGGCGTTGGACCACTGTCTGTCGTACGCGGCTCCGTCGGCCCGTTCCAGGGTGGGTGTCGTGTTGCCCGGCACCGCCCGGTCGTCGACGTAGCCGGGAGCGACGGACGGGGCCCAGATCAGGTCGTTGGCGCGGGCGTAGTCGCCTGCCTGCTTCCAGCCGGGAGCGGTCGCGCCCGCGATGCCGTCGTAGGTGTACAGGCCCGAGAAGTGGGCGATCTTGCTGGTGTCGGTGGTCTGGGCGAGCACGATGCTGCTGCCCGTGACCTGGTCGAGCGGGGCCCAGTCGGTGATGTTCAGGCTCTCGAAGACGTAGAACGCGCCCTTGTCGCCGTGCTCGGCGGAGCGGTAGAAGGCGGGATGGCCGCCGTAGGTGGAGTTGATGTACTGGATGTCGGCGACGGTCGAGGCCGCGGTGCGGCCGGCGTACGGCTCCAGGTGCCAGGCGACCTTGACGCCCTCCTTCTGCGCCGCGTCGAGGACACCCCGGGCGAGCCCGTCCTCGTAACCGCCCCGGCCCCACCAGCTGTAGACGATGACACCGGCGCCGGACCGGGCGACCCACTTCATGTGCTGGGCCACCGCGCCCGCGTAGTCGCCGGAGTCGTAGGGACCGAGCGCCGGGTAGAGGTCGGCGCCGACGTCCTCGGGCGGTGTGTGGCCGCCCTGCTGCCAGTGCCGCCAGCCGCCGTTGACGGCCGGGCTGCCGTACCACGGGTAGTAGAAGAGGTGCACGTTCGGGGACAGGCCGTCGGCGGCGGTCTCGGTGCCGAGGGTGAAGGTGTCGATGTCGAACAGGGCGCCGCTCCCGCCGGTGAATCTCAGGAACAGCGGGCCCGAGGCGGTGGCGGTCAGTGCCGTGGAGACCGTCGTGAAGGTCTCCCAGCCACCGGTGACCGGCACTCTCACGGAGCCGAGCAGGGTGCCGGTGGCCGAGCCGGAGCGGATCTCGACGGTGCCGCCCGCGCCCGCCGAGGAGACCTTCGCCGTGAAGGTCCTGGCCCCGGCGGTCGAGACTCCGGCGTATCCGGCCCAGTCGCCGTTGTCGATGTGGCCCAGGGTCTGGCCACCACTGGCAGGCGCGTGACCGGCCGCCTGTACACCGGAGTTGGACGTGAACGACTCGGCCTCGACCGGCGCGCCGGTGCTGGGCGCCGCGGAGCAGTCCGCCGAGGTCTGACCGGCCGTGTAGCGCACGGCGCCGAGCAGCAGGGAACGGAAGGCCGGGTCGCTGTAGGACTCGGTCGTGTGGCCGAGCCCGGTGTAGAAGGAACGGCCCGCGCCCTGGCTGTGGCACCAGGTGATGGGATGGTCGGAGCCCATTCCGCCGCCGCTGTACGTCGTCTCGTCCAGGGATTGCAGGACGCGGACGCCGGCGCGCGGATTCGCGCGGTAGTCGTACCACTCGTCGGTGCGTGTCCAGGTGGGGCCCAGGTGGGCGGTCGCCGGGTGGGCGCGGTTCTCGTTCCTGACCGTGGCCTGCTGGATCGCGGGGTGCCTCTGGAAGTAGGCGCCCACGAGTTGGCCGTAGTAGGGCCAGTCGTACTCGGTGTCGGCTGCCGCGTGTACGCCGAGGTAGCCGCCGCCGGAGTCGACGTAGGTCTGGAAGGCGGTCTGCTGCGCCGGGCCGAGGACGTCGCCGGTGGTGTTGAGGAAGACCACGGCCTCGTAGCCGGACAGGTTGGTGGTGGTGAAGGCGGCGGCGTCCTCGGTGGCGGTCACGGTGAAGTCGTTCTGGCCGCCCAGGGTTCGCAGGGCGCCGATGCCGGCCGGGATCGCGTCGTGCCGGAATCCGGCGGTCTTGGAGAACACCAGGATGTCGAAGGCGGCTGCCTGCCGGTCGGCGGTCGCCTGGGCGTGCCCGAGGGGGGTCAGGAACGCGCAGGTCAGTGCCATGGCGAGGATCGCCGGGCCGCGGCGCAGTCGCCGCGTCAGGGTGGTCATGGTCAGCGCCCCTTTCGCGCCGAGGCGCCGAGCGTGAAGGTGTCGATGTCGAAGAGGTTCCCGGCGCCGCCGGTGAAGGTGAGGAACAGCGGCCCGGATCCGGTGCCGTTGAGCGTGGTGGTGACGGTGGCAAAGGTTTCCCAGCCGCCGGTCACCGGCACCGTCACCGAGCCGAGTACCGGGCCGGTCTGTGAGCCGGAGCGGATCTGGACGGTGCCGCCCGCGCCCGCCGAGGAGACCTTGGCGGAGAAGGCGGTGGCGCCCGCGGTGGGCACGGAGGCGTACCCGGCCCAGTCGCCGTTCTCGATGTAGCCGAGCGTCTGTCCGCCGCTGGCCGGCGCGTGTGCGGCGGCCTGCACACCGGCCGAGGAGGTGTAGGACTCCCCTTCCCATGTGGTGTTGGTGGGGCTGCCGCCGCTGAAGGTGAAGGCGTCGAGGTCGAAGAGGTTTCCCTGGCCGGTGGGGCCGCGGAAGACGAGGAAGAGTTCGGTGCTGGTGGACGGGACCGAGGACAGTGCGGCCGAGACGTCCGTGAACGTCTCCCAGCCGCCGGTCACCGGCACGGTCACGGTGCCGAGCAGCGTCCCGGTCGTGGACCCCGCGCGGACCTCGATGGTTCCGCCGCTGCCCCCGGAGGAGACCCGGGCGGAGAGGCGGTTGGCGCCTGCGAGCGCGTACGGCTTGAAGGAGATCCAGTCGCCGCTGTCGGTGAAGCCGACGGTGTTGCCGCCCTCGGCCGGGCCGTGCGCGGCGATCTGGATGCCCGACTGGGCGGAGAAGTGCTCCGCCTGGCGGTGCCGGGGTTGCAGGGTGCGCACGGAGTGCGTGGTCAGACCGGCGGAGTCGGTGTACTCCGCGTCGAAGACGCCGTACAGGTTGGCGGCGCTGTCGTGTTCGCCGTCGGCGGGAATGCTGAGGGTGCCGGTGCAGCCGGTCGTCGAGGTGATGGCGTGGGTGTGGCTGTCGTGGCCGAGGAGATAGGTGAGCTTCGCCTTGGAGCAGTCGACCGTTCCGTCCTCGGGGTCGCTGACCTGGATACGGAAGGGCACGGTGTCCCCGAAGGAGAACAGCTGTCCGTCGAGGGGCTGTTGCAGGGTGACGGTCGGCGCGGTGTTGCCGGCGGTCACGACCAGGCTCGCCGTGCCGGTGAGGCCCTGCGGGTCCTTGACGGTGAGGGTGGGCCGATAGGTGCCCGCGGCGGTGTACGTGTGACTGGGGTCGGCCTGGGTGGACGTCGAGCCGTCGCCGAAGTTCCAGGAGTAGGTGAGCTGTTGGCCCTCGGGGTCCGAACTGCCCTGGGAGGAGAACCGCACCGCGAGCGGCAGGGCGCCGGAGGTCCTGTCGGCGGACACCTGGGCGACCGGGTTGCGGTTGCTGCCCGCGATGTACTCGATGCGGTACAGGGCCTGGTTGCCGCTCCCGGTCCCGTAGTCCAGCACGTACAGCGCGCCGTCGGGGCCGAAGTCGGTGTCGATGACCTGGGTCCCGTTCCAGGGGACGTCGTCGATCGTGCCGTACGAACCGTCGCTCCTGACCTCGATGGCCTTGATCCACTGGCGGCCGAACTCGGCGGCGAAGTACCGGCCGTCGAGGGACTGCGGGAACTTGACCGAGGAGTTCAGGTTCGGGTCGTAGCGGTAGACCTCGCCGCCCATCGGGGACTCGGAGCCGCCGCCGAACTCGGGAGGCGAGCCGTCCAGCCCGTACTTGATCCAACTCGGCTTCACCGGGGGCAGCTTGGCCTGGCCGGTGTTGCGGAAGGAGTTGTTGGCCGGTCCGCCCGCGCAGTCGTACTTGGCGCCGGAGGGGCCGCTCGGGAAGGTGTACTCGTTGTACGTCTCCGCCGTGGTGTTGGTGCCGGTGCAGTACGGCCAGCCGAAGTTGCCGGGTCCGGTGACGCGGTCGAACTCGACCTGGCCGCCGGGACCGCGGTTCGGGTCGGTGCCGCCCGCGTCGGGGCCGTAGTCGCCGAGGTAGACGACGCCGGTGGCGCGGTCGACGGACATCCGGAACGGGTTGCGGAAGCCCATCGCGTAGATCTCGGGGCGGGTGTTCGCGGTGCCGGGTGCGAACAGGTTGCCGGCGGGGACGGTGTAGCCGCCCGCCGCGGTCGGCTTGACGCGGAGCAGCTTGCCGCGCAGGTCGTTGGTGTTGCCCGAGCTGCGCTGGGCGTCGAACTGCGGGTTGCGGTCGGTGCGTTCGTCGATCGGCGCGTAGCCGGCGGAGTCGAACGGGTTGGTGTCGTCGCCCGTGGTCAGGTAGAGGTTCCCGGCCGCGTCGAAGTCGATGTCGCCGCCGACGTGGCAGCACTGGCCGCGGTCGTTGGGGACTTCCAGGACGACCTTCTCGCTCGCCGTGTCGAGGGTGCCGTCGGTCTTCAGCGTGAAGCGCGACAGGTTCAGGTGGCCCTGCCAAGGCGCGAAGTCGGCCGCCGTTCCGGTGGCCGGGGCGTCGCCCGCGGGAGTACTTAGCCTGGGCGAGTAGTACACGTACACATAGCGGTTGGAGGCGAATCCGGGGTCGGCTGCGATGCCTTGCAGGCCTTCCTCGTCGTGCGTGTAGACGTCGAGTTTGCCGGCCTGCTTGGTGTTGCCCGCGGCGTCGGTGTAGCGGATCGTGCCGTCGCGCGCGGTGTGCAGGACGGACCGGTCGGGCAGGACGGTCAGTGACATCGCCTCACCCAACTCGGCTGATCCCGAGGCGAGTTGTACCTGCTGGTAGTCGTTCGGCGGAGGTCCGCCGGTGCCGCCGTGGTCGCGGGTGCCGCGACGGCGGCTCCGGCCAGGACGAGTGCGAGCGCAGTGAGCGATCTGAGCCCTGCGCGAGGGCGCCAAGACATGGGGGGTTCCTTCCTGACGTGCGGGTTGTCAGGCAAAGGCGCGCGTAGGCCGCGCTTGTCGCGTGCATCAGCCGTAGCGGGATCGGGATGCGAGATGAAGGCAAGCGAGATGAAGGCAAGCGAGAAGAAATTGCGTGCTGCACTTTGGTATTTGCAGCAATCTGCAGATGTTTTGCATGCTCGCGAAACGCGCCTAGTTTGTCAAGCGCCTGTCAAAATTCCGTCCGATGTCATCCAAGGTCCGTCAGCCTCCGATGTCCGACTCCCGCCCCGTGCGGACCAGTTCGGCCGCGTCGGCCGGGCGGACGAACCCCGCGGTGATCATGCGACGGACTCCCTCACCCGTCGGTAGGCGGACGGGGGCCGCCTCCCGGGCCGACCTGCGCCCTCCCAACTGACCCCCGCCCTCCCAGCCGGGCCCCCGCCCTCCCAGCCGGTCGTACGGCCATACCCGCAGGCTCCGACCCCCGCAAGCACACCCCCGCAGCCGCTGGCTGCTTTTCACCGGTGTGGAGCTATGGGCGGCTGGGCAGTCATGTCCCTTGCTGGGAGAGAAGTGTCCTGTGGGGGGAACCGTGACTGTCTGTGTGATCGGTGCTGGTTTGTCAGGTCTGGCGGCCGCGCACGCTCTTGCGGCCCGAGACGTCGATTTCGTCTGCCTTGAGCGGGCGCCGGACGTCGGAGGCATCTGGCGTCAGCCGCAGGCGGGGGAGAGAGGGCCGGGGTATCTGCCGCTGCATCTCAACACGGCCAAGCAGTTGACCGGTTACACCGGTTTCCCGATGCCCGACTCCTTTCCCCTCTATCCGCGGCACAGCGACGTCGCCGCGTATCTGCGTTCGTACGCGGAGTGGGCGGACGTACTGGGCCGCGTCGAACTGCGTACCGAGGTGGAGTCCGTACGCCCGGACCCCGACGGCGGGTGGACGGTCGTCAGCCGGGACGCGGAAGGGGTCACGACGACCCGACGGTTCGAGCACGTGGTCGTCGCCTCGGGGCACAACACGGAACCGGTCCTCCCGAACCCGCTGCCCGCCGGTGCGCAGTCATTTGCCGGAACGATTCTGCACGCTATCGACTACCGCGACGGCAGTGACTTCCGTGGGCAACGCGTGGTCGTCGTGGGGCTCGGCGCGTCGGCGGTGGACATCGCGGCGGACCTCTCCCGGCACGCCGCCCGGACGGTCCTGTCGGTCCGGCGGGGACTTCACATCGTCCCCAAGCAGCTCTTCGGCCTGTCGCTCGACGAGATCGCCAACGCCCCATGGTGGACCCGGATGTCGCTGTCCGAACAGCGCGCCTTCGTCGAACGGTCGCTGCACGTCGCACGGGGGAGGCTGGCGGACTACGGGCTCCCCGAGCCCGACCACCGCATCTTCGCCTCGGCCGTGACCATCTCGGACGAGATCCTCAGCCGGATACGCCATGGCGCGGTGATCCCCCGACCGGCGATCGACTCCCTGGACCGGCGGAGGGTCGTCTTCACCGACGAGAGCGTCGAGGAGGCTGACGCGATCGTCTACTGCACCGGGTACCGGATGGCCTTCCCTTTCCTCCCGTCCGGCTGGCCCGCGGGCCCGGACGGGTCGGTCGAGCTCTACAAGAGAGTGGTCTCGCCCGATCACCCGGGCCTGCACTTCATCGGCCTGGTCCGTCCCGTCGGAGCCATCACCCGACTCGTCGAAGCCCAGGCACGCTGGGTCGCGCGGATCGTCGACGGCGACGCCGGCCTGCCGTCGCCCGAGGTCATGCGCAAGGAGATCGGCGGCTACCTGCGCGGTGTCGTCGACCGTTACGGGACCGGAGAGGGTTCCTCCATCCAGGTCGACGTGGTGCCGTACCTCCAGGAGCTGCGCGACGACGAGGAGAACCCGTACGCCGCGTAGCCGGACAGCCCGGTGGTCGAGTGGACGAAGCTCCTGCCGGACGGGCCCTGTTCGACAGGGCCCGTCCGGCAGGAGCTTCGCTGGTCGTGCGGTGCCTCAGCGCACCCGTTGTCTCAGTGCACCGTCTCGACCTGCTGGGGCAGCCGGGCGACCGGCGGCCGGACGGAGTAGGCCTCGGAGGAGATGTACGCGGTCACCCGAGGCGGCCGGCCGTGCTGGTGGGTGAGGGCGAGGTATGCGATCAGCCCCACGCCGTCCCGCGGCAGGCGCGAGGTGACGGCGGCCAGTGATCCGAGCAGCGGGGCGGGGTTCATCCCGTGGCGGCTCAGCACGGTCACCGCTCGGGCGAGGGCCTCCCCGTCGTGCCGGACATAGTCCCTGACCGGGATGTGGAGGGTGAAGCCGCTCGGCAGCCCTGTCGCCGACTCGGTGAAGGCGTGGCAGGACAGGCCGGGCCGGCCGCCGAGCCGTGCGTCCTGTCCCTCACCCGACCTGAGGCTGCCCGCCGCCGTGCCGAAGAACTCCAGGATCTCCGCGGCGCCGGGACCCGGGCTCATACGGGGCAACCGGCAGGCCTCGGCAGCCGACAGGTCGTCGTGCCTGAGGTACACCTTCACCCGTGGGGTGTCCCAGTCGCCCAGGTCCAGGGCGAGGAACGGGTAGCCGTCCGCCCGCGGCAGGCTCTCGAACGCCTCCCGGTGGCCGAGCCGACGCAACGCCTCCCGCACCGTGTCGGCGGAACGTTCCTGCCCTGACGCCGCGGGGTTCAGGTACACCTTCATCCTGGGTACGCCGCCGGGGCGCAGCTCCAGCGCGCACCACAGGTCGAAGGAACCCGCCGCCGAAGTGCCCTCGGTGAAGGGGGCCTCAGTGAAGGGGCCTTCGGTGAAGGAGTCTGCGGTGAAGGGGCCTTCGGTGAAGGAGTCCTCGGTAAAGGGGCCCCCGGTGGCGGGGCCTTGCGTCGAGGTCGGGAAGAACAGGTCCTCCAACCGGTCGAGTTGGCCGGTGGAGAAGTCCCAGCGCCGCGCCAGTTCGCGGACGACGCGCAGCCCCGCACGGCCGTCCTGCGGCAGACCGCCGACACCGCACCCCGGTTCGAGGAGCAGCCGCAGCGTCGGGGCCGCTCCCGGGAGGAAGGACAGGGAGAACTCCACCGGCGTGTGATCGTCGGAGAGGAAACTGTCGGAGGGCGGCGGCAGGTCCAGTGGACGCTCGGCCAGGGGGCCCAGCGTGTCGATGAGTACACGCGCGTAGATCTCCGCGTCGGAGGCCGAGAGCCCCACGACGTCGCACAGGCGCACCAACTGCCCCGCCGTGAAGGCGCCGAGAGCCGGTGCGATCGAGCCGCTCCGCTCGCCGGGCGGCCGGGAGGCGCTCACCGTTCGCTCCGGAGTGCGCCGGGGCGCACAAGAAGATACCCGCCTGCGGGGGCGGGTATCTTGCCTTGCTTTCTATGCCGTTGGGTCGTACTCGCGGAGCTGGTGGGTATGTGGTACACGACACCCCCTATGTCTTCTGACAACACAACTGCCGCGTTGGTCACTACCCGTGCAGTTGAACCGTCATGCAGTTAGGGGGAGTTGTCGGGTGTTGTGTGCATCACCTCGTCAGCCAGGACAGGAACTGGCTCCACTTGCCGCCGCTCTCGGGCTTGCGCGCCGCACCAGCCTGCTCGTCGCGCACCGGCGCCGCGGGCCGGGCCTGCGGGTTCGCCTGCCGGGCCGGCTGGACGGGGGTGAACCGGGTGGGCAGCGTGGCCAGCGCCCGGTTGAAGGGGCCCGGACGCCAGGTCAGGCTGTCCTCCGGGACGGCGAGCTGGGCATCGGGCAGCCTGTTGAGCAGGTTCTCGATGGCCGTGACGGTGATGTGCATCGCCGGGTCCTTGGACGGGCACGCGTGCGGACCCGCGCTCCACGCCAGGTGGGCACGGCTGCTGCCCGCCTGACGCGAGGCGGTGAGCGCCGGACCGGTGTTGGCGGCGGCGAAGCTCACCATCACCAGGTCACCCGCCGCGAGCTTGCCGCCGGCGAACTCCATGTCGGACGCCGGGTAGTGCGGCGCGTAGTTCGACATGGGCGGGTTCTCCCACAGCGTGTCCTCCAGGGCCTCACCGATCAGACCGCCGGCGATGGCGTACTTGTCCTGGGTGAGCAGCCGGTGCAGCGTGTTGCCGATGAGGTTCCGCAGCGGTTCGGCCCCCGCGCCCAGGAGCAGCGCCAGCTGGTGGACCATCTCCTCGTCGGTCAGCCTGGCCTCGTGCGCCATCAGCCACGAGGTGACGTCGTCTCCGGGCCTGGCCCGCTTGAGCGCCACCAGTTCACCGACGGCCTGGAAGAGCACGCCGGTCGCCTTCTCGGCGTTGACACCGTCGAACATGCCGGAGATGCCGAAGAGGACCCGGTCACCGACCTCCGCCGGGCAGCCGAAGAGTTCGTTGAACACGAACAGCGGCAACTGCTTGGCGTAGTCGCTGACCAGGTCGGCCGAACCACGGGCGCTGAACTGGGAGATGAGGTAGTCCGAGATCTGCCCGGTGCTCCGCGCCAGCCGGCGGGAGTCCACGCGCGCCATGCTGTCGGTGACCGCCTGGCGCAGCCGCAGGTGCTCGGCACCGTCACTGAACATGCAGTTGGGGCGGTACGCCAGCAGCGGGAAGACCGGGCTGTCCGGCCCGACCCTGCCTTCGTTGAAGTCCCGCCAGCGGCGAGCGTCCTTCCTGAACGAGCTGGAGTCCTGCAACAACTGAAGTGCCGCCGAGTAGTCGGTGACCAGCGTCGCCTCCACCCCCGGCGCGAGCTCCACAGGCGCGGTCGGTCCGTAGTGGCGCATGAACTCGTAGTACGCCTGGGGATCGGCCGCGAACTCCGGCCCGTACAGCGGCACTCGGCCGCCGGAGTTGTGGGCCGGGCACCCGGGCGGGGGCACGGGTGCTGCGGATTGAGCGTCCATCTCTGCTCCTAATGTGCACGTTCCTGCAAGTGGCGGACGAGAGTGATCAGTGCTTCAGCCGACGATTTCTCGTCCCGCGCGTCGCAGGTGACGACGGGGGTGTCGTCAAGGAGGTCAAGTGCCTCGCGCAGCGCCCGTTCGTCACGGGCCTGCACACCCGCGAAGTGGTTCACGGCGATGGCGTAGTCGAGGCCGTACTGCTCGATCAGGTCGATGACGGGGAAGGAGTCCGCGAGCCGCTCGGGGTCGACCAGCACCAGTGCGCCCAGCGCGCCCCGGGCCATGTCCTCCCACATCTGCACGAAACGCTGCTGGCCGGGCGTCCCGAACAGATAGAGGACGACGCGGTCGCTGATGGTGAGGCGGCCGAAGTCCATGGCGACCGTGGTGGTGGTCTTGCCCTGGACCCCCTTGAGGTCGTCGACCGTCTCCGCGGCCCGCGTCATCGTCTCCTCGGTGGACAGCGGAACGATCTCCGATATCGACCCGATGAAGGTGGTCTTGCCCACCGCGAAGTGTCCGACGACCAGGATTTTCACCGCGGTCTGCGTAGCTCCGCCACGGACGTAGGCGTCTTCATCCAAACCTTGAACGGAGACCATTCAGCACCTCCTGAAGGATCTGCTGGTCGGCGAGGGCGGCGCGTTCCACGGGCGGCCGGGCGATGAGATAGCCGCCCTCGATGAGGGCGGAGAGGACGATCCGTACGACTCCCAGAGGTAACTGGGTGTGCCCCGCGATCTCGGCGACCGAGAGGTATCCGGCGGCCGAGAGGTCCAGCAGCCGCTGCTCCTCGGGAGAGAGCCGCGTGGGCCGCTGCTGGTGGTCGGCAGCCGCCGTGACCAGGGTGATCAGCGAGAGCTTCGAATCGTCGGGCAGACCGCGGCCTTTGGTGACGACGTAGGGCCGTACCAGCTCCCCTGCCTCGAACTCCTCTTCGTCCGGCCCCGTCATGACGGCGCGCCGAGGTTCGCCCGGGGCGGTGTCGTCAGCGCCTTGCCCAACTGGCCGACGAGCTGCTGCATGCGGAAGGTGATGTCCGCCATGTCGACGTCGGGGGTGGCCGACACCGCGAGATAGGCGCCGGGTCCGGCGGATATCAGGAACACCCAGCCGCCGTCGAACTCGACGAGTGTCTGCCGCCACTGCTGCTGGGGATCCGCGCAGAAGAACGCGAGCGCGCGGCTCAACGACTGCATGCTGCTCATCGCGGCGGCGACCCGGTCGGCGTCGTCCCTGTCGAGATCCTTCGTCCGGGTCATCAACAGGCCGTCGGCGGAGATCAGGACCGCGTGCACGGCCCCGGGTATCTCCAGGGCGCCGTCGAGCATCCATGCCAGATCAAGATCGTCGTTCACGAGACCTCATGCCCTTCGCTGCTTGCACCACGTGTGCCGCTCGTCTGATCCGCTGTGTCCGGATCGGCGACTCGACCGGACGTCGTGCCCCGTTGGAAGGCTCCGAAGACCGCCGCCCTTTCCGCGCTGGAACGGGTCGGGGTGCCGGGAGCCTGTGGTGAAGTTCCCGGCACGACGGCCATCGGCCGCTTGCGGCGTCGCCTCGGCAGGCCGTCGTCGGTCGAGGACGTGGTCAGGGCGGCGGGTTCGGATCCGATCGGACCCGGCACCGAGGCGACGGGTGCGGCAGGTGCCTGCACCTTCGGCGCCGGGATCTCGGCGAGCAGGTCGTGCGGCAGGAGGAGGATCGACCGCACACCTCCGTAGGGCGACGAGGAGTCCACGGACACCTCGAAACCGAAGCGCTCGCTGAGCACGCCCATCACGGCGAAGCCGAACTGCGGCGGGTTGCCGAGCCCCGAGACACCGGAGGCCCGCGCGGTCGAGAGGAGCCTCGCGGCCTTGGCCCGCTCCTCGTCGTTCATACCGACGCCGGCGTCGTCGACGACGATGCAGACCCCCTTGGGGACGGTACGAATGTTGATCTCGACGACGGAGTCCGGGCTGGAGTAACTCGTGGCGTTGTCGAGCAGTTCCGCGAGGGCGAGTGCCACGGGTTCGACGGCCCGGCTGGTGACGCCGAAGTCGACCTGCGAAAGAATCTCCACCCGCCGGAAGTGGCGAATCCTGCCCTGGGCGCTGCGGACCACGTCATAAACCGAGGCGACCTCACGCCGGTTGCCCAGCCAGCCGCCGCACAGTACGGCGATGGACTGCGCGCGACGCCCGAACTGTGAGTTCGTGTGGTCGATCTCCAGGAGATCCTGGAGGATGACGGAGTCGCCGTACTTCTCCTGGAGCTCAGAAATGATCTTCTGCTGCTCGGCGGCGGTTACCTGGAGTGTCCGCATGGCGGACTTGAGGACTGTCTTGATTTCTTCCTGAGCCTGCTCCTGCGCT
Organism: Streptomyces sp. NPDC088747; assembly: GCF_044751025.1. NCBI lineage: Bacteria > Bacillati > Actinomycetota > Actinomycetes > Kitasatosporales > Streptomycetaceae > Streptomyces > Streptomyces sp. NPDC088747. Next base: position 63,027 of record NZ_JBIVKZ010000017.1, read on the forward strand.
TGCTCCTGGGAATCCAGAATGGATTGCGAGTAATCTCTCTCTCGCTCGGAGTGCCGAGCCCTGAGCTCTTCCATCTCGCGCCGTGAATTCCGTGCCGCCTTGCGTTGAACAACGATGAGGGCGACCGCGGCAAGGGTGACGAGAAGGAGAGCCCAGAAAAACGGGTCCTCTATGTAATGCGTCATAAGACTCTCTTCAGGCGACTGACGGCCAGCTGCTGAATTTCCGTCAATGCGGTGAGCCGGTGGACGGCCGGCGTCGGAGTTACCGCCCGGACTGTCCCCGTAGTCGGAGATGTCGTTTTGCACCCATCTGCCTGCTCCGCAAGTGCGGAGATCGTATCACCGTACGAACACATGACTGACCGTCAATAGCCCCAATTGTGGAGGAGGTTGGCGGCGCGCCGGGGCCCGCCTCTCGGTGGGGTGCCGGTTGCCGGTGAGGGTGTCAATTTGTCGATCTGAATTCGGCTCCGGTCCGGTGCCCGCCCGTCCGGGGCTCGGGCCCGGAGCGCCCCGCCGTTCTGCGCCTTTGCGGGTGCCCGGACCTTCGTCGTCGGTCGCCGCTCCTCGAACGCCGGTAACCCGGCCCGGTGTTCGGCTCCGGTCGATTCCCCGAGGTCGCAGCCGTCGCCGGGGGAGTGTGAAGTGTCCAGGACGTGGCCGTACGTGGTGAGATGTGGCTTATTGATCAACGTGACGGGCGTGACACCTTCGGGGTCCGCGTGGCGTCGGCCGCCCCGGGTGTCGACCGGGGGCGCGTGGGCGGGAGTTCGGGCGAGTGCGGCCGGCTCGGGGGAGCCGGGCGGCGAGGTGGCATTCTCGGCAATCCCACAGGGGAATCCCAGGGGGTGGTCCGGGTGAGAATGTGTGGAACTTGCGGTGTCGCGCGGTGAATCCCTCTGGTATTACCGATGCATGGAGACAGAGCGGTTCATCGGCGTCGACCTCGCCTGGGCGCACAGCGGAACTCGTCCGAAGCTCAACGAGACCGGTGTGGCAGCCATCGATCGTCACGGTGTGGTGGTCGATTGCGGCTGGACCCGGGGAATCGAGGAGACGACGGCCTGGATTACCAGGACGGCTGTCGCCGGATCGGCGCTGTTATTTGTCGACGCCCCGCTGATCGTGGACAATCCGGCCGGCCAGCGTTCGTGTGAGCGTGAGGTCGGTCAGAGATACGGCCGTTGGAAGGTGAGTGCGAACAGCACCAATCAGAACTCCCCGCGCCTTGCCGGTGTGCTTTTGCGGAAAGCGCTGGAAGAGTCCGGCTGGGTTTACGACGACGGCAGGGGCGGGCCGCCGACGGGCGGGCGTGCCATGTCCGAGTGCTACCCGTACACGACCCTCGTCGGGGCCCACGAGCTGGGCTACGACCAGGAACGGCCCACGTACAAGCGGCGGCCGGTGCGGGTGCCGACGGCCCAGTGGCGGGCGGTCCGGTCCCGGGAGTGCGACCGGCTGATCGAACGGATGGCGGGCCTGGCCACTGCGGACCCGCCCCTTCAACTCGCGTCGCACGCGGTCTCCCGCCGACTCCTCGCCGAGCCGTCACCGCAGGGCGCCGCCGACTACAAACACCGGGAAGATCTCCTGGACGCCCTGCTCTGCGCGTGGACGGCCGCGCTGTGGTCGCAGCACGGACTCGAACGCTGCCAGGTCCTCGGAGCGAACACCCCCGCCCCGGCCGGACACGCCGCCACGATCATCGCGCCCGCCCGCCCCGAGCAGCGGCGGCCCTGCTTCTAGCGGGCGGGACCGCCGCCAAGCCGCGCCCGGCGGCGGTCCCCGGCTCTCGGCGGTCGCGGGCCTGCCCCGGAGCGACCGCAGCCGACCCTCGGCCGGCGACGGCCCGCCTGGCGGGTGGGGCCGGTACCGGCAGGGTGGTGCCGGTACTTCGCCGGGCGGCGTGGGTGCTTCGCCGAGTGGCGCCAGAACTCCGCCGAGTGGCGCCGGTACGGTCCCGAGCGCCGCTGAGTACTCGGAGCGGGTGGTCCCGGACCGGTCGAGCCCGCTGTCACGATCAGCCGCCTGCCGCCTGCGGCCTGCGGCCTGCGGCCTGCGGCCAGCCCGTTCGCGCCGAGCGGCGACGGGCCCGTCCTGGCGGTCGTGGCCGACCGCCGGACGTCGGCCCCACGAAAAGCACTCCGTGCCGAAGGCACCGCGCGGAAGCACGCCGGCTCATCGGGCGGCGGCGGACCCGCCCTCGCACACGGGCGAACCCGCCGCCGCTCGGCGGACGTACCGGCACCACCGGCGGGGTACTGACACCGCCCGACGGAAGTACCGGCGCCGCTCGGCGGAGTACCGGCACCTCCGGGCGGGTGGGCCGTCGCCGTTCGAGGGCCTGCTGCTAGGGCTCGGAGGCGCCGGTCTCGGCTGCTGGAGGACGGGACGGGGCTCTCGGGGTGGTCCCGGCTCAAGCCAGCGTGTCGCGAAGCAGCTTGGCGTTCTTCACGGTCTGGCTCGATCCGCCGCGCGCGGCCACCGCCGTGACCTCGGGTATCTCTCCCTTGGCCGCGCAGCGGGAGGCGCATTCGACGGCGAGGGCGAGCAGTTGGGCCGTGCCCCGGAGGGAGGTGTCGCGCAGCAGGCCGGGCAGGGCGGCTTCGAGTACGGACCACACGGTGGCGTGGGCGCCGGTCTCCGCCGCGGCGCGCAGGGAGTCGCTCGCCGGGCCGACGTGGGGCCAGCCGTGGTTCAGCAGTGCCTCCAACTGGCGTCCGAGCAGCCCGGTGTCCAACTGCCCTCGTGCGGCGAGTACGAGCAGGGCGTCCACCACCGCGTCGGTGTCCAGTTGCCAGATCAACCCGAACGCGACCGCCAGGTGCACCGAGTAGCCCGCCGGGCCGCCGGACTCGGCGACGAACGGCAGGACACGGGGCCACCCGCGCTGGGACATGCGCGATTCGAAGTAGTCGCGCGCCATCATCTCCTCGCGGTGGTGCGGCAGTTGAGCGACCCAGAAGGGGGCGATCGGGGTGCCCAGGCCGTTGTTGCCGTCGTACGGGCCGACCAGCGCGGCGGCGGCGGGCGGCAGCGGGGGATCGGTGACGACTCCGGGGCTTACGGGGGTCCACCAACCCTGCGACGCGGGCTTCGGCGGCTTGCGGTGGGGCCAGCCCGCCGGCTCCGACTCCTGGTGCGGGAGACCGCCCGCGCGCAGCCAGCGTGCCAGCCGCTGTCCGGTCTCGGAGGGGAGCGCCTCGGCAGCCGACAGGACCTGCCGGTCCGCTGTCGCGTTGACCCGCAGCAGCGCCTGTGCCAGGTCGACCGGCGCGGGGGTGATCCCGAGCGCGTCGAGTGCCGCGACCCGGTCCACCAGCACGGCCGCGTCCAGGACGCCGGTGCTGAGCGTCGGCACGGCCAGCAGGAACGGCTGTGAGCCGGACTCGATGACGTCCATCGCCTCCGTCAGCCGGGCCGCGAGCATCGATCCGGCCAGCGAGTGTCTGCGGCTCGGGTGGACCTGGACGGCCCGGCGCATCAGGACGGCCCGTCGCCTCGGCTCGTCCCCGCGCACCACGCCCGCCACGTCGTAGAGGTCGGCCTGCACCCAGTCGGAACTCTCCCTCGGGCCCCTGCGCATGACCGGCCGCAACGCCTGGGCCAGCGCGGTCCGGTCGAGGTGCGAGTGCCGGACCAGGCCGTCCAGGGCCCGCTCGAACGCCACCACGTCCCAGTCGTTCGCGACGACGGCGGCGACCTCCTGGGCGACTTCGGCGGCCGTCGCGATGGGGCCGAGCACCGGGTCGGGCTCGGGCACGGCGGGCAGTACGTCCGCGTACGGCTCGTCGTCGGTCTTCCGCGGGGCGCCGAGCGACTCGGCCGCGCGCGCGGCGAGTCCGGGACTGAGTCGTTCGGCGGCGGCCCGCAGTTCGGGCAGCACCGAGTCGTCGGCGGTCTTGAGATGCCGGGCGACGACGGCGAGGGCGCGCTCCTGCAACGCCATGTCCCGGTGGCCGAAGGCCGTGGCCACGTCGACCAGGGCCCGGCCCGCGCGTGACGGATCCCGCCGGATCGCGCGGTCGAGCCAGGTGAGTTGGGCGCGGACCAGCTTCTTCTCCGGACGGAGCAGCACCCGCTCGCACATCTCGGTGCGCGCGTCCGGTTCCAGCAGCCCCGCCCCGTCCACGCCGAACAGGACCTCCTGGGCGTGGGCGGCCACCGGCAACGACCGGTCGAGCAGCGCCAGATGGTCCCTGACCGCGAGCGCGCTCTCGGCCGGGGAGGAGGCCAGGGCGCCCAGGTAGGCGAGGGACGGCGCCGTCTCCATGCGCGTGCCGTCCTGGAGCAGGCGCTCCAGAAGCGGCTCGACCAGTTCGGCGCGCTCACCGGCCGTCGCGGCGTGTTCGGCCGGTGTGAGGGCCAGCGTCCTCAAGGCCTCCGCGGCGTGGTTCTCCCACGGGGGATCGCTGATCAGGGCCGCGAAGATGCCGTGGACCAACTGTGCTCGCTCGGCCGCGTCTTCGGCGGTGAGGCCGACGAGCGCTTCCAGCGTCTCCTTCCTGCCCAGGACCAGACGTCCCGGTCGTGCCAGTGCCAAGGGGAGGAGGGCCGGAGTGAAGTCGTCGGCGCGCAGCCGCTCAAGAAGGTCGGAGCCCGGTGCGCCACCCAGAAACCGGGGCGGACGAGCATGGTTGTTGGAGCGGTTGAGAAGCCAGGCGAACACGAACTCGTCGGAGGCCGGCACCGGCCTCCCGGTGTCACGGACGAGGTGCTCGGCGATCGTGAACACCTGGTACGAGGCCGTCGCCTGAGCGCCGAGCAGCCCCGCCAGCTCCTCTCGCCAGGCGGCGGGATGCAGGTCCATGACGTCCACCGTCCAGGTGCCGAGCGCGATGAACGGATGGTCCACGAGCCACGCCGCCGCGGCCTCGGGGGTTGCCCGGCAACCGAGTTCGGCGGCGAACCGGGCGGCGTGCTGCTCCGGTGTGACCCCGCGCCAGTCCGTCACCGAGGTGCGGTACGCGTCCAACTCGCCTATCTGTTCTGCTCGCTGATCCGGCGTCAGGGACGCCAGCCCTCGCACCACTTCGGCGGCGTCGCCGGCCTTCACCAGTTCGACCAGTCTCATCGTGCCGCCTCCGTCGCCGCGTCCCGGACCATGCGCACCGCGAGCACATGCTTGCAAGGCCCGCGTCCTCCTCGGTACTTCGCCCACCACAGGCAGGTGCAACTGAGCTGTCCCGCGTCGTCGGCACGGACCACATGGGCGTGATCACCCTCGCCGACCGAGGCCAGCGCTCCGTCCAGCCGGACCGCCCCGCCGGCGACCAGCGCCCTGGCTCCGCGCAGTCGGGGATTGCGTGCCTCCGCGGCGCCCGAGGAGAAGGGCAGGTGCCGGTGGAAGTACGTCTCCTCCGCGAGGTCGTAGCCGATCTGCCCGGACGTCCCCAGCACCGTGAGGGCGGCGCGCACCCGCTCGGGAGCCAGCCCGGCCTGCCGGGACAGCTCGGGCACGTCGATCCTCGGCTCCCAGGCCAGCAGCGCCGAGACCAGGTCCGCGTCGTCCGCCGCCGAGCCGGTGGCCAGGTCGAAGAGGACCCCGCCCTCGCCGGAGAACCCGCGCGAGGCGTCCTGGGAGAGCATCAACGTCAGGCGCATGTCCGGCAGTTCGACCTCCCACGCGACGGCCGCCGGCTGTCGCTCCGCGTCGGCCGGGCTGTACACCCGCAGGGTCGTGGCGTGCCGCAGCACCTGCTGGAGCGCCAACAGCCGCTCGGGTCCCGGCAGACACACGGCACCCGGCACCGGCCTGCTCGCCGGACGCAGGGCGCGACCCGTCGGCACCACCCAGCGCGTCGTACGGGCACTCGACTGACGGGTGGGCCGTGGCAGCGTGCGCAGGAAGGCGGCGGCCTCCGCCGCCGGCACCTCGGCACGCGGGACGAAACCCGCCGCGAGCACCTGGGCCTCGGCGAAGCCGCGCAACCAGCGCTCCGGCAGTGGTACCCGCTTCTCCACGAACCGGCCGTCGAACGTGGTGACCTCCAACTCGTCCGGCCCGACCGCCAGTCGCAGCGGATCGAGGCCGCCGAGCGTGGCGAGCGCCCGTCTGAGGGGGGAGTTGATGTCGACGTTGGTCGTGCCGTGGCCGACGTCGTCGCCGTCGAGACCAGGCGCGAGCACGTCGAGGCGCGCGTAGACGCCGCAGCAGCCGGAGAAGGACTCCATCCGCAGCCGGTCGCCGTCGGCCGTCACCACCGGGTCGAGCGAGGCCGGCGCGGCGGGCTGGTAGTAGCGGGTGGCCGCCACGTCGGCGACCGCGAGCAGTGCCGCCGCCGCGGCGACCGGCGCCGTCAGAAAACCGTTGAAGAAGCGGGGATTGGCCGCCTCGCCGAACGGAGTGGCACCACCGGAGGTCTCCAGCGCGAGGACGCGCCGCCCGGTCGTGGGATCGTGCACCGCCGACGGACGTAAGTAAGCGTAGGACTGTATGTGTGAGGTCACGTGGACACCGTACGGGCGGGCGGTGACAGGGCGACCGAGACCCTCAAGTGGTGTACTGCGGGGCCGACTTGGACGGCCGGACCGTACGGGGGAGTGGCCCCGGAGGTGCCCCTGAGGTCCGCGTGGCCTGCCCCTGACGTCCGCGTGGCCTGCCCGTGACGTGCCCGTGGCGTGCCTGGGGCGTGCCCGTGGCGTGTCCGGCCGCGGTGGGTGATGGCTAGGGTGCTCGGCATGACAGCGGATCTTCAGGCGTCCTCTGTCGCCGCCGGCGGTGGCGACACCCGCCTCGGCCAGTTGATCGTCACGGTCTTCGGTCTGTACGCGCGCGGCGAGCACAACTGGCTCTCCGTCGCGTCGGTGGTGCGGCTCATGGCGGACCTCGGCGCGGAGGAACAGGCCGTACGGTCCGCGGTGTCCCGGCTGAAGCGTCGCGGGGTACTGCGCAGCGAGCGCCACGCGAACGCGGCGGGCTACTCCCTCGCCGATCCAACCCTGGAAGTGCTCGCCGAGGGCGATGTACGCATCTTCGAGCGGGCCCGAGCGGTCGCGGAGGACGGCTGGCTCGTGGTCGTGTTCTCGGTGCCGGAGTCCGAGCGCGAGAAGCGGCACGCGCTGCGGACGAGCCTGACCCGGCTGGGCTTCGGCACCGCCGCGCCCGGCGTGTGGGTGGCGCCTGGGAACCTGGCGGAGGAGACCCGGCGGACCCTTGAACGCCGCGGGCTGACCGCGTACGTGGACATCTTCACCGGCGACCACTTCGCCTTCGGTGACCTGCGGTCGAAGGTCCGCGTGTGGTGGGACCTGGACGAACTCACCACGCTGTACACGGACTTCCTGCGACGCTACGGCCCTGTCCTTGACCGGATCGCTGCGGACGGGACGACTCCGCTGGAGGCGTTCAGGACGTACGTCCCGATGCTCACCCAGTGGCGGCGGCTCCCCTACCGGGACCCGGGGCTCCCGCTGTCACTGCTGCCGCCGCGGTGGCACGGCGTGCGGGCGGGCGCGATGTTCCAGGAACTGGACTCGTCCCTCGGCGGTCCGGCGCGCGAGCACGCCGTGGCGGTCATCCACGGGGCGCGATAGCCGGACCGGCTCGCCCGCGCCCCACGGCTCGCCCGAGCCCCCCACACACCCACCCGTGCCCCGCCTACCGGGGGCAGCCGTCACCCGTCACCCCCGCGGCGCCCGGAGCCGCTCCTCGGGGATCACCGCCACGCCGAGAATCTCGATGAGGGCCTCGGGCTGCCACAGGGCCGTGCACCCGATTCCGGCCATGGCCGGGTAGACGGGGCCGGCGAGTTCGCGCCAGACCTCGCCGATCTCCTTGCCGTGGGCCTGGTAGTCGGGGATGTCGGTGAGGTAGATGGTCACGCTGACCAGGTCCGCGGGCTCGCCCCCCACCTCGCGCAGCGTGGTCAGCACGTTCCCGAACGCCTGGCGGAACTGCTCCACGATGCCGCCCGGCACGATCCTCATGTCCGCGTCCAGGGCGGTCTGGCCGCCGAGGTGGAGCGTGTTCCCCGCGAGGGTTCCGTGCGAGTAGCCGCGTGGTGCGGCGAGGGACGCGGGGTTCACGGCGACGGGTGACGTCATGCGGCGGGCCTCCAGGGAGTTCGACCGGACGTCGCTCCGGAATCCAGAGCGGAATCCAGAGCGGATCCGGACCGGAATCCGACCGGCATCCGATCCGTCCGGCGGTTCGTATTGACAATAATTGACGACGGTGAAAAATACGAGACATGGCGTGTTCGGCCCCGCCCATTCGGTGGCACCCCTCGGTGGTACCGATGCCGGCGCCACCGCGGCCCGTCCCGCGACCACCGAAACGGAGCCGACCCGTGGAGCCCGACCTCAGCAAGTACCGCCTCGAAGGCGACAACTCGATGTACCGACTGGCCAGCGGTCTCGTCGCCCCCGTCGTGACACGCGGCGGCGCGGAGGACGGCGGCACCGCGGACTCGGGCGGGGCCGTCCGGATCTCCGGCGTGAGCATCCAGCACACCCCGGCGACGAGGCTCTGGTTCGGCAAGGTCAGTAACGACCCCGGCTACCGCTCGGTCACCCATCACCACGGCGAGGCCGAGACCGGCGGCTACGTCCTGTCGGGCCGGGCGCGCATCTACTTCGGCGAGAAGTTCGAGGACTACGTCGACATGGCGGAGGGCGACTGGGTCTTCGTACCGCCCTTCATGCCGCACGTCGAGTGCAACCTCTCGCGCACGAAACCGCTGACGTGGATGACGACCAGGACCCCGGAGAACATCGTCGTGAACCTCCCCGACGTCGCCGACACCGACCTGCGCGACTGGCTCGACCGATGAGGACAGGGGCCCCCGGGGTGACCGGCACCTCCCCGACCTCGGCCGTCTTCACCGCCGCCGTCACGCTGACGCCCGCCGAGCCCGAGCACTTCGATCTCGCCTTCACCGCCGTCACCCAGCCGTGCCCGTGGCCCAAGGCGTACGGCGGCGACCTGGTCGCCGCCGCCCTGGCCGCGGCGATGCGCTCGGTGACCGACGGCAAGACACTCCACTCGACGCACAGTTACTTCCTGCGGCCCGCCGACATCGGGGCGAGCGTGCGGTACGAGGTGGAGGTGCTGCGCGACGGCCGGGGCTACAGCACCCGGCAGGTACGCGGCTACCAGAACGGCAGACCGCTCTACGTCTGCCTGGCCAACTTCGCCGCGGGCGAGCCCGGCGGGACGTTCGAGACGCCGCTCACCGAGATCGTCGCCGGCCCCGATGACCTGCCCGACTCGGCGGCGTACCTCGCGGAGCGCGACGGCGGCACGATGACCGCCGGGTCGAAGGCCTACTGGTCGGGCGGTCGCGGCTTCGACATGCGCCATGTGCCCGGCCCCGTCTACCTCACCGTCGAGGGCAAGCGGGTGCCGCACCAGGCGGTGTGGCTGAAGCCCTTCGACCCGCTGCGGCCCGTCGAGGGACTGACCGACGCGCAGCGCGACCTCGCCGCCCTCGCGTACGTGTGCGACTACACGATCCTCGAACCCGTCCTGCGGGTGCTCGGCCTGCCCTGGGCCGCACCCGGACTCGTCACCGCCAGCCTCGACCACGCCATGTGGTTCCACCGTCCGGGACCGGTGGACGACTGGCTCCTCTACGTCCAGGAAGCGGCGGCCGCGGACGCGGGCCGCGGTCTGGGCACGGGCCGCTTCTTCACGCGCGACCACCGTCACCTGGCCACCGTGGTCCAGGAGGGCATGATCCGCACCGCCTGACCCGCCGCCCTCCCCCGGCGGGCTCCCGGAAGGACCCCTCCGTTGTCTCCTTCGACTCCGTTGTCCCTTTCGACCTCGGCGCACCAGGACACCTTCGCCCGCGACCACCTGCCGCCCGCGAGTCTGTGGCCGACCATCGAGTTCTCCACGCCCGAACTCCACTACCCGGACCGGCTCAACGCCGCCACCGAACTCCTCGACGTCCCGATCTCGGTCCACGGGGCCGACCGACCGGCACTGCGCACCCCGGCGGGCGAGATGTGGACGTACGGCCGACTGCGCACGCGCGCCAACCAGGTCGCCCAGGTGCTGACCGAGGACCTGGCCCTGGTCCCGGGGCAGCGGGTCATGCTGCGCGCGCCCAACAACCCCTGGGCGGTGGCGTGTTGGCTGGGTGTACTCAAGGCCGGCGGAGTCGTGGTGACCACCATGGCAGCGCTGCGGGCCCGTGAGATCGCCCCGGTCGTCGAGCGGACCCTGCCCTCGATAGCGCTGGTGGACCACCGGTTCACCGAGGAGGCCCACACCGTCCGGGACACCGTCCTGCCGTCGCTGAAGGTGGTGGAGTACGGCGGCACCGGTCCGGAGGATCTCGTGGTGCGCGCCGCGGTCAAGTCCGGTGACTTCACGGACGTACGGACCGCCGCGGACGACGTCGCCCTCCTCGGACCGACGTCCGGCAGCACCGGGACCCCCAAGATCACCATGCACTTCCACCGCGACATCCTGTCCATCGACAACACCTTCGGCCGGCACACCCTGAGGCTCGTCCCCGACGACCTCGTCGCCTGCACCGCGCCCTTCGCCTTCACCTTCGGCCTCGGCATGCTGATCGTCTTCCCGCTGCGGGCCGGTGCCTGCGCCCTGCTGACCGAGTCCGCCACCCCGCCACAACTCGCGGACGTGGTCGAGCGGGAGGGCGTCACCGTGCTCGCGACGGCGCCCACCGCGTACCGGGCGATCGTGCGAGAAGGCCAGGAGCAGCGGCTGGCCGGGCTGCGCGCCGGGGTGTCCGCCGGCGAACACATCTCCGAGGTCACCTGGGAGCGGCTGCGCGACGGCATCGGACTCAGGGTCATCGACGGCATCGGCGCCACCGAACTGCTGCACATCTTCATCTCCGCGGCCGGTGACGACATCAGGCCCGGCGCCACCGGGAAACCGGTGCCGGGGTACCGCGCGACCGTCCTCGGCCCCGACGGCACCGAACTGGGCCCCGGTGAACCGGGGTTGCTCGGCGTCATCGGTCCGGTCGGCTGCCGCTACCTCGGCGGCGAACGGCAGAGCGACTACGTCGTGAACGGCTGGAACGTCACCGGCGACGTCTTCCACCGCGACGAGGACGGCTACTTCTTCTACCGGGCGCGCAGCGACAGCATGATCGTCTCCTCGGGCTACAACATCGGCGGGCCCGAGGTGGAGGCCGCCGTCGACACCCATCCCGACGTGCTGGAGTCCGCCGTCGTCGGCAGACCCGACGCCGAGCGCGGTTCCGTGGTGTGCGCCTTCGTCGTGCTCCGCGACGGGGTGGCGGGCGACCTGGCCAAGGCCAAGGAGATCCAGGACCACGTCAAGGCGGTCCTGGCTCCCTACAAGTACCCACGTGACGTGCGGTTCCGCGACTCCCTGCCGCGCAACACGAGCGGCAAGCTCCAGCGTTTCGCACTCCGCGAGATCGTCGAGGCCGAGCAGACCGCCGCGTCCGCCGGTGAGCAGTGAGAGGAACAACCCCCTTGAAGATCGCGATCGTCGGCGGCGGACCGGGCGGGCTCTACTTCGCCGCGCTGATGAAACAGCTCGACCCGGCCCACGACGTCACCGTCTGGGAGCGCAACGCCTCCGACGACACCTTCGGCTTCGGCGTGGTCTTCTCCGACGAGACGCTCGGCGGCATCGGGAACGCCGACACCGAGTTCGCCGACGCCATGGGGCGGCGGTTCGCCCGCTGGACCGACATCGACATCCACTTCGGCGGCGAGAGCCACACCGTCGGCGGCCAGGGCTTCGCCGCCATGAGCCGAGGGGAACTGCTCCGGCTGCTCCAGGAGCGCTGCCGTGACCTGGGGGTCCTGGTGCACTTCCGCACCTCGGCTCCGGACGGCCTGACCGGCTCCCACGACCTGGTGGTCGGCGCCGACGGGGCGAACTCCCTTGTCCGGTCCGCCCATTCGGAGGTCTTCCGGCCCACCCTGGACCGCCGCCACAACAAGTACATGTGGCTCGGCACCGACCGGGTCTTCGAGGCATTCCAGTTCTTCGTCAAGGAGACGGAGTGGGGGACCATGCAGGTCCACGGCTACCCCTACTCCGACACCGGCTCGACCTTCATCGTCGAGATGCGCGAGGACGTCTGGCGCCGCGCGGGGTTCGACGCCACCGAGGACGACGAGTTCGGGCCCGGAGTCTCCGACGAGCAGGCGGTCGACCGCGTCCGCGAACTCTTCGCCGGGGAACTCGACGGCCACCAGGTGTTCGCCAACAACTCGAAGTGGCTCGACTTCACGACCGTACGCAACGAACGGTGGCACCACGGCAACCTCGTCCTCGTCGGCGACGCCGCGCACACCGCGCACTTCTCGATCGGTTCGGGAACCAAGCTGGCGATGGAGGACTCCCTCGCCCTCGCCGCCTGCCTGCACGAACACCCCTCCGTGGAGGAGGCGTTGACCGCCTACGAGACCGAGCGGCGGCCCGTGGTCGAGTCCACCCAGCGGGCGGCGCAGGCCTCGCTCGAGTGGTTCGAGAACATCGGCATGTACGTCCACCAGGAGCCGACCCAGTTCTGCTTCAACCTGCTCACCCGCTCGCGCCGCATCACGTACGACAACCTCCGCGCCCGTGACGAGGAGTTCGCCGGCCGGGTCGACGAGGCCTTCGCCGCGGCTCAGGGGATCGACGGCGGCGACCGTGTGCCGGCGATGTTCCAGCCGTTCAAGCTGGGGGAGTTGGAGCTGCGGAACCGGGTGATCGTCTCCCCGATGGACATGTACTCGGCCGTGGACGGCGTGCCCGGCGACTTCCATCTCGTCCACCTCGGCTCCAAGGCGATGGGCGGCGCCGGGCTGGTCATGACGGAGATGGTCTGCCCCTCGCCCGAGGGGCGGATCACCCCGGGCTGCGCGGGACTGTGGACCGACGAACAGCGGGACTCCTGGGCGCGGATCGTCTCCTTCGTCCATGACCGCAGCTCCGCGCGCATCGGCCTCCAGCTCGGCCACGCGGGCCGCAAGGGTTCCACCCGGCTGATGTGGGAGGGCATGGACGAGCCGCTGCCGGAGGGGAACTGGGAGGTCACCGGCCCCTCTCCGCTGCCGTACGGCCCCGGGTCGGCCGTTCCGCGTGAGCTGACCCGCGCCGACCTCGACCGGATCCTCGCGGACTTCGTCGGGGCGGCGCGGCGCGGCGCCGAGGCGGGGTTCGACCTGCTCGAACTCCACTGCGCGCACGGCTATCTGCTGTCCTCCTTCCTGTCGCCGGTGGCCAACCACCGCACCGACGAGTACGGCGGACCGCTCGGGAACCGGCTCCGTTTCCCGCTGGAGGTGTTCGACGCCGTGCGCGCGGCCTGGCCCGCCGGGCGGCCGGTGATCGTGCGCGTCTCGGCCACCGACTGGGTGCCGGACGGCAACACCGAGCACGACGCCGTCGAGATCGCCCGCGCCTTCATCGCCCACGGGGCGGACGCCATCGACGTGTCCTCGGGCCAGGTGACCGGTAACGAGCGCCCCGCGTACGGCCGTTCCTACCAGACACCGTTCGCGGACCGGATCCGCCACGAGGTCGCCGCGGCCACCGGTACGGCGGTCATCGCGGTCGGCGCCATCGCCTCGTACGACGACGTCAACTCGATCCTGCTGGCAGGCCGCGCCGACCTGTGCGCCCTCGGCCGCACCCACCTCTACGACCCGCACTGGACCCTGCACGCGGCGGCCGAGCAGGAGTACCGGGGCGCTGCGGCGCCGTGGCCGGCGCAGTTCGACGCCGGGCGCCGCAGGCCGCCGACCTCGCGCACCGACGCGGTGCGGCCCCGGCTGTCGCTGCTGCGGGCCGAGGAGTCCGACCGGAACGTTCACTTGCGCTGGACACCGCCGCGCGAACCGGCTTCGGTGTGACGCGAACCGCGCGGTGCCGGCGGGTCCGGTGCCGCCGTCCACGTGCCAGGAGGTCCTCATGCCCGAGCCGTCCGTCCTCTCCGCCCTGGTAGCCGCGTTGCGTGACGGGTCGGTCGAAGTCGTCGACCTCACCTCGCCGTTGTCCGCGTCCACGCCGGTGATCCAGCTGCCGCCCGAGTTCGGCCAGACCGCGGTGTTCGAACTGGAGGAGATCAGCAGGTACGACGACCGGGGGCCGGCCTGGTACTGGAACAACTTCCGCAGCGGTGAGCACACCGGCACCCACTTCGACGCGCCGAACCACTGGGTCACCGGGAAAGACCTCGACGACGTGGCGTCCGTACCCGCACGCCGCCTGATCGCGCCGGCCGCGGTGCTTGACCTCTCCGCCGAGGCGGCGCGGGACCCCGACTTCCTCGTCGAGGTGGACCATGTGAAGGCCTGGGAGGCCGAGTACGGGCCGCTGCCCGAGGGCGGCTGGCTGCTGGTGCGGACCGGCTGGGACGCCAGGTCGCACGCGCAGGAGCCGTTCCTCAACGCCGACGAGAACGGGCCGCACACGCCCGGTCTGTCCCCGGAGTGCGCGCGCTGGGTGGCGCAGCAGTCGCCGGTGATCGGCCTCGGCGTGGAGACGGTGGGCACGGACGCCGGTGCCGCGCACTCCTTCGACCCGGCCTTTCCCTGCCACTCCTATCTCATGGGCGGCGGCAAGTACGGTCTCACGCAGCTCCGGAACGTGGGCGCGCTGCCGCCGACCGGGTCCGTCGTCATCGCGGGGCCGCTGCCCATCGTCACCGGATCCGGTGCTCCCGCGCGGGTGCTCGCTCTGGTGGAGCGTTCATGAAGGTCGCGGAGGCCGTCGGCAGGGCGCTGGCGGCGGCCGGGGTCGACCGTGTCTTCGGTGTCGTCGGGTCGGGCAACTTCCGGCTCACCAACGGGGCGATGGCCGGGGGCGCGCGGTTCGTCGCCGCGCGGCACGAGGGCGGGGCGGCGACGATGGCCGACGCGTACGCCCGGATGAGCGGCACGGTGGCGGCGCTGAGCGTGCATCAGGGCCCCGGGCTGACCAACGCCCTCACCGGTGTCACCGAGGCCGCCAAGAGCCGTACCCCGCTGGTGGTGTTGGCGGCCGAGGCCCCGGAGCCGAGGTCCAACTTCCATGTGGACCAGGAGGCGTTGGCGCACGCGGTCGGCGCGGTGCCGGTCCGGGTGACCTCCGCCGAGGGTGCGGTCGAGGAGACGTGTGCCGCCGTACGGACGGCGCTGCACGAGCGGCGGACCGTGCTCCTCAACCTCCCGCTGCACGTACAGGCTCTGGACGTGCCCGAAGGCGCGCTGGACCGGGCCGAACCGCCTGCCGCGCGGGCCGCGGTCGAGCCGTCGGCGGCCGGCACGGCGGCGCTGACGGCCCTGCTGGAACAGGCCCGGCGGCCCGTGTTCGTGGCCGGACGGGGAGCGCGCACCCTCGGCGGCCGGGACGCGCTCGTCGAACTCGCCGACCACTACGGCGCGTTGCTCGCGACCTCGGCCGTCGCCCGCGGCCTGTTCCAGGGCAGCCCGTGGTCGCTCGACGTCTCCGGCGGCTTCTCCTCGCCGCGGGCCGCCGAGTTGATCGAGCGGGCGGACCTGATCGTGGGGTGGGGCTGCGCCCTGAACATGTGGACCATGCGGCACGGCCGGCTCATCGGCCCCGACACGGCCGTCGTCCAGGTCGACGACGACCCGTCGGCACTCGGCGCGCACCGGGCGCTGCGGCTCGGTGTCACCGGAGACGTCGAACTCACCGCGCGGCGTGCGCTCGAAGGAGCGGTGGGCGGGCCGCGACAGGGGTACCGGACCGCCGCCGTCGAGGCGTCCATCGCCGCGCGCGTGCGCTGGCGGGATGTGTCCTACGAGGACACGGGCACCCGGGAGCGGATCGACCCGCGCACGCTGAGCATCGCCCTCGACGACCTCCTTCCCGCCGAGCGGGTGATCGGCGTGGACTCCGGAAACTTCATGGGCTACCCGAGCATGTTCCTGTCGGTGCCCGACCACCAAGGGCTCTGCTTCACCCAGGCGTTCCAGTCGATCGGCCTCGGCCTCGCGACCGCCGTCGGCGCCGCCCTCGCCCACCCCGACCGCCTGCCGGTGGCCGCCCTCGGCGACGGCGGCGCCCTGATGGGAGCCGCCGAACTCGACACCGTACGGCGCCTCGGACTCCCCATGGTGGTCATCGTCTACAACGACGACGCCTACGGAGCGGAGGTCCACCACTTCGCCCCCGACGGACACCCCCTCGACACGGTCGTCTTCCCGCCCACCGACATCGCCGCCATCGGCCGCGGCTACGGCTTCGAGGCGGTGACCGTCAAAACCCCCGACGACCTCCGCCCCGTACGCCACTGGCTGACCGGCCCCCGCTCCAACCCCCTCCTCATCGACGCGAAGATCGTCAGCGACCAGGGAGCCTGGTGGCTGGAGGAGGCGTTCCGGGGTCACTGAGGGGGCTGTCCGAAGAGGCGCCCGGCCCTTACTCCGTACGCAGCGCGGTAGCCGTTCGGGTTCTGGCTGCCCAGCCTGCCGGTAGGAGGGCGCCGAGGAGGGCGATGGTGATTCCGGCCAGGGCCAGGAGGAGGAGTTGCCAGGGTTCGTAGACGTCGAGGACCGACGGGGGGAGGTTGGTGCCGGCGGCGTGGCCCATGACGGGGAGGACGTAGGCGTGCAGGGTGTGGCCGAGGGGGACGCCGATCAGGCCGCCGAGTACGCCGATGCCGGTGACCGAGGCGAGGACGAGGCTCACGGTCTGGCGGGGTGACATGCCGAGGGCCTTGCAGACGCCGAGGTCGTGGACGCGCTCGCGGGTGTCGAGGACCGCGGAGTTGAGGACGCCGAGGCCTGCGACGGACACCAGCATGAGGGTGAGGAGCACGGCCATCGCGTTCAGGACGAGGATCATGTTCTCGCCCTCCGAGGGGGAGTTGACCATCACGTCCGCGCCCAGCGGACCGACCGCCGAGGAGAGTTCCTCGGCGTACTGGACGGGGGAGACCCCCGGTTTCAGGCCGATGAGGAAGAGTCCGGGCTCGGCCGCCGCGAAGCTCGCGACGTGCGCGTGGAGGTTCAGGCCGCCGTCGGAGGTGTCGAAGGCCTCGCCGACGATCCGCAGGGTCTCGGTGTCCTTCTGGTACGTCACCCGCACCGTGTCACCGATCTCGGTGCCGGTCCGCTCCAGGAACGCCGTGGGCACCACGACCTCGCCGGCGCCGTTGATCCAGCGCCCGGCGATCATCTCGTAACCGCCGGCCCCCAGATCCCCCTCGTAGAGGCTGGCCCGGACCGCGCCGGAGATCCCGGCCACTGTCACCTCGCCCCGGGCCAGCCCGTAGGACGAGGCGGTGCCCTCCTGGCCCGCGATCGCGGCGCGCACCTTCGCCGGGTCGGCCGTCGGGGCCTCGGCCCCGATCTCCACGGGCTCGCCGGGACCGGCATGCCGCCCGCCGCTGATCACGGTCACCGCGGCGCTCTCCTCGGGATCGGCCGCACTGCCGACCGCGTTCAGGGACGCGGTCAGCCCCACCGCGAACGTCGCCGCGACGGTGCCGAAGGCCACCGCGAGCAGCATCGCGAGAGTACGGACCGGGTGGGCGAACGGGCTCGCGAGGCCGTAGGTCACCGCCCGCGGCAACGGCAGCCGCCCCGCCGCCCGGTGGGCCCACTGACCACGCCCCGTGCGCGGCGCGCGGCCCACCGCGATGGCCTCGACCGTACGCAGCCTCCCGGCCCGCAGCGCCGGGACGAGCGCCGCGATCCCGACGACGGCGAGCGCGGCGGCCGGCACCACGACGTCCACCCACCAGGCCACCGTCAACGACGCACTGCCGTAGGCCTGTTCGGTGTCCTCCAGCAGCGGTACGGCCAGCAGGTTCCCGAGCACGACCCCGAGCGCGATGCCCACCACCGAGGGCACCAACGCCTGGGCGACGTACGCGCGGACCACCTCGCGCGGGGTGAAGCCGATGGCCTTGAGGATGCCGATCCTGCGCAGACCTGTTCCGACCGCCCCGCTGACCACACTGCCCACGATGATCACCGACATGACGATGCCGAGCGCCCCGAAGGCCATGAGAAAGGGGATGGTCGCCGCCGCGCCCTGGTCGGCGTCCCGCTTCGTGTCCAGGTAGGACGTGCTGCCGAGCAGCGCCCCGGCGGGCACGGCGGCGGCGAGTACGTCGCGGTCGGCGGCGATCTGCTTCTTCGAACCGGCCGAGTCGAAGCGGTACAGCATCTGCCGGGTGACCGGGGTGTCCTTCGACGTCAGGGCCCCGACCTGCGCGGGAGTCGCCCACGCGTCGGCGGTCCTGCCGGCCGACACGGCGAGGCCGACGACCGTCAGGGTCCGGGCGTCCTCGTCGTCCGAGGTGCCCGCCGAGGTACCGGTCGAGGTATCGGTCGAGATCTTCAACGTGGAGCCCAGTTCGAAGGCGGGCCCTGCGAACGTCGCGGACAGCACGACCTCGCCCTGCTTCGCCGCCCACCGGCCCGATCTGAGGTCCAGGTCGTCCACGTCGGCCCGCGGCCCCGACCGGCCCACGAGGGTCAGCGCGGGCAGGTTCCTGCCCTGGGAGTCCGTCGCCTTGACCACCGTGGACGGGAACGGCCCCGCGCTCGCGGTGACACCGTCCAGCTCCCCGGTCGCCCGGAGCCGCGCCGTGCCCACCCTCTCCGGGTCGAACTCCACGGTGAGGTGCGGTCCGTGCTGTTTCGCGAAGGCGTGGTCGAAGGGCGCGCTCGACGCGACCATGAGTGATCCGGCGACCACGGCGGAGGCCACCGCCATCATCGTGGCGATGGCGATCACCACGGTCTGCACGCGCCGCCTGCCCACCCCGGCGCGTACGACCTGCCCGAGCGCGCCGGTCCCGAAGCGGCTCATCGGACGGCCTCCGCGCGGGTGTCCAGGGCGAGATGACCGTCGACCAGGTGAATCGTGCGGCTCGCGCACGCCTGCGCCAGCGCCGGATCGTGCGTGACCAGCACGATGGTCTGCCCCCCGCGGTGCAGGTCCACCAGCAACTCCCGTACGTCCTGGCCCGACGCGGAGTCGAGGGCGCCCGTCGGTTCGTCGGCGAGCAGCAGCGCGGGCCGGTTGACCAACGCCCGTGCCACCGCGACCCGTTGGCGCTCACCGCCGGAGAGCCGCCCCGGGTAGGCGCGGGCATGCCTGCGGATGCCCAGGGTCTCCATCAGCTCCTCTGCGCGGGCCGCCGTCTTCCGCCGTGCGCTGCCCGCCAGTTGGGCCGGGAGCTGGATGTTGTCGGTGACGGTGAGGTCGTCGAGCAGGTTGAAGAACTGGAACACCATTCCGATCTGCTCACGACGGAAGCGGGCCAGCACATGCTCGCTCAGACCGTCGAGCCGCCGGCCGGCCACCGACACCGATCCCTCGGTCGCCTTGTCCAGACCCGCGACGAGGTTCAGCAGCGTGGACTTGCCGCTGCCGGACGGCCCGGTCACGGCGAGGGCCTCGCCCTTGGCCACGGAGAGCGTGAGCGGTCCGAGCGCGGGCGTGCCGGAGCCGTCGTAGCGCTTGGCCACGCTCTCCAGTTGGATCACCTGGGTCATGGGAGTCGTCCGTCCCTGGGTTCGTGATGGGGCTTGCCGGGCCCAGCGAACTTAGGGGCGGGGGCAGTTGGGGCGCGTCGGCCGCGGCACCGACATACGGCCCTCCCCGCGGAGGACCCGGCCAGGGGGTCATCCCCGGGAAGTACGCCTCCGGGACAGCGCCCTGGTCGTGAAGGCGGACGCGGCCGGGGCGGGCGGACCACACAATGTGCGGATGGGGATGGAGACGCAGGACCGGCGCGGCGCGTGGCAGTACCTGTGCGACGCGCTGCGGCCGGAGGCGAAGTCGGCCCCGCTGTCGCGGCGGGCGGTGCGCGCGGACCTGGTGCTGGCGGTCGTACTGACGGTGGTGGCGCTGATCGTGGCGGCGCGGTATCCCGGCGACGGACCGGTACGCATCGCCCCGGAGACCGGGTTCGAGATGCCGGTCCCTCCCGAACCGCCTGAACCCTTCTGGCCGCGCGGGGAGTTCGGGCCCCGGGGGGAGTTCGGGCACGAGGAGCCCCCGGCCGTGCCCTGGCCCCTGGTCGTCCTGTCGGCGCTGCCGCTGGCGGCCATGCGCAGGTATCCGCTCGGTGTGTTCGCGGTGGTGCTCGGCGCGGCGCTGGCCATCGGTGACGACGCCTCCTGGATCAACGTGCTCACCATCGTCATCGGCGCCTACAGCGCGGTCATGTACAGCCGTTACCGGGCGGGAGCGCTGGCCGGGCTGGTCGTCGCCGCCGTACTGGCCGGTCTGGCGTTCCGGGAGGCCGAGCCCATGCTCCCGGCGTGGTCGAGTCCAGCGGTCGTGCTGCTGATCGCCGGGGTGCTGGCCGGTCTGGTCCGGCTGTCGCGGGGGCGGCTCGCTGCCAGCCGGGACCGGTTCACGCGGTTGCAGAAGGCGCAGGAGGAGGCGATGCGCCGGGCCGTCGAGGAGGAACGCGCCCGCATCGCCGCCGAGTTGCACGACGTCGTCACCCACAATGTGAGCGTGATGGTGATCCAGGCGGGGGCGGCGCGCAAGGTGATGGACGCGGCGCCGGAGCGGTCGAAGGAGGCGCTGTTGGCGGTGGAGGCCGGCGGCAGGGCGGCGATGGCCGAACTCCGGCATGTGATGGGCCTGTTGGCCTCCCCGGACACCGGCCGCGTCGACACTCCCGCCGACGGCCTGGAGCCCCAGCCCGGACTCGCCCAGCTCGACGCCCTGATCGAACGGGTACGGGCGGCCGGGACCCCGGTGGGCGTCGCGGTGTCCCTGCCGCCGGACCCGCTGCCGCCGGGGGTGGAGCTGACGGCGTACCGCGTGGTGCAGGAGGCGCTGACCAACACGATCAGACACGCACCCGGCGCCGAAGCCTCCGTGACGATCGGTCACACCGACGACTTCCTGGAGATCGAGGTCATGGACGACGGCGCCGCATACGACGCCCCGCTCACCGGAGCCGCAGCCGGAGCCGCAGCCGCAGCCGGAGCCGGGACCACGACCGGCATCGGGACCACGACCGGCACTGGACCTGGACCTGGCACCGGCACCCGCACCGGCTCCCGCCCGGCGGACGCCGTTCGCCCGGCGGACGCCCCCCGCCCGGCGGACGGCACCGGCCGCGGCCTGATCGGGTTGCGCGAACGCCTCGCCGTGTACGGCGGTGACCTCACCGCCGGACCGACCCCCGCCGGTGGATTCCGCGTCACGGCCCGCGTCCCGTGGCGGACCGCGTGAGCCGGCCGCCGCTGCGCGCCGTCATCGCGGACGACCAGGCCCTGGTGCGCACGGGTTTCGGGATGATCCTCGCCGCCGACGGCATCGAGGTGACGGCCGAGGCGGCCGACGGGGACGAGGCGGTCGCCGCCGTCCGGCGCACCCGGCCCGACGTCGTCCTCATGGACATCCGCATGCCGCGGATGGACGGCATCGAGGCCACCCGGCGGATCCTCGACGGCGAGGGGCCGGGGGAGACGCGGGTCATCATCCTCACGACGTACGACCTCGACCACTACGTCTACGCTGCGCTCACCGCCGGGGCCAGCGGCTTCCTGCTCAAGGACGTCACCCCCGAGCATCTGGTCGCCGCCGTACGCCTGGTGCAGTCCGGCGACGCGCTGCTCGCGCCCGCGATCACCCGCCGGCTGATCGAACGCTTCGCCCACCGTGAGGAGAGCCGGGCGGCCACCGTCCACCGCGACCTCACCGGTCTGACCCCGCGCGAGCTGGAAGTGCTCCGGCTGCTGGCGACGGGACTCAGCAACGCCGAGCTCGCGGAGCGGCTGTTCCTCAGTCCGACGACGGTCAAGACGCACGTCGGCCGCATCCTTTCGAAGCTGGACCTGCGCGACCGCGTGCAGGCCGTCGTCCTCGCCTACGAGACCGGCCTGATCTCGCCGGGCGGTCCGGTGGGCACCGGCTGACGCGGGCATCTTCCCCGCGCCCTCTGGACATCCCTCGCTCGTGCCGCAACCATGAAGCAACTCCATACGGTATGCAATCTACAGTATGGACACTCGCTCCGACATTCCGGGTCGGCCCGGGTGCGGGTTCCGGACCGGCCGACGAACAAGTGAGGCGGCGATCATGACGAAGGCTCTAGAGGGCGTGCGCGTCCTGGATATGACGCACGTGCAGTCCGGCCCGTCCGCGACCCAGATCCTCGCCTGGCTCGGTGCCGACGTGGTCAAGCTGGAGACGCCGACCGGTGACATCACGCGCAGCCAGCTTCGCGACCTCCCGGACGTCGACTCCCTCTACTTCACGATGCTCAACAGCAACAAGCGCAGCATCACCCTCAACACCAAGTCCGAGCGCGGCAAGGAGATCCTCACCGAGCTGATCCGCACCTCCGACGTCCTGGTCGAGAACTTCGGGCCGGGCGCGATCGACCGCATGGGCTTCAGCTGGGACCGCATACGCGAGCTGAACCCCCGTATCGTCTACGCCTCCATCAAGGGGTTCGGTGAAGGCCCGTACACCAACTACAAGGCGTACGAGGTCGTCGCCCAGGCGATGGGCGGCTCGATGTCGACCACCGGGTTCGAGGACGGGCCGCCGATGGCGACCGGCGCGCAGATCGGCGACTCGGGCACCGGTATGCACGCGGTGGCGGCCATCCTCGCCGCCCTCTTCCAGCGCACCCACACCGGCCGCGGCCAGCGGGTCAACGTGGCCATGCAGCACGCCGTGCTCAACCTCTGCCGGGTGAAGCTCCGCGACCAGCAGCGGCTCGCGCACGGCCCGCTCGCGGAGTTCCCGAACGAGGACTTCGGCGACGAGGTGCCGCGTTCGGGCAACGCGTCGGGCGGCGGCCAGCCCGGCTGGGCGGTCCGGTGCGCGCCCGGCGGCCCCAACGACTACGTGTACGTGATCGTGCAGCCCGTCGGCTGGAAGCCGATCAGCGAACTCATCGGCAGGCCCGAGCTCGCGGAGGATCCCGAGTGGGCCACCCCCGAGGCGCGGCTGCCCAAGCTGGCGAAGATGTTCCAGCTCATCGAGGAGTGGACCCGGACCCTGCCCAAGATGCTGGTGCTGGAGGCGCTCAACGCCCACCACATCCCCTGCGGCCCCGTCCTGTCCACCAAGGAGATCATCGAGGACCCCTCGCTCGCCGCCAACGAGATCGTCGTGGAGGTCGAGCACCCCGAGCGCGGCACGTACGTCACGGTCGGCAACCCGCTGAAACTGTCCGACTCCCCGGTCAAGGTGGAGCGGTCCCCGCTGCTCGGCGAGCACAACGAGGAGATCTACCTCCACGAACTCGGCCTCTCGCGCGAGGAGCTGCCACTGCTCAGGGCGCAGGGTGTGATCTGACCGACTCCCACTCGTCCCCCCACCTGTCCGATCCCTGCCTTCGTAGCAGGTCGGAGGGGGTGTCGCCGGTTTGATAGGCGGCACTTATGACGTAGAAGTCGTTCTCTCTTTGACTACTTCTCTCGGCCTGGCCGAAGCTGATCCGGCGGGAGTCCGGCGTCCGTCGCGGCGCCGGATCCGTCGTGCGCGCGGGAGCGGCAGAGAGGCACAGGCGAGAGCATGAGCACCATCGAGGACCCGGAAGACCGTCTCGAAGTCACGCCGCCCAAGACCTGGGCGACCGGACTGCCCGCCGTCACCCACGCGATCCAGTACTCGCTGGGCCAGACCTCGGTCCGGCGCACCGCGCTGACCCTGCTGAACATCAATCAGACCAAGGGCTTCGACTGCCCCGGCTGCGCCTGGCCCGAACCCGCGCCGGGCCACCGGGCGAAGAACGAGTACTGCGAGAACGGCGCCAAGCACATCAACGACGAGGCGACCTCGCGCCGGGTCACCGCCGACTTCTTCCGCGAACACCCGGTGTCCGAGCTGGGCCTGAAGTCCGACTACTGGCTCAACCAGCAGGGCCGGCTGACCGAACCCATGGTCAAGCGGCCCGGCTCCGACCACTACGTGCCGATCGGCTGGGACGACGCGCTCGGGCTGCTCGCCGAGGGACTGCGCGCTCTCGCCTCGCCCGACGAAGCCCTCTTCTACACCTCGGGCCGGCTCAACAACGAGGCCGCCTTCCTCCTCCAGCTCTTCGCCCGCGCGTACGGCACGAACAACCTGCCCGACTGCAGCAACATGTGCCACGAGTCGAGCGGTTCCGCGTTGGGGGAGACCCTCGGCATCGGCAAGGGCAGCGTGAGCCTCGACGACATCCACCACTGCGACCTCGTGTTCGTGGTCGGGCAGAACCCGGGGACCAACCACCCGCGGATGCTCACCGCGCTGGAGGAGACCAAGCGCAACGGCGGTCACGTCGTCGCAGTGAACCCGCTGCCCGAGGCCGGTCTGATGCGGTTCAAGCACCCGCAGAAGGCCCGCGGGATCGTCGGCCGAGGCACCGAGATAGCCGACCAGTTCCTCCAGATCCGACCCGGCGGCGACCTCGCCCTCTTCCAGGCGCTGAACCTGCTGATCCTGGAGGCGGAGGAGGCCGCGCCGGGCACCGTCCTGGACCACGGGTTCATCGACTTGTCCACGACCGGGTTCGAGTCTTTCGCCGCGCAGGCCCGCAAGGCGAACTGGGACGACATCCTCGAAGCCACCGGCCTCACCCGCGAGGAGATCGAGGAGGTGGGCGAGCGGGTCCTCGGCGCGAAGAGCGTCATCGTCTGCTGGGCGATGGGGCTCACCCAGCAGAAGCACGCCGTCCCCACCATCCGTGAGGTCGTCAACTTCCTTCTGCTGCGCGGCAACATAGGCAGGCCCGGCGCCGGCGTCTGCCCGGTGCGCGGGCACAGCAACGTGCAGGGCGACCGGACCATGGGCATCTGGGAACGCATGCCGCAGAGCTTCCTGGACGCCCTGGAACGCGAGTTCGCCTTCACCCCGCCCACCGCGCACGGCCTGGACTCGGTCAACGCCATCCGGGCCATGCGGGACGGCCAGGCCAAGGTCTTCGTCGGCGTCGCGGGCAACTTCATCCGGGCCACGCCCGACAGCGACGTCACCGAGCGGGCGATGCGGCGCTGCACCCTCACCGTGCAGATCTCCACCAAGCTCAACCGCTCGCACACCGTCTGCGGCGAGACCGCGCTGATCCTGCCCACGCTGGGCCGCAGCGACCGGGACGTCCAGGCGGGCGTCGAGCAGTTCATCACCGTCGAGGACTCCATGAGCGAGGTGCACGCCTCCCGGGGCCGGCTGCACCCCGCCTCACCGCACCTGCTCAGCGAGGTGGCGATCATCGCGCGGCTGGCCCGGCGGACCCTGGGCGACCGACCGGCCATCCCCTGGGAGAAGTTCGAGGCGGACTACGGCACGATCCGCGACCGGATCTCCCGGGTCGTCCCCGGCTTCGACGACTTCAACGCCCGGGTCGACCGGCCCGGCGGCTTCCGGCTCCCCAACCCGGTGAACCAGGGCGTGTTCCCCACCCCGAGCGGCAAAGCCGTCTTCACCTGCAACGACTTCGAGATGCTGAGCGCGCCCCCGGGCCACCTGCTGCTCCAGACGCTGCGCTCGCACGACCAGTGGAACACCGTCCCGTACGCCATGAACGACCGCTACCGCGGCATCCACAACGGCCGCCGCGTGGTCCTCGTCAACCCCGCCGACCTGGCGGCGCTCGGGCTCGCCGACCGCAGCGAGGTGGACCTGGTCAGCGTGTGGCACGACGGGGTGGAACGCCGCGCGGAGAGGTTCCGGGTGGTCGCCTATCCGACGACCCCGGGGTCGGCCGCGGCGTACTACCCCGAGACCAACGTGCTGGTGCCCCTGGACAGCGTGGCCGACATCAGCAACACCCCCACGTCGAAGGGCGTCGTCGTACGGCTGGAGCCCGCGGCGGCCGCCTGAACCCGCGCACGGCCTCTGGACAAGAGGTCGCGAGCTTGCGAATACTGGCTACTTCATACCGTATACAGGTCCGCGTCCCAAGCCGGGGCGCGGACCTGTGGGCGGGCAGGAACTTTCTCAGGCGCTCGACCGGAGTGAGGTAGCCCAGCATGTCGACATCAGCACCCCGACTCGCCCAGCCCGCCGGCACGGCCCCCGGCGGCGGGACGGTCACCGACCGGCTCGTGGAGGCCAACCGGGCGTACGCCGCCGGATTCACCGACCCCGGCATGGGCGCCCGCCCTGTCCTGGGCGTCGCGGTCGTCGCCTGCATGGACGCCCGGATCGACCTGCACGCCGCGCTCGGCCTCGAACTCGGCGACTGCCACACCGTGCGCAACGCGGGCGGAGTCGTCACCGACGACACGATCCGCTCCCTGACGATCAGTCAACGCGCCCTCGGTACCCGCAGCGTGGTCCTCATCCACCACACCGGCTGCGGCCTGGAGAGCCTGACCGAGGAATTCCGCGTCGAGCTGGAGATGGAGGTCGGGCAGCGGCCGGCCTGGGCCGTCGAGGCCTTCCGGGACGTCGACCAGGACGTACGGCAGTCGATGCGACGCGTGCGCACCTCACCGTTCCTGCCGCACACCGACGATGTGCGGGGCTTCGTCTTCGACGTCTCGACGGGGCTGCTGCGGGAGATCGACGCGGGGGACTGAATCGCTGCGAGCGAGCGAGCGAGCGGTCGGCCGGGCGGGCGGGCGGGCGATGGGTGATGGGCGCGATCGGCGGTGCCGGCGGTCACCCGGGGCGCCGGGCGGCCTCCGCGGCGATCTGCGCGCAGTAGAAGTCGGCGGTGTTCCGGGTGTGCCGGCCCATGAGCTGTTCGGCACGCTCGGGGTCGCCGTCGGCGATGGCCTGGATGATCCGCGCGTGTTCGCTCCAGGCGTCCGTGCCGCGGGGCTTGGCGATGGGCATGTAGTACCAGCGCACGCGCCGGTCGACCTGGGGGATGAGTTCCGCGAGCACCGCGTTGCGTGAGAGGTGCGTGATGTGGCCGTGCAGGGCGGCGTTCGCCTCGACGATGGCGTGGGCGTCGCCGGCCGCGAGGGCGGTGAGCCCCACCTGCTGGAGCTCCCACAGCCGCTCGACGTCCCGCGGGGTGGCGTGCTCCGCGGCGCCCCGCGCGGAGTGCGTCTCCAGAACGCCGCGGACGCTGAGGAGTTGGGTGCACTCCTCCGGGGTGGGGGAGTGCACGAACGCCCCCTGGGCCGGGCGCAGGTCGACCCAGCCGGTGGTGTGCAGCCGTTGCAGCGCCTCGCGGATGGGCTGGCGGCTGACGCCGAGATGGTCGGCGAGCTCGGCCTCGACGAGGTGCTGGCCCGGTTTGAGGGTGCCGTTGATGATCAGCTCGGTAAGGGTGTCGTGGACCGCCTGGCGCAGCGGCGCGGGCCGGACTATCGGCCCGCGCGCCGCGACGCTGGGTGTGTCGGGCAAGGGCCCTCCCCGTCGTCGGACTGCTGATCCCGAACCATTGGCTTCGGGATACTGACTTTAGTATGCAATAGCCACACCGGGCGCCGTCCGTGCCGCGGAAATCGAGGAAATCCCCCCTCCTGCCAATTGGCCGCCGCGCACCCCTGGCGTATTCACGCGGATGCAGAATACTGTATGCAATCATGTTCGCCCCGCCGTCCGGCGGAGCCGCACCCGAGGAGGGGGTCACCCCGTGTCGTACCGCACCGCTCTCGCCGAAGTCCTGAGCACCGTCGTCGGGCCGGCCGCCGCGCCGGTCGGCGCGGAGTCGAGGTTCCCCCGCGCCTCGGTGACGGCGCTCGGCCGCGCCGGGCTGCTGGGGCTCACCGTCTCCACGGAATTCGGCGGCGCCGGAGGAGGGCTGCCGGAGGCCGCCGAGGTGGTGGCCAGGACCGCCCGCCTCTGTCCGGCGACCGCGGCCGTGCTCCAGTCGCACTACGCGGCGGTCGCCGTCGTCGAGTCCCACGGCGGCGCCTGGATCCGCGGCGAGATCGCCGCCGGACGCCATCTCGTCAGTCTCGCCCTGGCCGAGGACGGTCCCGGCCCGCGGGGCCTGCCGGGGGAGTTCTGGGCGGCACGCTCCACCGCCGTCCGCACCGGTGACGTGGTCGCGCTCCGGGCCCGTAAGCACCAAGTGGTCGCGGCGGGGGAGGCGGACAGCTACATCTGGTCCTCCCGGCCGCTCACGGCGTCGGAGGGGCTGACGCTCTGGGCGGTTCCGGCACACGCCCCGGACCTGTACGTGCCCGCCCGACCCGACGGCGCGGGGCCCGGCGGCAGCGCCACGTCCACGGTGGTCGCCGACCCGGTACTGGTTCCCGCCGACGTGATGCTCGGACAGGACGGCGCGGGGCTCGACATCGTGCTGCGCACGGTGGTGCCATGGATGCTCGAACTACGGGCGGCGGCCGGCGCGGAGACGATCGGTCCGGCCGGGTCCGACGTGCTGCTCCGGGCCGCTCCGCAGCAGGCCGCCGATTCCCTCGCGGCGTCCTGAGGCCCGGCTGTGATGTCGCTGACGGGGCCGCCCGCGCGGTCAGTCCTTGGTGGCCCCGGCGGCGATCTGCTTGCGGTAGAAGTCGGTGGTGCGCTCGGTGTGCTTGCGCATGACGTCGCTCGCGCGGTCCGCGTCCCCCTTGGCGATGGCCTTGATGAGCTGGGAGTGCTCGTTCCAGGCCTCCTTGCCGCGGGGCTGGGCGATCGGGGTGTAGTACCAGCGCACCTTCTGGCCCACCAGCGAGATCAGCTCGGACAGTACGGCGTTGTCGGCCACGGAGGTGACGAAGGCGTGCAGTGCGGTGTTGGCCGCGACGAGGCGTTCGACGTCGCCCTCGGCGAGCGCGTCGACGCCCTCCTGCTGGAGCTCCCAGAGCCGCTCGACGTCCTGGGGCTTCGCGTTCTCGGCGGCGAGCTGGGCCGAGTAGGTCTCAAGGACCGCGCGGACGCTGAGGAGTTGGGCGGCCTCCAGCTCGGTGGGGGAGTGCACGAAGGCGCCCTGGGCGGGGCGGAGGTCGACCCAGCCGTTGGTCTGGAGCCGTTGCAGCGCCTCGCGGACCGGCTGCCGGCTGACGCCGAGGTGTTCGGCGAGCTCGGCCTCGACGAGGTGCTGGCCCGGCTTGAGGGAGCCGCTGACGATCAGTTCGGTCAGGGCGTCGTAGACGGCCTGGCGCAGCGGTGCCGGGCGGGTGACGCGCCGGGACGCGGCGGCCGTGAGTGCCTCGCGCATGGTTGCCCCGTTCTGCCACCGGGCCGGTGCGGCCGACGGCTCTGCCAAGTGGTGGTCGCCGGGGATCACCGACGGTCGCCTCAGCATACAGGTTTTGGTATGCAAGATGGTGGGCGCCGTGGCGGGTACGGCGATGGGTGCGACGGAGGGCCGTCGCTGGTCGGCCGGGGTGCGGGCGGCCGGGCCGGGTCCCGGTCGAGGACCGGAGGAGGACCGGTGGAGACGCTCCGGGGTCTTCGCCGTCCGGGAGTGTTCCCCGACGGAGTTCTGTATACAGAAGCCTGTATGGGGTACTGTCACAGTCCCCTGTAAGCATCGCCATCGGCTCTTGGAGAGCGATCATGACGACCAGCGGGAGTGACGTGACGGTCGAGAACGTGGTGCGGCGGGTGGCGGCCCGTCACCGGGACGAGCGCGGCGCGCTGCTGCCCGTACTGCACGCCGTCCAGGCCGAGTTGGGCCACGTGCCACAAGAGGCGATACCGGTGCTCGCCGACGAGTTCAACCTCTCCCGCGCGGACGTCCACGGAGTGGTGACCTTCTACCACGACTTCCGCCGGGAGCCCGCCGGACGCACCGTGGTGAAGATCTGCCGCGCCGAGGCCTGCCAGGCCCTGGGCGCCAACGGCCTGGTGGGATACGTCCGCGAGGCCGGACTGTCGCTGGGCGGGACGACGGCGGACGGGGCGGTGAGCGTGGAGCAGGTCTTCTGCCTCGGCAACTGCGCTCTGGGACCGGCGGTCGAGGTGAACGGCCGCCTGCACGGACGAGTGGGCCCGGCCGAGCTGGGCGCGATCCTCAACGAGGCGGTCTCCTCATGAACGGCACTCCGGACCCCACACAACGGCCCGACACCACGGCCACCCCCGGCCCCAGGACGAGGATCTACGTCCCCCGCGACTCGGCGGCCAGGTCCGTCGGCGCGGACGGGGTCGCCGAGGCCCTGCAACTGGCCGCCGCCGAAGGTGACTTCGACATCGACGTCGTACGCAACGGATCGCGCGGCATGCTCTGGCTCGAACCGCTGGTCGAGGTGGTGACCCCGCGAGGCCGCGTCGGCTACGGACCGGTCGCCCCCTCGGACGTCGAGGGCCTCCTCGCCGCCGGTCTCCTCGACGGCGCCGAACACCCGCTGCGGCTCGGCCTGGTGGACGAACTGCCCTGGCTGGCCGGCCAGACCCGCGTCACCTTCGCCAGGATCGGTGTCACCGACCCGCTGTCCACCGAGGACTACGAGGAGCACGGCGGACTGGCGGGGCTCCGGGCGGCCCTGGCCCTCTCTCCCGAGGACGTGGTCACGGAGGTCACCGACTCCGGACTGCGCGGCCGGGGCGGCGCGGGATTCCCGGCCGGCATCAAGTGGAAGACCGTGCTCGGCTGCGCCGACGAGCTCAAGTTCGTCTGCTGCAACGCCGACGAGGGCGACAGCGGGACCTTCGCCGACCGGATGGTCATGGAGGGCGACCCCTTCATGCTCATCGAAGGCATGACGATCGCCGCCCACGCGGTGGGCGCGCGGGAGGGCTACCTCTACATCCGCTCGGAATACCCCGACGCGGTGGCCACGATGCGCGCGGCGATCGGCAGCGCCCGCGAACACGGCTGGCTCGGCCGGAACATCCTCGGCTCCGCCCTCGACTTCGACCTGCACGTCCGGGTCGGCGCCGGCGCGTACATCTGCGGCGAGGAGACCTCCATGCTGGAAAGCCTGGAGGGCAAGCGCGGCACGGTCCGCGCCAAGCCGCCGATCCCCGCCATCGAGGGCCTGTTCGGCAGACCGACGGTCGTCAACAACGTCCTCACCCTGGCCACCGTCCCCGTCGTCCTCGCGGACGGCGCGAAGGCGTACCAGGAACTCGGCGTCGAACGCTCCCGAGGCACCCAGGTCTTCCAGCTCGGCGGCAACATCGCGCACGGCGGCATCGTGGAGACCGCGTTCGGCATCACCTTGCGCGAACTCGTCGAGGACTACGGCGGCGGTACGCACTCCGGGCGCCCGGTGCGCACGGTGCAGGTCGGCGGGCCCCTGGGCGCCTATCTGCCGACGACGATGTTCGACCTGCCGATGGACTACGAGGCGTTCGCGGCGGCCGGTGCGATGGTCGGCCACGGCGGACTCGTGGTGTTCGACGACAGTGTCGACATGGCCGCCCAGGCCCGTTTCGCGATGGAGTTCTGCGCCGAGGAGTCCTGCGGCAAGTGCACGCCGTGCAGGGTCGGTTCGGTGCGCGGTGTCGAGGTGATCGACAAGATCGTGGCCGGTCAGCACCGGGACGAGAACCTGGCGCTGCTGGAAGACCTGTGCGACCTGATGACCGACGGCTCGCTGTGCGCGATGGGCGGTCTGACACCGATGCCCGTACGCAGCGCCATCGCCCACTTCCCCGACGACTTCCTCGGCGGACGGCGAAGCCTGGAGATCCACCCCGTGACGACGACTGGCGTGAGGACGGAGGGCACGGCATGACACTGCTCAAGGAACCCGACTTCGGCACCCCGGAGAGGCCCGGCGAGGCGACCGTCTCGGTGGAGGTCGACGGGCTGCCGGTGACCGTGCCGGAGGGCACTTCGGTGATGCGCGCCGCCGCGCAGGCCGGCATCGACATCCCCAAACTGTGCGCCACCGACAGCCTGGAGCCCTTCGGCTCGTGCCGGCTGTGCGTGGTCGAGATCGACGGCAGGCGCGGCACCCCGGCGTCCTGCACCACACCCTGCTCCGAGGGAATGGTGGTGAACACCCAGACGCCGAAGGTGGAGAAGCTCCGCCAGGGCGTCATGGAGCTCTACATCTCCGACCACCCGCTGGACTGTCTCACCTGCCCCGCCAACGGCGACTGCGAGTTGCAGGACATGGCGGGCGTGGTCGGGCTGCGGCAGGTGCGCTACGGCTACGAGGGCGAGAACCATCTCGACGCCGAGAAGGACACCTCCAACCCCTACTTCGACTTCGACCCGTCCAAGTGCATCGCCTGCTCCCGCTGTGTGCGCGCCTGCGACGAGGTGCAGGGCACGTTCGCGCTGACCATCGAGGGCCGCGGCTTCGACTCCAAGGTCTCGGCGGGCGCCGGAGAGTCCTTCATGGACTCCGAGTGCGTCTCCTGCGGCGCCTGCGTACAGGCCTGCCCGACATCGACACTCCAGGAGAAGTCGGTCGTCGAACTGGGCATGCCCACCCGGTCGGTGATCACCACCTGCGCGTACTGCGGCGTCGGCTGCTCCTTCAAGGCCGAGCTGCGCGGCGACGAAGTGGTGCGGATGGTGCCCTACAAGGACGGCGGCGCCAACGAGGGCCACTCCTGTGTGAAGGGCCGCTTCGCCTTCGGCTACGCCTCGCACCCCGACCGCATGCTCAAGCCCATGGTCCGCGAGAGGATCACCGACCCCTGGCGCGAGGTCGAGTGGGACGAGGCCATCAACACCGTCGCCACGAAGATGCGGGAACTCCAGGGCCGGTTCGGGCCGAGTTCGATCGGCGCCATCTCCTCGTCGCGCTGCACGAACGAAGAGGTCTACGTCGTACAGAAGATGGTGCGCGCGGCCTTCGGCAACAACAACATCGACACCTGCGCCCGGGTCTGCCACTCCCCGACGGGATACGGACTCAAGCAGACCTTCGGCGAGTCGGCGGGCACCCAGGACTTCCGCTCGGTCGCCGAGGCCGACGTCATCATGGTGATCGGGGCCAACCCCACCGACGGGCACCCGGTGTTCGCCTCCCGGATGAAGCGCCGGCTGCGGGAGGGCGCCGAACTCATCGTGGTCGACCCGCGCCGGATCGACCTGGTGCGTTCGCCGCACATCGAGGCCGCCCACCACCTCCAGCTGAAGCCGAGCACCAACGTCGCCGTCGTCAACGCGATGGCGCACGTGGTGGTCACCGAGGGGCTGGCCGACCTGGCCTTCGTGGCCCAGCGGTGCGAAGGCTTCGCCGAGTGGGCCGAGTTCGTCGCCCGTCCGGAGAACAGCCCGGAGGCGACCGAGGAGATCAGCGGCGTACCGTCGGAGGAACTGCGGGCGGCCGCGCGGCTGTACGCGGCGGCGCCGAACGGCGCCATCTACTACGGCCTCGGGGTCACCGAGCACAGCCAGGGCTCGACGATGGTCATGGGTATGGCCAACCTCGCGATGGCGTGCGGCAACATCGGCCGTGACGGCGTCGGCGTCAACCCGCTGCGCGGGCAGAACAACGTGCAGGGCTCCTGCGACATGGGCTCCTTCCCGCACGAACTGCCCGGCTACCGGCATGTGTCCGACGACGCCGTGCGCGACGTCTTCGAGAAGCTCTGGGGCGGCACGCTGCTGGCCGAGCCGGGCCTGCGCATCCCCAACATGTTCGACGCCGCGATCGACGGGACCTTCCGGGGCCTGTTCGTGCACGGCGAGGACATCGCGCAGTCCGACCCGAACCTCAAGCACGTCACCGCCGCGCTCGAAGCGATGGAACTGGTCGTCGTGCAGGACCTGTTCCTCAACGAGACGGCCAAGTTCGCGCACGTCTTCCTGCCCGGGGCGTCCTTCCTGGAGAAGGACGGCACGTTCACCAACGCGGAGCGCCGGATCAACCGGGTGCGCGCGGTGATGAAGCCGAGGACCGGCAAGCACGAGTGGCAGATCATCAGCGAGATCGCCACCGCGATGGGCTACCCCATGGCGTACGACCACCCGAGCCGGATCATGGACGAGATCGCCTCGGTGACGCCGACGTTCACCGGTGTCTCCTTCGAGGTCCTCGACAAGCTCGGCAGTGTCCAGTGGCCGTGCAACGAGTCGGCTCCCGAGGGCACTCCGGTCATGCACATCGACGAGTTCGTGCGCGGCAAGGGGAAGTTCGTGGTCACCAACTACGTGGCGACCAACGAGCGCAGCACCCGCCGCTTCCCGCTGGTGCTGACCACGGGCCGCATCCTCAGCCAGTACAACGTGGGCGCGCAGACCCGCCGTACCGGCAACGTCGCCTGGCACCCCGAGGACATCCTGGAGCTGCATCCGCACGACGCCGAGACCCGGGGCATCAGGGACGGGGACCTGGTGACGCTGGCCAGCCGGGTCGGGCAGACCTCGCTGCACGCGGTGATCTCCGACCGGATGCCGGCCGGCGTCGTCTACACCACCTTCCACCACCCGGTGACCGGCGCCAACGTGGTGACCACCGAGAACTCCGACTGGGCGACCAACTGCCCGGAGTACAAGGTGACCGCCGTACAGGTCGGCCTCGCCCATCCGCTCGGGCAGGGCGCGGCAGAGACCGCCGAGGACGGCCGGCGTCTCGTCACGGTGGTGGAGTGATGGCGGGGGGCGTGGCACCGGAGTCCAGGATGGCGAACGACATCGCGGCGAACCACACGCACCTGTCGGGCGAGGCCGCCGCCGAGGCGATCGCGGGGCACATAGGGAGGTTCTGGGACCCGCGCATGCGCAACCGGCTGTACGAGTTCGTCGACGCGGGAGCGGACGGCATCGACCCGGCGGTGGTCGCCGCGGTCCGGCTGCTGCGGTGACCGGCGGGCCGCGCCGGCGCTCGGGGCCGGTGCGGCCCGCCGGTCCCGGGACCGGGGTCAGCCGCCGATCGCCGACATCGGGCGCTGGGGCTGGAGGAAGGCCGGGTCGTCCAGACCCGAACCCGCCTTCTTGCCCCGCATCGCGGTTCGCCAGCGGTCGGCGATCTCCCGGTCGGTGGCACCCGCGCGCAGGACGGCGCGCAGGTCGGACTCCTCCCGGGCGAAGAGACAGTCGCGGACCTGGCCGTCGGCGGTGAGCCGGGTGCGGTCGCAGGTCCGGCAGAACGGCCGGGTGACGGAGGCGATCACTCCGACGCGGCCGGGTCCGCCGTCGACCAGCCAGCGTTCGGCGGGCGCGGAGCCGCGTTCGGCGGGGGTCTCGGGAGTGAGCGTGAAGCGGGCGGCGAGCCGTTCGAGGATCTCGGCCGCGGTCACCATGTCGGTGCGCTGCCAGCCGTGTTGGGCGTCCAGCGGCATCTGCTCGATGAACCGCTGCTCGTAGCCCTCTTGGAGGCACAGGCCGAGCAGGCCGGCGGCCTCACCGTCGTTGACGCCGCGCATCAGGACCGTGTTCACCTTGACCGGCGTGAGCCCGGCCGCACGGGCGGCGGCGAGACCCGCGAGGACGTCGTGGTGCCGGTCGCGGCGGGTGAGCGTGCGGAAGACCTCCGGGTCCAGGGTGTCGAGGGAGACGTTGACCCGGTCGAGCCCGGCGGTCCGCAGCGCCTTCGCGGTGCGGGCCAGGCCGATGCCGTTCGTGGTGAGGGAGAGCCGGGGACGCGGGCCGAGAGCGGCGCAGCGTTCGACGATGCCCACCAGACCCGGGCGGAGCAGCGGCTCGCCGCCGGTGAAACGCACCTCGGTGACGCCGAGTTCGGTCACCGCGATCGAGACCATCCGCACGATCTCGTCGTCCGTGAGCAACTCCGGCTTCGGCAGCCACCGCAGGCCCTCCGCCGGCATGCAGTACGTGCACCTCAGATTGCACCGGTCGGTCAGCGAGACCCGCAGATCGGTGGCGGTCCTGCCATGGGTGTCGGTCAGCATGTCGGTCAGCACCGGCCGTACCCCTTCGCGTCGATCTTCGCTTTGTCCGGCAAGAGCCGCCCCTTTCGCTCCGTGTCACGAGACTGTACATCGCACGAGGATACTGCATACAGTATTCATCAGATCCCCGCTGGGAGGAGCATCATGAAAATCGCGGTTCTCGGAGCAGGTGCGATCGGTGCCTATGTCGGCGCGGCACTGCACCGCGGTGGCGCCGAGGTCCACCTCGTCGCGCGGGGCGAGCACCTGAAGGCCATCCGGGCCCACGGCGTACGGGTCAACAGCCCGCGCGGCGACTTCGTGGCCCGGCCCCACGCGACCGACGACCCGGCCGAGATCGGCGCCGTGGACTACGTGTTCCTGGGCCTGAAGGCACACTCCTACCCCTCCAGCGGACCGCTGGTCGCCCCGCTGCTCGGCGAACGGACCGCGGTGGTGGCCGGGCAGAACGGCGTGCCGTGGTGGTACTTCCACAGACTGGCCGGCCCCTACGAGGGACGGCGGATCGAGGCGGTCGACCCCGGTGGCGCCACCAGCCGGGTGCTGCCGCCGGAGCGGGCGATCGGCTGCGTGGTGTATCCCGCCACGGTCATCGAGGCCCCCGGGGTCATCCGGCACCTGGAGGGCACCCGGTTCTCGCTCGGCGAACCGGCCGGGGGAGTCTCCGACCGGTGTACGGACCTGAGCGAGGCCATGGTCGCGGGGGGACTGAAGAGCCCGGTGGAACCCAACCTGCGCGACGACATCTGGATCAAGCTGATGGGCAACGTCGCCTTCAATCCGATCAGCGCGCTCACCCGGGCGACGATGGCCGACATCTGCCGGCATCCGCCCACCCGGCGGCTGGTCACGCTGCTCATGGAGGAGACCCTCGACATCGCCTCCCGGGTCGGCAGCAAGCCCGACATCTCGATCGAGAAGAGACTGCGCGGCGCCGAGGGGGTCGGGCATCACAAGACCTCGATGTTCCAGGACCTGGAGGCGGGTAAGCAGCTGGAGCTCGACGCCATCGTGACGGCGGTGGTGGAGATGGCCGACATCTCCGGCGCCGACGCACCCACACTGCGCGCTGTGCACGCCGCCACCGACCTGCTGGCGCGCAGCGCGGACAAGGACGTGACCGTCCAGGCTCGATAGGCTTGGATGATCACATGGCACCAGCGAGGAGTCGTTCATGCTGTTCCGTCAGCTGGAGTACTTCGTAGCGGTGGCCAGGGAGAGACACTTCGCCCGGGCGGCGGAATCCTGCTACGTCTCGCAGCCCGCGCTCTCGGCGGCGATCGCCAAGCTGGAGCGCGAGCTCAACGTCACCTTGATCAACCGCGGGCACAACTATCAGGGCCTCACACCGGAAGGCGAACGGCTCGTGGTGTGGGCCAAGCGGATCCTCGCCGAGCAGGACGCGTTCAAGGCCGAGGTGGCCGCCGTGCAGTCCGGGATCACCGGCACCCTGCGGCTGGGCACCGACCCCACGGCGTCGACGACCCTGGCCCTGCCCGTGGCCGCGTTCTGTGCCGCGCACCCGCTGGCCAAGGTGCAGGTTCGCTCCCGGCTTTCGACCAAGGAACTCCACCGCCAGCTGCGCGACTTCGAACTGGACGTGGCGATCGCCCACTTCGACCCCGGGGACCAGGAGGGGCTTCAGGTCGTCCCGCTGTACCAGGAGCGGTACATGCTGCTGATCTCCGCCGACCAGCTGCCCACGCAGACGGCCTCCACGATGACCTGGGCGGACGCGGCCCAGCTGCCGCTGGCGCTGCTGACCCCGGACATGCGGATCCGCCAGACCATCGACGCCGTCTTCGCGGACAAGGGGTTCGTGGTGACCCCGCAGGTGGAGACCGACTCGATCGCCTCCCTCTACGCGCACGTCGGCGGCGGGGAGTGGGCCAGCATCGTGCCGCACGCCTGGCTGCGCGCGATGCCGGTGATCGGCCGGACGCGCGCCCTTCCCCTGGTCGACCCGGAGGCCGGCGCGCAGGTCTCGGTGGCGATCCACGCGGCCACCCCCGGCTCGGTCGCCGCCCGCGCGTTCGTCAACGCGGCGACGGGCCTGGCCCTGGACGACTTCTTCAACCAGCCCCTGACAGCGGAACACCGGGTCCGCTGAACCGCGTTGCCGACGGTCGGGATTTGCCGTTGTGCTGGCCGGTGTTGCCGATGGGCGGGATTTGCTGGCCCGTGTTGCCGACGGTCGGGCTTCGCCGTCGTGCTGACCCGTGTTGCCGACGGGCGGGATTTGCCGTCGTGCTGGGCCCGTGTCGCCGATGGCTGGGATCTGCCGTCGAGTTGGCCTGTGTCGCCGACGGCCGGGCTTCGCCGTCGTGCTGGCCCGTGTCGCCGACGGCCGGCCCTCGCCGTCGAGTTGGCCCGCGTCCCCGACGGCCGGGCTTCGCCGTCACGCCGGCCCCCTCCCCGACGGCCCGGCCTCGCCGTCGTGCTGCCCCGGCATGCACCCATCGCACCCGTCGCAGGTCCCGAACCCCCGCCTCACGGCGCGTACCTGGCCTCCACCGCGAGTCGGTCGAGGGCTCCCTTGGCCGTGTGCGGCAGGGCCGGGACGAGGTCGAGGCGGTCGGGTGTCTCGAAGGGGGCCAGGCGGTCGCGGGTGTAGCGCAGGATCTGTTCGGAGTCGAGGGTCTCGCCCTCGCGCAGGACCACGGCGGCGCCGATCCGCTGCCCGTGGACCGCGTCGGGAATGGCGTACACGGCCGCCTCGGCGACGCCGGGACAGCCGGCGATGATGTCCTCGACATGCTCGGGGGAGATCTTCTCGCCGCCCCGGTTGATCAGGTTCTTGATCCGCCCGGTGAGCGACAGGTACCCGTCCTCGTCAAGGATCCCCAGGTCCCCGGTGCGCAGCCACCCGTCGGCGAAGCTGTGTGCCGTCTCGCCCGGATTGCCGAGGTAGCCGCGGGTGACGCCGGGCCCGCGCACCCACACCTCGCCCTCGGTGCCCACCGGACACGTACGCCCGCTCGCGTCGACGACGCGCAGGTCCACTCCGGTGGGCCTGCCGACCGACCCCTGCTTCAGCGGCCCCCGCGAGGGCAGCGGTTCGCTGGTGGCCTGGTGGGTGGACTCGGTCATCCCGTACGCGGACAGCAGCGGCGCGCCGAACGTGCGCTCCAGCGCCCGCTGGGTGGCCGTGTTGAGAGGTGCGCTGCAACTGCGGACGAACTTCAGCGACGGTGTCCGCGGACCCGGGTACTCGGTCCCGGCGCGATCGAGCAGGATCTCGTGAATGGTCGGGACCGCGGTGAACCAGGTGGCGCCGGCCGCCCCCATGTCGTCCCAGAACGTGTGCGCCGAGAACCGCCCCCGCTCCGGCAGCAGCACACATCCCCCGCTGGCCAGCGACGCCAGCAGCGCGGCGAAGAGACCGTGGCCGTGGAAGAACGGCATCACCGCGACCGTCGCGTCGCCCGGCCCCAACTCGTAGCCGGCGCAGATGTTCCGCAGGGACGCGGCCACGTTGGCGTGCGTCAGCGGGACCATCTTCG
The DNA here is from genome assembly GCF_044751025.1 of Streptomyces sp. NPDC088747. Lineage (NCBI taxonomy): Bacteria > Bacillati > Actinomycetota > Actinomycetes > Kitasatosporales > Streptomycetaceae > Streptomyces > Streptomyces sp. NPDC088747. Next base: position 102,020 of record NZ_JBIVKZ010000017.1, read on the forward strand.
CGCGGTCGGTGGTGCCCGCGGTGAACAGGACGAGCGCGTCCCGCCCCGAGAGTTCCTCCGCCGCGCCCCGCACCTCACGAACGGCACGCTCCCCGGTGTCCAGGTCGACCGAAGCGGTCCCGGCACGGGAGGCGATCACACGCAACGGCCAGGTGGGAAAAGGGACTTGGGCCGCCGGTGGCGCGTCGGAGACGGACGGGCCGAGCAGGACCGCCTGGGCGCCCAGCGATTCGAGCCGGGCGGACAACTGCGACTCCGGCAGCGTCGGGTCCAAGGGAGCGACCACCAGACCGGCCCGCGCCGCGCCGAGCAACGCGACGACGAACTCCGCGTTGTTGGCGCAGATCAGCCCGATCGCGTCCCCGCGCCGCAGCCCGGTTCCGCCGAGCCGGGCCGCCACGTCGTCGGCCAGGCCCGAAAGGGCGCGGTAGGAGAGATGGACCCGGTCCCCGGTCACGACGAGGGCGCGGGCATGCGGACGCTCACGAACCTGACGGTCCAGGAGATCGACGAGGCCCGTCACCGGAGGAAGCCGGTACCGGTCCGCGCCGCACACGGACGCCGCCGTTGGCACGGCCATGACTCCACCTCCCGTGCGACGTCTGATGAACCGGTCCACTGCGAGCCTGCGGCGGTGTGCGGTGGGCGTCCAATACGTACTGGCGAACGGCCGATAGCAGGTGTCTATCAAGAGGGCTGCGCAGCAGGTCCGGGGGTCGCCGCCGACCGTCGATAGATGCTGGTTATCAGCTGGTCGTCGATGGGTCTTGGACGCGGCGAGCCCAGGTCAGGAAGGTGAGATGAGTAGCCGCACCGGCAGGAACTGCCCAAGGAGGACCTCGGATCATGACCGCCCCCTCAACTGTGGAGACAGCGGCGAGCGCCGACGTGACGACCGAGCTCACCGACGGGTACCACCTGGTCGTCGACGCGCTCAAGTTGAACGACGTGGACACCATCTACGGGGTGGTCGGCATCCCGATCACCGACCTGGCCCGCCTCGCGCAGGCCCAGGGCATCCGGTACATCGGCTTCCGCCACGAGAGCAACGCGGGACACGCCGCCGCGGCGGCCGGCTACCTCACCAAGAAGCCGGGCATCGCGCTGACCGTGTCGGCGCCGGGATTCCTCAACGGCCTTGTCGCGCTGGCGAACGCCACCACGAACTGTTTCCCGATGGTCCAGATCTCCGGCTCCAGCGAGCGCCACCTCGTCGACCTCAAGCAGGGCGACTACGAGGAGATGGACCAACTGGCCGCCGCGCAGCCGTTCGTGAAGGCCGCCTACCGCGTGAGCCGGGTCGAGGACATCGGCCGCGGTATCGCCCGCGCGCTGCGCACCGCGGTCTCCGGGCGCCCCGGCGGCGTCTACCTCGACATCCCCGCCGCGGTGCTCGGTTCCATCATGGACGCGGAGGCCGGCGCGAAGACGCTGAGCCGTCTCGTCGACCCCGCGCCGCGCCAACTGCCCGCGCCCGAGGCGGTGGACCGGGCGATCGAACTGCTGGCGGGGGCGCAGCGGCCACTGGTCCTGCTCGGCAAGGGCGCCGCGTACGCCCAGGCCGACGACAAGATCCGCGAGTTCATCGAGACCACCGGCATCCCCTACGTACCGATGTCGATGGCCAAGGGCCTGCTGCCGGACAACCACCCGCAGTCGGCGGCCACGGCCCGTTCGCTGGCGCTGAAGAAGGCCGACGTGGTGGTGCTCGTCGGCGCCCGCCTCAACTGGCTGCTCAACCACGGCGAGGGACCGTCGTGGAACCCCGACGCGAAGTTCGTCCAGATCGACATCGAGCCCAGGGAGATGGACAGCAACCAGCCCATCGCGGCCCCGCTGGTCGGGGACATCGAGTCCGTGCTCGACGCGATCGCCGAGCGCACCAAGCCCGGCCAGATCGCCGCGCCCGCCGCCTGGCGGGAGGAGCTGGGCGCGCGGTCGGCGCAGAACGTCGCCAAGATGGCGGAGCGCCTCAAGGCCGACCCGCACCCGATGCAGTTCATGGGCGCGCTGAAGGCGATCCGCGACGTCGTGGTCGAGCGCCCGGAGACGTACATCGTCAACGAGGGCGCCAACGCGCTGGACATCGCGCGCAACGTGATCGACATGCACGTACCGCGGCACCGCCTGGACAGCGGCACGTGGGGCGTCATGGGCATCGGCATGGGATACGCGATCGCCGCCGCCGTGGAGAGCGGCGCGCCCGTGGTGGCCGTGGAGGGCGACAGTGCCTTCGGGTTCAGCGGTATGGAGCTGGAGACGATCTGCCGGTACAAGCTGCCCGTGGTCACCGTGATCATGAACAACGGCGGTGTCTACCGCGGTGACGACGTCAACCCGCTCGACGACGCCCCGTCGCCGACGACCCTGATGCTCTCCGCCCGCCACGACCTGATGATCGAGGCGTTCGGCGGCAAGGGCTACCGCGCGACCACGCCCGCGGAGGTCACCGCCGCCCTCAAGGACGCGCTGGCGTCCGGCGGTCCGGCGCTCATCGACTGCGCGATCGACCCCTCGGCCGGCACCGAGAGCGGCCATATCTCGCACCTCAACCCGAAGGGCATCACCGTCGGCAACATCACGCGGAAGAAGAAGTGAGCCGGCCCATCGCCACCGGGCCCATCGCCATCGGGCCCATCGCCATCGGGCCCATCGCCATCGGGCCCTTCGTCACCGGGCGCCTCGGCCCCGAGCGCTCGATCCCGAACTCCGTCACCCGAACTCCGCCACCCGAACTCCCGCCCCGCACAGCCGACTCTCGCACCGAGAGCATTCAGGAGAAGGAAAACACCATGAGTGAAAAGCCGCTCGCCGGAATCAAGGTGATCGACTTCACCGGGGTCCAGGCCGGTCCCGCGTGTACCCAGATGCTCGCCTGGTTCGGCGCCGACGTCATCAAGGTGGAGCGCATCAACGGCGGTGACGTGACGCGCCGTCAGCTCCGTGACATCCCGGACCTCGACGCCCTCTACTTCACCATGCTGAACAGCAACAAGCGCTCGCTGGCGATCAACACCAAGGCCCCCGAGGGCAAGGAGGTCATGGAGAAGCTGATCCGCGAGGCGGACATCCTGGTCGAGAACTTCGCGCCGGGCGCCATGGACCGGATGGGCCTCGGCTGGGACTACATCCACGAGCTGAACCCGCGGTTGATCTTCGGTTCCGTCAAGGGCTTCAACGACGACTCGAAGTGGAACGACCTCAAGGTCTACGAGAACGTCGCCCAGGCCGCCGGCGGCGCCGCGTCGACCACCGGCTTCTGGGACGGCCCGCCCACCATCAGCGGCTCGGCCCTCGGTGACAGCAACAGCGGTATGCACCTCATGATCGGCCTGCTGACCGCGATCATCCAGCGCAACGAGACGGGCCTCGGCCAGAAGGTCTCGGTGTCCATGCAGGACGCCGTGCTCAACCTCACCCGGGTCAAGCTCCGTGACCAGCAGCGCCTGGAGAAGATCGGCTACCTGGAGGAGTACCCGCAGTACCCGAACGGCGAGTTCGGCGACGCGGTACCCCGTGGCGGCAACGCCGGCGGCGGCGGCCAGCCGGGCTGGATCCTGAAGTGCAAGGGCTGGGAGACCGACCCCAACGCCTACATCTACTTCACGATCCAGGAACAGAACTGGGCGCGCACCTGCGAGGTCATCGGCCATCCCGAGTGGGCCGAGGACCCGGAGTACAACACCGCCCTGGCCCGCCAGCCGCACATCATGGACATCTTCGGCGAGATCGAGAAGTGGCTGGCCGACAAGACCAAGTACGAGGCGGTCGACATCCTGCGCACGTTCGAGGTGCCCTGCGCGCCCGTGCTCAGCATGAAGGAGCTCGCCGCCGACCCCGACATGCGCAAGAGCGGCACGATCGTCGAGGTCGAGCAGAAGGAGCGCGGCACCTACCTGACGGTGGGCAGCCCGATCAAGTTCTCCGGCTTCAAGCCCGAGATCGAGGGTGCGCCGCTGCTCGGTGAGCACACCGACGAGGTGCTCGCGGACCTCGGCTACGACGCCAACGACATCCGCAGGCTGCACGAGGGCAAGGTCGTCGCCTGACGGTCCGACAGGACATGGACGGACCCGGCCCGGCCCGACCTCGGCCGTACATGCCGGTGCCCCACGTGCGGTGGTCGCACGTGGGGCACCGGCATGTACGGAGCGGGAGGGGTCTCAGGCCGTGCTGTGCTCCGCGGCGGCCTCGTTGCGGCGCATCCGCTCCTTCTCGCGGGCCCGGCGCGCGGTGACGTCCCGGATGACCGCGCCGCAGTGGGACGCGCCGCCCGCGGGGTCGGCAAGCAGTACCACGCTGAACTCGATGGAGAGCTTGCGGCCGTCCGCCGCCAGCGCGGGAACGGCGAGCAGGTCCGCCTCCCCGTACCTGCTGGTGCCCTGCTCCATGGCGGTCACGAAGCCGTCCCAGTGCCGCTGTCTGTGCTTCTCGGGGATGATGACGTCCAGGCTGCGCCCGGCGACCTCGTCCGCGGTGAACCCGAAGATGCGCTCCGCACCCCGGTTCCAGTAGCGGATCAGCCCTTCGCGATCGATGATCACCATGCCGTCGGGTGCCTGGGCGGCCATCCCCAGCACCACCTCGGGATCCAGATCTTCCATGTCTCCTCCGAGCCGGGACAGTTGGAGTCGTCACCATACTGCATACAGTTTTACATTGCATACAGTCCGACGGCTTCGTCGGGCTCACGGGGCGCGGGGGAGGGGTGCGGGGGAGTTCTAGGGCCGGAACGGCGTCGGCGGCCGGAGCGGTGATCCGCTCCGGCCGCCGCGCACGGGTCAGGACAGTCCGGCGGAGGACAGCCACGACTTGGCCACGTCCAGCGGGTCCTTGCTGTCGGTCTGCACCTGGCTGTTGAGGTCGATCAGGGTCTCGGTGTCGAGCTTCGCCGAGATCTCGTTGAGGACGGTGACGCCCTCGGCGGGAAGGTCGCTCTTGAACGCCAGCGGGATCACGTTCTGGAAGCTGAACAGGTTCTTCGGGTCCTTGAGGACGACGAACTTGTTCGCGGTGATCGTGGGGTCGGTGGTGAAGAGGTCCGCCGCCTGGATGTTGTTGCCCTTGAGGGCGGCGACGGTGAGCGGACCGCCCGCGTCCAGCGCCTTGAAGGACTTGAACTCGAGGCCGTACTCGGACTTGAGGCCCAGCAGGCCCTGCTGACGGGTCTGGAACTCCGGCGAGCCGCCTATGACCAGGTCGGAGGCCACGTCGGCGAGGTCGGCGATCGTCGACTCGCTGGTGAGGTTGTACTGCTTGGCCGTCTCCTCGTTGACCGCGACCGCGTCCTTGTCCTCGGCCTTGGAGGGCTCGAGCAGGGTCAGCTTCGCGTCGAGCTTCGCGCCGATGGACTTGTTCGTGTCCTCCACCGACGTCGGAACCGCCTTGGCGTCCAGGTAGGACAGCAGGGCGCCGTTGTACTCCGGCATGACCGTGATCGTGCCGTTCTTGATGAGCCCGTAGGTGGTCTCACGGCTGCCGATGTTCAGCTTGTAACTGACCTTGATGCCCTTGGACTTGAGGGCCTCGCCGTAGATGTCGGCGAGCAGGATGCTCTCGGGGAAGTTGTTGGAACCGACCACGACCGTACCGCCCGCGGCGGCGTCATCCTTCAACGGGTCGTCACTGCCGGAGTCGGAGGAACCGCAGCCCGTGAGGGCGGCCGTTGCCGCAACCAGCAGGGAAACAGCGTACGTTGCGGACGTTCTGGTGCTTCTGGCGATGGTCACGTTGGTTTCATCCAGACTTGGCATGGGCGGGCGGCGGCCGAAAAGGCACGGCGTGGCGATGGTCCAGTCGATCCAATCGAGCCCTCTTGCACACAGTCAAGACACGAATAGATCACTGACGGAGACCACAGGATCACCACGGGATCAACTCTGCATCACCTTTGGAGACCGTACGGCTTCATCGCGTGGGCGCATCGTGCATAAAATGTGCGCGAACCCGACGTCTGACCCTGTCGGAGTTTGGTTGATCATGGCCGAACACTTCCGGCAGCCGCTAATGTTGGCCGGGTCGAGGGCCTTGTTCCACTTTTCGGCCTGAGCGCGCTGTCGCGACCGCGAATCCACCGAGCCCGGACAGTGGGCTTCCATGGAGTGAAGTCAAGGAGGTTTGGTGCCCGCGCACAGGAAAGCCGTCCTGGAAGAGCCGTCAGAGGCTCCCCGAATAGGCCGGACGCCCTCCCTCCTCGACCGTTGGCCTTTCCGCCGGAAGCTCAACGTCCTGGTGATCGTGCCGCTCGCGGTGGTCTCGGCGATGCTCACCTACGTCGTCTACGCACAGATCGACCGCGCCGTCACCGCCGCCGACACCGCCCAACTGGTGCGGGACAGCGCGCAGGTCACCAAACTCATCGACGACGTGCAGGCCGAGCACCGCCAGGCGCTCCTGGTCTCGCTGCGCTACGAGGCCTCCGACGCCGATGACACCCCTCCCAACACCTCCACCTACCTCGACGCCCAGCAGAAGGTCAACACCCAGGCGGACGTGGTCCGTTCGGCGTTCGGTGACCGGCTGCCCGAGGCCGAGGCGCAGGTGCTCAAGGAACTCGAAGGCCTGGAGACCCTCCGGCAGACGGTCGAACAGGGGCCCATTCCGGCCGACAACATCGACCCCGCCTACGGATCGGTGATCGACGGCCTGATCAACGGACTCGGGCTCGGGCAGACCGACATGTCCTCGACGTCCTCGGCCAGCCTGCTCGACTCGCTGCTCCGCGCCGACACCGCCCACGCCTCCTTCGAGACCAGCGTCTTCGCGGCCCGGACCGGAGACGCCAACGCGCTGATCGAGTTCACCAGCGCGGTCGGTGACTACGACCAGTACCTCTCCCAGGCCGGCCGGTTCACCCGGTTCGCCAGCCCCGAGCAGGCGTCCTCGATCGACGGGATGGAGCACAACCCGTACCAGGGCGTCATCGCGCAGCACTTCGCCCAGCTCCAGGTCGACCCGAGCGCCCTGATCGCCGGCACCTCGGGGGAGCTGCGTACCGCCCTCTCCGACGCGCTCAGCGCCGAACCCACCTACGCCCGCCAGGCCGAGAGCCGGCTGAAGATCACCCAGTCGCTCATCGAGCAGCTCGCCTCCCAGGCCGAGGCCGCGTCGCGCGACGCCTGGTGGGACGTGACCTGGCTGGTCTCGGGCACCCTGCTCGCGCTGGCGTCCTGGTTCCTGTTCTCCGTACTGGTCCGCCGTTCCGTGGTGCGGGCCGTGCGGACGCTCACCGGCGCGGCCCAGCACGTGGCCACCGCCGCCGGGACCGAGCTGGCCAGGGTCGCGGACGACGACGCCGAGGACGCGAGCCCGCCGCGCCTGGACGCCGTGCCCGTACCGGTCCGCGACGAGATCGGCGAACTCGCCGAGGCCTTCAACCAGGTTCAGGTCACCGCGACCGCCCTGCTGGAGCGCCAGGTCGTCAGCCGCCGCAACATCGCCGAGATGTTCGGCAACGTCGGCCGCCGCGTCAGCAACCTGACGGCCCGTCAGCTCGCGCTGATCGACTCGGTGGAGCGCGGCGAGACGGACCCCGAGGTGCTGGAACGGCTGTACCGCATCGACCACATCGCCGTACGTCTCCAGCGCAACGCCGACAGCCTGATGCTGCTCGCCGGTATTCGCGAGGGCGGCCTCAACACCGGTCCCATGCGGCTCAGCAACATCGTGCGTGCCGCGCTCGGCCAGATCGAGGGTTACCAGCGCGTCACCCCGCACGCCGAGGGCGACGTCAACGTGGCCCCCGACATCGTTGGCGACCTGACCCTGATGCTCGCCGAACTGCTGGAGAACGCCGTGATGTTCTCCCCGGCGTCCAGCAACGTCGAAGTGGTCCTGAGGCCCCGGCACGGCTCCACCGGCGGCGCCCTCGTCGAGATCATCGACCACGGTCTCGGGATGAGCCCCGAGCGGCTGGCCGAGGAGAACGCGCGCCTGATCCGCCGCGAGCGCCTCGACCTGGCACCCACCGAGGTCCTCGGCCTCTTCGTGGTCGGTGGCCTGTCCCGGCGCTGGGGCATCGAGGTCGTGCTGTCCCGCACCCCGGGTGGCGGCGTCACCGTCACCGTCGCGGTGCCCTCCTCGCACCTGCTGCTCGCCGACCCGACGGGCGCCGCGGCGCGGGCGCCGCACATCATGCCCGCCGCTCGCCGCCCAGGCCCGCCCGAGCCCCGTCCCTCGACGGTCGCACCGGCCCCCGGTGCCTCGGCACTGCCCCGCAGGGTTCCGGCGCGCTCCCCGCAGGAGGAGTTCCCCGGCCACGCCCGCAGGCCGGAGCCCGCCACGGGAAGCGGCGGCGAGGACGCCCTGGCCCATCCCGTGAACGGACTCGGCCGGCCACGCGGCAACCCGGCTCCGTCGGACCCCGGCGAAGCCACCGGTTCGCTGCGGCGCCGGGTGCGCGGCGCGACACTGTCGGCCACCACCGCCTCGACGCGCCTGCCGAAACAGCCCATGCCGACTCCACGGCCACCTGCCTGGCAGCCCGTCGACCCGGAGGCAGCCCGCGACGAACTCGACGAGTTCGAGGCCGCCGTCCGGCGGGCGCAGAGCGACAGCGCGGCTCACGACATGGACACCGGGGCCGGTCGCCCCGGCGGCCCGGCCCACCAGACCACTCAGAGCAACAGACCCTCATTCCCGGAAGGCACGAGCAAGTGACCATGTGGACAGGCAAGCCGGAATCCGGAGCCACGGAACCGGTGACGGACGTCAAGGCCGCCGCTGCCGACTTCAATTGGCTGCTCAATCGGTTCGCCACCGAGACCGCCGGGGTCGTCGACGTCATCGGTGTCTCCTCCGACGGTCTGCTGCTCGCGGTCTCCCAACTCCGCGGCCAGGCCGACTCGGAGAGGCTCGCGGCGATCGTCTCGGGCATCACCAGCCTCGCCATGGGCGCGTCCGGCAACTACGGACTCGGCGGCCTGAACAAGGTCATCATCGACCTGGAGGAGGGACACGTCCTCGTGTCGGCGCTCGGTGCGGGCGCGGTGCTCGGAGTGGTCGCCTCCAAGGAGGCCAAGCTCGGCAACATCGCGTACGAGATGACGCTCTTCGCCAACCGCGCGGGCGCCGTCCTGAGCCCCCAGCTGGTGATGGAACTCAAGAACACCGTGGGTATCGCACCGACCGGCTGACGGTCGGCAGTTGACGGTCGACAAAGGCGTCGCCGGTCCATGACGACCCGCGAGGTGAAGGGATCAGGACGTGACGACGGCCGGCGAGCCATCAGGCGAGGACGACGCAGCGTGGGGAGTCGAGCCCCCCGCGTCGGTCGTCCGTCCCTTCCTGCTGACCGCGGGACGGATCGCGGGCGGCGACAGCCTCGTGCCGCCGATCCCGATCGAGACCCAGGTGGTCGCGACCGATCTGGGTCTGGCGGCACTTGACGCCTTCGTCTTCGACCAGCACCGCGACATCATCGCGGTCTGCCGCCAGCCGCAGTCGCTGGCGGAGATCGCCGCGAAACTGCGGATGCACTTGAATGTGATCAGGGTGCTCGCCGACGATCTGCGCGCCGACGGTCAACTGGCCTTGTACGCACCGCAGGCCGACTCCGCCCGCGACGCCACCGTATTGCGAAGGGTTATCGATGGTCTCCGAGCTATCCCCGACTCCCGGGGCGCGATCCGTGAGCGCTGACACCGAGGGTCCCCGGCAGCCTCCGCTGCCGGTGAAGATGGTCATCGCGGGCGGCTTCGGCGTGGGCAAGACCACGACGGTGGGCGCCATCTCCGAAATCGAGCCGCTGACCACCGAGGCGTCCATCACCTCGGTCGCCGCGGGCGTCGACGACCTCTCCCACACGCCGCACAAGGTGACGACCACCGTCGCCATGGACTTCGGCTGCGTCACCCTCGACCCGACCCTGAAGCTCTACCTGTTCGGGACGCCGGGCCAGGAGCGCTTCGGGTTCATGTGGGACGACCTGATCGAGGGCGCCCTCGGCGGTCTCGTCATAGTCGACACCCGCAGGCTCGACGACTGCTACGCGGCCGTCGACTACTTCGAGCACCGCCAGATCCCCTTCGCGGTGGCCATCAACGCCTTCGACGGCAAGGTCGAGCACGACCTGAACGACGTACGGTGGGCCCTCGACGTCGGCGAGCACGTGCCGCTCACCGTGTTCGACGCCCGCAACCGGGGATCGGTCCGCGACGCGCTCCTCGTCGTCCTCGAACACGCCCTGGCCACCGCGGAGAAGTAGGCGAACGGAAGAAGGGGCGGCGGCCAGTGGCCCGCCGCCCCTTTCGTCTTTCCGTCAGGCCGTACGGCGCCTGCGCACGCCCGGTGACACCGCCACCCGGGCCACCGCCCAGAACAGCACGAGGACGAACAGCGCCAGGACGGCTATGAGGGCGGCTCCGCCGGCCGTCTTCTCGAAGTCGCGCTGGTACAGGCCGTCCAGGATGTACCGGCCGACCCCGCCGAGGGCCACGTAGGCCGCGATCGTCGCCGTCGACACGATCTGGATCGCCGCCGAGCGCAGACCGCTGAGGATCAGCGGCAGCGCCGCCGGCACCTCCACCTGGAGAAGGATCTTCCCCTCCGACATGCCCATGCCGCGCGCGGCGTCGACGGGGGAGGGGTCCAGGGTGCGGATCGCCTCGTAGGTGGTGATGAGGATCGGGGGGATCGCCAGCACCACGAGCGGGATCATCACGGGCACGATGCCGAGGCCCAGCCAGACGAACATCAGCACCAGCAGGCCGAACGTCGGCAACGCCCGAGCCCCCGAAGCCACGAACGCCAGCGTGTTGCCGCCGCGGCCGGTGTGTCCGGTGACGAGCCCGACGGGCAGGCCGATGGCCGCGGCGATCGAGAGTGCCGCGGCGGTGTACTGGAGGTGCTCCCACACACGTTGCGGGATCCCGTCGTATCCGTGCCAGTGGGACCCGTCGCTGAAGAAGGACTGCATGAAGTTGAGTACGTTCACGAGACGCTCTCCGGGGTGCGGGCGGCGCCCGCGGTGGTGGACGTACGGCGTGCGGCCTTGCGGCTGGAGGGCGGCAGCCAGGGGGTGAGCACGCCCCGCAGCAGGACGAGCACGGCGTCGACCAGCACCGCGAGGACGGCGGTGGTGACTACCGAGTTCACCGCGAGCATGGGCCGGTGGTAGAGCATCGCGGTGGTCAGCAGATTGCCGAGCGCCCCCTCGTTGCCGATCAGCGAACCGACGCTGACCAGGCTGATGCTCGACGCGGTCGCCACTCGCAGACCCGCCATGATCGCGGGTACGGCGATGGGGAGTTGGACCTGGAGATAACGGCGTCCGGGACCGATGCCCATCGCCGTGGCTGCGGCGTTCGTCTCCTCGGGCACCGAGCGGACGCCGTCGACGACCGCCGGGACCAGGATCACCAGGCTGTAGAGGGACAGCGGGATCATCACGGTCGTCTTGCTCAGCCCCGTGTAGTCGATGAGCACCACGAAGAAGGCGATCGACGGGATGGCGTACAGCACCGTGGTGAGCCAGAGGACCGGCGGGTAGATCCAGTTGAAGCGGACGCACAGCAGACCGATCGGCAGCGCCAGCAGGAGACCGACCAGAACCGGGATCAGCGCTTCCTGCATATGCGTGGAGATCAGGCCGAGATAGCTGCTCTGCAGGTCGCTCGGGATGTCGAAGAAGCCGTTCATCGCCTGGCCTTCACCTGCGAGGGGACGGCCGGCGAGTCCGTGGCGCGCTGCTGCCTGGCCGCGCGGATCGCGGCGGAGATCCGCTCCTGTCCGGCGAGGCCCAGCACCTTCCCCGCTCCGTCCAGGGCGACCGCCTGGCCGCTGGGCGACAGTACCGCCCGGTCCAGGGCCACCCGCAGCGAGTCCCGGCCGACCTCGAAGCCCTGTCCGTACGGCTCCAGATCCTGCGTGTCGCCGCGCCAGGCCGTGAGGTCGGCCCAGCCCAGCGGCTTGCCGTCCGCGCCGGTGACCAGGACCGGAGCCTCGGTGCCGAGCCGTCCGGCGGCCTCCTGCCAGTCGGTGCCGGCCGGCAGGACCCGGCTGCTGTCCAACTCCAGGTCACGCGTGGACAGGAACGACAGTCCGCGGATGCCCCGGTCGGCGCCGAGGAACTCCTCGACGAAGGAGTCGGCCGGCGAGGACAACAGCTCGTCGGGCGAGGCGAACTGGGCGAGCTTGCCGCCGGTGCGCAGCACCGCGACCCGGTCGCCGATCCTGATGGCCTCGTCCATGTCGTGCGTGACGAACACGATGGCCTTGCCCAGCTCGCCCTGGATCCGCAGCAGTTCCTCCTGAAGGCCCCGGCGGACGACCGGGTCGACGGCGGAGAACGGCTCGTCCATCAGCAGGACCGGCGGGTCAGCGGCCAGCGCGCGGGCCACGCCGACGCGCTGCTGCTGGCCTCCGGAGAGCTGATAGGGGTAGCGGCGGGCCATGTCCTTGTCCAGGCCGACGCGTTCCATGAGTTCGGCGGCGCGGGCCCTGGCGCGCTGCTTGGACCAGCCCAGCAGCCGCGGCACGGTGGCGATGTTGTCGATGATCGTCCGGTGCTGGAAGAGCCCCGCGTTCTGGATGACGTAACCCATGGACTGGCGCAGCGCGTTGACCGGCGTGCGCTGGACGTCCTCGCCGTTGACCCGGATCGTGCCGCTGCTGGGCTCGATCATGCGGTTGATCATGCGGAGCGTGGTGGTCTTGCCGCACCCCGAAGGCCCGACGAGCACGGTGATGGAGTGGTTCGGTATCTGCAGTGACAGGCGATCGACGGCCACAGTGCCGTCGGCGTATCGCTTGCTGACATCTTCGATGGCTATCAAGCGTCGAAACCCTTCGGGAAGCGCATGCTCGCACGTGGTGCGATCACGTGTACGAGGGTGCGCAGTCTAGCCAGTTGGGGTCCGGGCCTGCTGAGGCGCCCGCCGTCGAGCCGCGCGGGTCAGTCCGCGGTGCGCACTCCGTCGAGGGCGACGGCCAGGACGCGGTCGCGCTGGGCGTCGTCCAGGAAGTTCGTCGAGGTGATCCCGGCGACCATCCGCAGCAGGTCGTCGAAGGTCATGTCCGTGCGCGCCCGGCCCGCTTTCTGCGCCCGCTCGAACAACGGGTTGCCCGCCGCGTACATGGAGTCCCTGCAGGCCAGGAAGATCTCCGACTCGTTGTTGAGCGCCTCGCGGATGGCCCGCTTGGTGACGGTGTAGTCCACGAACCGGCGCAGCCACGAGGACAGTGCCTCCCACGGCTCCAGCGGGGCTACCTCCTGCGCCACCCGGCACAGGTCGTCCACCTCGGTGGCGTACACGCTCTCGAAGAGATGGCGGCGGGTGGGGAAGTTCCGGTACAGGGTGCCGATGCCCACGCCCGCGCGTTTGGCGATGTCCTCCAGCGAGGCCTCGGCGCCGTTCTCCGCGAAGGCTTCGCGGGCGGCTGCCAGCAGGGCGTCGTAGTTGCGCGCGGCGTCCTTACGGTGCGGGCGCCTGGCCGTGACGATCTCGCTGACGGGGAACGACGGATCCGTCACTGCTGCCTCCCGGGGCGAACGAGGTTGAAGCGGAGGTATGCCTCCGCTACAGTGGAGGCGTACCTCCACTTTACCAGTCGGGGTGTGTTCCGCGTGGATGCGTGCGGCCGCACGCATTGTCGGCGCCCCACCCCCGCTCGACCCCGTACCGGGCCCCGCTGTCCGCGCCGCCCGCCCGACGCTTCCCCTTCTTCCCCGCACCCGCGCGCTCGTGGGTGTGCTCGACGCTGCTCCGCGGCGATCCCGTATCTCCTCTGCTCCGTCTCCCCCGCTCCATCTCCTCTGCTCCGTTCGGAGAGGTTCCTTCGATGCCCCGGAAGTCCACCCGCCTCACCTTCGCGGTCCTCGCGACCGGTGCCGGCGTGTTCTCCATGCTCCAGTCGCTGATCGCACCGGCCCTGCCGACCGTCCAGCACGCTCTGCACACCTCGCAGTCCACCGCGACCTGGGTGATGACGGCCTATCTGCTGTCCGCCTCGGTCTTCACACCGATCCTCGGCCGCGTCGGCGACCTGATCGGCAAGAAACGCACTCTCGTCGCCGTCCTGGTGACCGTGACGATCGGCTGTCTGCTCGCCGCGCTCGCGCCGACCATCGGGGTGCTGATCCTCGCCCGGGTCGTCCAGGGCATCGGGGGCGCGCTGTTCCCGCTGTCCTTCGGCATCATCCGCGACGAGTTCGCCCCCGCCCGGGTCGGCCCCAGCATCAGCAACCTGTCCGCCGTGATCGCCGCCGGCGGCGGGGTCGGCATGGTGGCGGCCGGTCCCATCGTGACCGCGCTCGACTACCGCTGGCTGTTCTGGCTCCCCGTCGGCGTCGTCGCCGTTACCACGCTGATCGCCCTGCGCTACGTCCCCGAGTCGCCCGGCCGGGCCGAGGGACGCGTCAACTGGCTCGGCGCGGTCCTGCTGTCCGGCTGGCTGGTGGCCCTGCTGCTGCCGCTCAGCCAGGCGAGCCGGTGGGGCTGGGGGTCGGCCCGGGTGATCGGGCTGTTCGCCGCCGCCGTCCTGCTCTTCGCGCTGTGGCTGCTGACCGAGGCACGCTCCCGCTTCCCGCTGATCGACCTGCGCATCATGCGGCTGCCCGCCGTGTGGACCACGAACACCGCCGCGCTGCTGTTCGGCGCGGGCATGTACTCGATCTGGTCCTTCCTGCCCGGCTTCGTACAGACCCCCTCCTCGGCGGGGTACGGCTTCGGCGCCAGTGTCACCGCGGCCGGGCTGCTCATGCTGCCCATGCTCCTCGCGATGTTCTGCTCGGGCGTCCTCAGCGGTCGCCTGGAACCCGTGATCGGCGCCCGGAACCTGCTTACGGCCGGTGCCGCGCTCGGCGCCGTGGCCTGCGGCTTCCTGGCCCTCTGGCACGACCAGCAGTGGCAGATCGCCTTCGCGGCCGGCGTCTTCGGCCTCGGCATCGGACTGGCCTTCGCCTCGATGGCCAACCTGATCGTCGGCAGCGTCCCGCCCGAGCAGACCGGCGCCGCGACCGGAATGAACGCCAACATCCGGACCATCGGAGGCTCCATCGGCGCGGCCGTGACCAGCGTCCTGGTCACCGGCCACCTCCAGCCCTCGGGCCTGCCCTACGCCTCCGGCTACACGCACGGTTTCAGCCTGCTCGCCGTGCTCTGCCTCGGCGCGGCGCTCGCGGCGCTCCTCGTGCCGGTGAAGCGCGCCGGACGCCTGCCGGTCACACCGCGCGCGTCCTCCGAGACGGCCCTCGAGAAGCCGGAGGCCGACGCCGCGCTGCCCAGGTGACCTGTTGACCAGGTGACCTGTTGACCAGGTGACTCGGCGAAGTGCGAAGTCCCCGAGCCCTGCCCGCCCGCGGTGATCGCACCGCGCGGGCGGGGCTCGGCCGGTTCGTCAGGCCTTGCGGCCGACCCCGCACCACATGGGCAGCGGACGGTCGGGCGCCACGTCGTCCGGGCCCGGCCGCCACTCGGGGAGCTGGACGACTCCGGGATCCAGCAGCTTCGTACCCTCGAAGAAGCGGGTCACGTCGGCGTGCGTGCGGGGGGTCGCGGACGCGTGCTCGGCGGCGCGCTCGTTGTAGACACGCATCGACTCGGCGACCTCGTCGGCTCCGATGTCCGACGCGGGGTGCGAGAGGACCAGATGACTGCCGGGGGCCAGCGCGTCCAGGAGGCGGCGCGCGATGGCGTAGGGGTCGTCGGCGTTCGGGACGTACTGGAGGATGGCCACCAGCATGAGGCCGACCGGCTGCGACAGGTCGAGCGTCTCCTGCGCCGCGGCGAGGATGTCGTCCACCTCGCGCAGGTCCGCGCTCAGGTAGTCCGTCGCACCGCTCGGGGTGCTGACGAGCAGCGCACGGGCGTGGGCCAGCACGATCGGGTCGTTGTCGACGTACACCACGCGGGCGCCGGGGTCGATGCGCTGCGCCACCTCGTGGGTGTTGTCCGCGGCCGGTATGCCGGTGCCGATGTCGAGGAACTGCCGGATGCCCACCGCGGACAGCTCGCGCACCGCGCGGCCGAGGAAGGCCCGGTTGGCCCGGACCGCGGGGATGATCTCCGGGTTGGCGGAGGCGGCCAGCTCGGCGGCCTCCTGGTCGGCCGGGTAGTTGTCCTTGCCGCCCAGCCACGCGTTGTAGACCCGCGCGGGGTGCGCCTCGGAGGAGTTGATCGGGACCATTCCGCCCGCCGACCGCTCGTTCATGCTGCCCAGCTCCTCATACACGTTCATCCGTCTGCACCTGCGCACACAGTAGTGGACGTTCCAGCACCAACTCCGCGGAGGGCACGATCGGTTGCGGGGCCGCGCCCACCAGGACTTCCGCCCCGTGCCGCCGGCGCCACAGCCAGCCGATGTCGCGTCCGAACGACCAGACGAGCACCACCAGCGCGAGCAGCACCGCGCCGGTGTTCACCTCGTAGGGCAGGACCCCGGCGGCCGCGACGAGCAGCATGACGCCCTGGACGGCGGCGACCGTCTTGCGGGCCATGCTCGGCGGCAGCGCGGCGTTCAGCCACGGCGCCACCCTGGCCGCCGCCACGAAGGCGTAGCGCATCGTGCCGATCAGCAGCACCCACGGGCCGAGCGACGTGGAGACGTACACGCTCAGCACCAGGACGAGGAACGAGTCGACCTCCATGTCGAAGCGGGCGCCCAGCGCCGAGGACGTGCCGGTGCGACGGGCGACCTGGCCGTCGACGCCGTCGAGGATCAGGGCGACCGCGGTCAGGCCCACCAGGAGCGTGACCGGCGGCGAGTCCTGGAAGGAGTCCGCGACCAGGGCGGTGACGCCGCCCACGAGGATGGCCCGGCCCAGGGTCACGCGGTTGGCGGGCCCGAAGGAACGGGGCCGGGCGCGGCGCAGGGCGCGGTTCAGCACCGCCCAGGTGGCGAACGCGAACGCGAGGCCCGTCAGCCAGCCCGCGGGGCCCATGCCGATCGCCGAGCCCAGCAGAGCCAGGACCAGGAGCTGGATTCCCGCTCCGACGATGGTCTCCTGCTGGGGGAGCCTCAGGTCGTATGTGTTGTTCAGGGCCACCGCATGTCCTCCGGCCGTATGACAGAGTCGATCAACGCCGCGTACTGTGCGCGGCTTGTCACCGCTCCGTACGTGAAGATCTGCCGGATCGTTCAGGGACCGCTCATGGAACTCACAGCCCGCGCCTTCTGGATCGCCTCTCCGGGCCACGGCGAGATACGCGAAGTCACCCTCGCGGAACCGGCCGAGGACGAGGTGCTCGTACGCACGCTCTACTCGGGCGTGAGCAGGGGAACCGAGACCCTCGTCTTCCGCGGCGGCGTGCCCGAGAACCAGCACGCCGCGATGCGCGCGCCCTTCCAGGACGGCGACTTCCCCGCGCCCGTGAAGTACGGCTATCTCAACGTCGGACTGGTCGAGGTGGGACCCGCGGCCCTGCTCGGCCGGACCGTCTTCTGCCTCTATCCGCACCAGACGCGCTACGTCGTCCCCGCGAGCTCCGTCACCCCCGTACCGGAGTCGGTGCCCGCCGGCCGCGCCGTGCTCGCCGGGACGGTGGAGACCGCGGTGAACGCCCTGTGGGACGCCGCGCCGTTGATCGGCGACCGGATCGCCGTGGTCGGCGGCGGCATGGTCGGCTGCTCGGTCGCCGCGCTCCTGGCACGGTTCCCCGGCGTACGCGTCCAGCTCGTCGACGCCGATCCGGCGCGCGGGGAGATCGCGCGGGCGCTCGGCGTCGACTTCGCGCTTCCCGCGGACGCGGCGGGCGAACTCGACCTCGTCGTGCACGCCAGCGCCACCGAGGCCGGTCTCGCGCGGGCGCTGGAACTCCTCGCCCCCGAGGGGACCGTGATCGAGCTCAGCTGGTACGGCGACCGGCGGATCGGCCTGCCGCTGGGGGAGGCCTTCCACTCCCGGCGCCTCACGGTGCGCAGCAGCCAGGTCGGTTCCCTCTCCCCGGCGCGACGAGCGGGCCGCACCTACGCCGACCGGTTCGCGCTCGCCCTCGAACTCCTCGCCGAACCGGGCTTCGACGCGCTTGTCACGGGCGAGTCACGGTTCGATGAACTCCCCGACGTGATGGGCCGGTTGGCGTCCGGATCCATACCCGCGTTGTGTCACCGCGTGGTCTACGACGGGGTTTGAGCCGGCGACAACCTGCCTGACCTCCGAAGAAAGGGGAACCGGCGGCTGAACAAGGCGAACGGACCAGCCGTACTACACGGCACGGTCCCGGCAGGGGATCAGACGCACCGCACCTGGAGGGTCGTCCGTTGTTCAGCATCACCGTCCGCGATCACCTGATGATCGCCCACAGCTTCCGTGGCGAGGTCTTCGGCCCCGCGCAGCGCCTGCACGGGGCGACGTTCCTGGTGGACGCCACCTTCCGGCGCGCCGAGCTGGACGACGACAACATCGTCGTCGACATCGGACTGGCCACGCAGGAACTCGGCGCGGTCGTCAGCGACCTGAACTACCGCAACCTCGACAACGAACCGGTGTTCAAGGACACGAACACCTCGACGGAGTTCCTGGCCAAGGTCATCGCCGACCGGTTGGCCGACCGCATCCTCGCCGGAGCCCTGGGCGAGGGCGCCCAAGGGCTCGCCGGCATCACCGTCACCCTGCACGAGTCGCACATCGCCTGGGCGAGTTACGAGCGTGCGCTGTGACCGACACGACCATCGACCAGGCGTCGGTGAACGGCGACCGGGCCCCGCTGAACTACGTGCCGGTGCAGAACGCGGCTCTCCAGAAGGCCGAGATCATCCCCATGTCCCTGCGCTCCGTGCACTTCGTCATGCCCGGCGGCGTCGACGACCCCGCCGCGCCGAGCGGCGGCAACGCCTACGACCGGCGGCTCTGCCTGGACCTGCCCGGCTTCGGCTGGCAGGTCCACCGGCACGCCGTCGCGGGCGAGTGGCCGCGCCCCGGCACCAACGCCCGTGCCGAACTCGCCCGCACGCTGCGGGAGTTGCCGGACGGCTCGACGGTCCTGCTCGACGGTCTCGTCGCCTGCGGTGTCCCCGAGATCATCGTCCCCGAGGCCGAACGGCTGGCCCTCACCGTCCTGGTGCACCTGCCGCTAGGCGACGAGCGCGGACTCGCCCCCGCCGTGGCGGCCGACCTGGACGCCAGGGAACGTACGACGCTACGGGCCGTGTCCGCCGTCGTCGCCACCAGCGAATGGGCGGTGCGCAGGCTCGTCGCCCACCACGGACTCGCCCCCGAACGCGTCCATGTCGCCGAGCCCGGCGCCGACATCGCGCCGCTCGCCTCCGGCACCGACGGCGTCTCCCGGCTGCTGTGCGTCGCCTCGGTCACCCCGCGCAAGGGACAGCACCGGCTGGTCGAGGCCCTCGCGACCGTCACCGACCTGCCCTGGAGCTGTGTCCTGGTCGGCGGACTCGCCCAGGATCCGGCGTACGTCGCCCAGATCCGCGCCCAGATCGAGAAGTACGGCCTCGGCAACCGGCTGCACCTGGTGGGACCGCAGGCGGGCGCGGAGCTCGACGCGAGCTATGCCGCCGCCGACCTGATGGTCCTCACTTCGTACGCCGAGACGTACGGCATGGCCGTCACCGAGGCGCTCGCGCGCGGGATCCCGGTGCTGGCGACCGACGTCGGCGGGCTTCCCGAGGCGGTCGGCCGCGCGCCCGACGGCGGCGTGCCCGGCATCCTCGTACCACCGGAGGACCCGGCGGCCCTCGGCGTGGAACTGCGCGGCTGGTTCGGCGAGGCCGACGTGCGCCGCCGGCTCAAGGCCGCGGCCCGCGGCCGGCGCACCGCGCTGAACGGCTGGGCCACCACCGCCCGCACCCTGGCCGGCGTCCTGGGACGGCTGCCCCGCGAACCCCGGAGGGCGGCATGAGCGGTACGGCCATCACTGCCTCGGAGGTACCGGACATGCCCGAGGTCCCGGACGTACCCGGGTCCGAGGTGCGCGCGGGAGCGCCGGGCGAGCGTGTCGACGCCGGCGCCGACGACGTGACGCGGTACGCGCCCCAGTGGCTCCAGTTGCGTGAGGGCGCCGACGCCGCCGCGCGGGCACCGGAGCTGCTCGACACCCTGCGGATACGGCTCGCGAACCGGCCGGGACGACGCGGCGACGACCTGGTGATCCACGACCTCGGCTGCGGCACCGGTTCCATGGGCCGCTGGCTCGCGCCCCGGCTCGACGGCGGCCAGCACTGGATCCTGCACGACCGGGACCCCTACCTCCTGCACTTCGCGACCGTCGGCGCACCGCGCTCGGCGGCCGACGGCAGCCGCGTCACCGTCACCACCCAGCGCGGCGACATCGGCCGGCTGACCGTCGACGCCCTGGCGGGCGCCTCACTGGTCACCGCCTCCGCGCTCCTCGACGTCCTCACCGGCGAGGAGATCGACCGGCTCGCCGCGGCCTGCACGGGCGCCGGAGTACCCGCCCTGCTGACGCTCTCCGTCGTCGGCCGCGTCGAGATCACCCCGTCCGACCCGCTGGACGCGGAGTTCGCCGAGGCGTTCAACGCCCACCAGCGCCGCGACGACCTGCTCGGCCCGGACGCCATCACGGCCGCTTCCCAGGCCTTCGCCCGCCACGGCGCCACGGTCCGCACCCACCCCAGCCCGTGGCGGCTCGGCCCCGACACCGCCGAGCTCGCCCAGGAGTGGCTGCGCGGCTGGGTCGGCGCGGCCTGCGAGCAGCGCCCCGAACTCGCCGCGCACGCCGAGGAGTACCTCCGGTCCCGGTCGGCGACCGCCGCGGCGGGCGAGCTGCGTGTCGTCGTGCACCACAGCGACCTGCTCGCGCTGCCCCGTCCGACGGGCGGCGCGCTGTGAGCGCGGCGGTGACGGCGGACGGCAGGCCCAGCCGCGTCCGCGTCAACGCCCGCCGGATCCGTACCCACCTCGGCACCGTCGCCGGTACCGCGATCCTCGGCGTGCTGCTCTGGCGGCTCGGCACCGGCGTCTTCCTGGACGGCCTGCGCCGGATCGACGCGCCGACCCTGCTCGCGGCCGTCGGACTCGGGCTGCTCACCACGGTGTTGAGCGCCTGGCGCTGGTGCCTGGTGGCGCGCGGACTGCGCATCAGGCTGCCGCTGGCCCCGGCCGTCGCCGACTACTACCGGGCTCTGTTCCTCAACGCGGCGCTGCCCGGCGGCGTCCTCGGCGATGTGCACCGCGCCGTACGGCACGGCCGCAGCGCCGGGGACATCGGTCGCGGCGTACGAGCGGTGGTCCTCGAACGGACAGCCGGGCAGGCCGTGTTGCTGGCCGTCGGGGCGGGGGTCCTGCTCACCCAGCCGTCCCCGGTGCTCGCCGAGACGCGCCACCTCGCGCTGCTCCTCGCCGTCGTCTCGGTGTGCGGAGTCGTCACCCTCGGCGCGGTGCGCAAGGTGCGGGCGCCCGGCCGCGCCCGGCGGTTCGGTGCCCTGCGCGCCGCGCTCGTCGAAGCGCGCGGCACGCTGCTGGCCCGCGAGAACTGGCCCGGCCTCGCGCTCTCGTCGGTCGTCGTGCTCGCCGGCCACCTCGCGACGTTCCTGCTCGCCGCCCGCGTCGCCGGATCCACCGCGTCCGCCGCCCAGCTGCTGCCGTTGGCCCTGCTGGCGCTGCTCGCCATGGGCCTGCCGCTGAACGTGGGTGGTTGGGGCCCCCGCGAGGGTGTCACCGCCTGGGCGTTCGGCGCCGCCGGCCTCGGCGCGAGCATGGGCCTGACCGTCGCCGTGGTCTACGGGGTGCTCAGCTTCGCCGCGAGCCTGCCCGGCGTGGTCGTCCTGGTCGTCCGGTGGTCGGCGGCGCTCCGGCGCCCCCGGGAGGAGAGCGCGGGAGGGCATGAGCAATGCCGACGATCGACGACCGCCGAGGTACCGGTCTCCGCAGCGCCGGTCTCCGAAGGCCCGGTCTACGAAGTCCCGGTCTACGAAGTCCCCTTCGCCAGGGGCGGGTTCGCCGAAGTCACCAGGGAGAAATACGCCCCGAACGCCTCGGTCAGCCCCGCCAGCAGTTCCTTCCCCTTCCCGGCGTCGGCCATCGAAGGACGGCCGATGACACCGGACTCGGTATAGGCGGACATCCCGAGCGTCAGCAGGTGCCGTCGGTCGTCCGCGAGGAAATCGGAGGTCTCATAACCCTCCCTGACCAATTCCGGATGGGCGTGCAGAAGAATGGAGGTCTCTATTTCCCCCGCGTGCATATCGCTGAGCAGCGAGGTCTCCACTCCGGCCCGCTCCCTCGCGCCTTCCCAGTCCTCCATGGCCGGGAAAAGCGCCATGCGCGTACCACTGCCCGCGGATTCCTGAACCACATTGCCCAGTACGTAGTTTCCGCCGTGGCCGTTGACGAGCACCAGGGTGTCGACGCCGGACCGGCGGAGCGAGTCGGCGATGTCCCTGACCACCGCGTGGAGCGTGACGGAAGAGATGCTGACGGTCCCCGGCCACGCGGCGTGCTCGTGCGAGCAGGAGATCGTCACCGGAGGAAGGAGGTGGACCGGATACGCGGCCGCGATCTCCCGCGCGATGGCACACGCGACGAGTGTGTCCGTCGCGAGCGGAAGGAACGCCCCGTGTTGTTCGAAACTCCCCACGGGAAGCACGGCGACCTGCCGTGACACACCCGCGCCGCGCGCTCGTACGTCATCCGTGGTGTCTACCGGCAACAGACCGGATACCGTCGAGCGCGTTCCCGAACCACTCATGTTTTCACGGCCTTTCGACTCTGCTTAGGAATCAGATCATGACAGATAACTCTGGAGCACTCGGCGGGAATGCCCACCGCACAGGTGTCGAACGCGTCGTGATTGCCCCATTGCCCACCGTGTACGGCGCATTCCACGCCGTCGGTTACCTCGACCACGACCGCGGCGAGGAACAAGTGGCCCTGGTGTACGGGGACCTGCCCGACATCGGTGAAGGGGACACCCTCACCCGGCTGCACTCGGAGTGCCTGACCGGGGACGCCTTCGGGTCCATGCACTGCGAGTGCGGCGACCAACTCGCCGCCGCGCTGCGCGCCATCGTCGCTGAAGGCCGCGGCATCCTCGTCTACCTCCGGGGCCACGAGGGCCGGGGCATAGGCCTGCTCGCCAAACTCCGGGCCATGCAGCTCCAGTCGGAGGGCATGGACACCGTCGAGGCGAACCTCGCCCAGGGCCTGCCGGTGGACGCCCGCGACTACCGGGTGGCGGCGGAGATCCTGCACGACCTCGGCGTACGGTCCGTGCGGCTGATGTCGAACAACCCGCGCAAGCGTGAGGCCCTGCTGCGCGACGGCATCAGGGTCGCCGAACAGGTCCCCCTGCTGATCCCGCCGTGCGAGGAGAACCTCAGCTACCTGCTGACCAAGCGCGAGCGCATGGACCACGACCTGCCCCATCTGGACGGAGC
This sequence comes from Streptomyces sp. NPDC088747, assembly GCF_044751025.1. NCBI lineage: Bacteria > Bacillati > Actinomycetota > Actinomycetes > Kitasatosporales > Streptomycetaceae > Streptomyces > Streptomyces sp. NPDC088747. The sequence continues at coordinate 125,312 of NZ_JBIVKZ010000017.1, forward strand.
CCACCTCGGCGGATCCGACCGGAACGGCGCCCACTTGGACCACCGCGATCTTCTGCGGATCGGCGAGGACGGCTATCACTGAGGAACGAGAGAAGCCGACGCCGCCGAAATCCCAGCCCTTTGACGACAGCGTCGTCGTCTTCACGGTCGTCAGCGTCGGCTCCCTCGGCGGGACCTGATTCCGCTCGGCGGCGTGCTGGGCTCAGTCCAGCACCGACTCCTGCACCAGCCGCTTCAGTTCGCGGAAGATCGAGTGGGAGGAGGCGGGGCGGACCTGGGTCAGGAACTGCACGGTCACGTCGTTCTCCGGGTCCACCCAGAACGTCGTACTGGCGACTCCGCTCCAGCCGTACGCGCCCTGGCCGGCCGGGGACTGGGTGATCTCCGGGTCCACCACGACGGAGACACCGAGACCGAAGCCGAGGCCCGCGTTGGACGGCTCCTGGTGGGCGAGGCTGCCGAAGGTGCGGCGGTCGGCGTTGCCCGGCAGGTGGTTGGAGACCATCAGGTCCACGGTCGCGGGCTTCAGCAGACGGGTGCCGTCGAGTTCCCCGCGCAGCCTGAGCATCTCCATGAAGCGGTGGTAGTCGTGGGCGGTGGAGACCATGCCGCCGCTCCCGGACACGCAGCGGGGGCGGCCGTGCAGGGGCAGACCGACGATCGGGGAGATCCCGCCGTCCTCGTCCTCCCCGTACAACTCGGCCAGCCTTCCCGCCTGTTCGTCCGTGACACAGAACCCCGCGTCCTTCATCCCGAGCGGCCCGAAGATCCGCTCGGCCAGGAACACGTCGAGGTCCTGGCCGGACGCCACCTCGATGACGCGGCTGAGAACGTTGGTGGCGACGGAGTAGTTCCACTGCGTACCCGGTTCGAACTGGAGCGGCAGCCCGGCGTACACCTCGCAGGTCTCGGCCAGGTCCGCACCCGCCGGGACGGACGACTCCAGGCCGGCCTCCCGGTACAGCGCGTCGACGGGATGCGTGTGGTAGAAGCCGAAGGTCAGGCCAGAGGTCTGGGTCAACAGGTGCCGGACGAGGATCGGTCCGGCCGCCGGGCGGGTCCTGGTGTCCGGGCCGGATCCCTCCACGTACACCCGAGGTTCGGCGAAGGAGGGGATGAAGTCGGCGACGGGATCGTCGAGCCGGAGTCGGCCCTCCTCCATGAGCATCAGCGCGGCGACCGAGGTGACCGGCTTGGTCATCGAGTACATCCGCCACAGGGTGTCGGTCTCGACGGGGAGTCCGGCCTCGCGGTCGCGGCAGCCGTACGTGGTGAGGTGGGCGACGCGGCCGTGCCGGGACACGGACACCAGGAATCCGGGGAGTCTGCCGTCGTCGACCAGGTGGGCGAAGTGCTGATCGAGGCGGGCCAGCGCCTTCGGATCGAGATCGGCCTCGCGCGGCTCGACCTCCTGTCGCAGGTGTCCCATGACTCTCCTCCGGGCTGCGGCTCTTGGACCAACTCGCTTCATGGTCCCGTACAGACTCATGAACCGCCGTCTGCCCCGCACTTGTTGATGAACTCCTTGCGAATGCGTCCCGGCCTCCTCGGGGATCCCGGTAGCCTCAGCGGCGTCGGTTGCCCGGAATGTCTCACGCGATGGGGAGCGTTGAGCAGGACATGACTCAGGACATCACTCAGGACGCGACGCAGGACGCGCTGCTCGGGCTGCTCTCCGAGTACAAGGGCGGGGTGCTGGTCACCGTCAAGAAGGACGGCAGACCCCAGCTGTCGAACGTGAGCCACGCCTACTACCCCGACGAGCGGATCATCCGGGTCTCGCTCACCGACGACCGCGCCAAGACCCGCAACCTGCGCCGGGACACGCGGGCCTCGTACCACGTCACCAGCGGGGACCGGTGGGCCTACACCGTCACCGAGGGCACGGCCGAACTCACCCCCGTCGCCGCCGATCCGCACGACGAGACCGTCGAGGAACTCGTCAGGCTCTACCGCGACGTCCTTGGGGAGCACCCCGACTGGGACGACTTCCGTGCCGCCATGGTCCGCGACCGGCGTCTCGTCCTACGCCTCCGGGTGGAGCGCGCGTACGGGATTCCCGCCTCCTGACGCCTCCCGGCCCGCGCCGTCGGTGCGGGCCTCGATCGCGGTGAGCACGGCCGCCATGTCGGCACCCCCGTGTCCCAGGGCGACGGTCTCCTCGAACAGGGCGTGACAGACGTCGAGCAACGGCGAGGCCAGGCCCGCCTTCCTGGCGGCCTCGGCGATCAGTTCGTTGTTCATCAGGACGTCGCGGGCCGCGGCCTGCACGGCGAAGTCGCGCTCCAGCAGCTTGGGGGCCTTCATCCGGGAGACGGCGCTGGACATCGGTCCCGCGCCCAGCACCTCCAGGAACAGCTTCCGGTCCAGACCCTGCCGGTCGGCGAAGTGGAACGCCTCGCCGAGGCCGGTCACCAGGGTGATCAGGAACAGATTCACCGAGAGCTTCATCAGCAGGGCGTTCGGCACCGGCCCGCAGTCGAACGTCTCGCGGCACATCGGCCGGAGCAACGCGCGTACCTCCGCGGCCGCTTCGGGGTCCCCGGCGAGCATCGCCACCAGCTCTCCGGCCTCCGCCGGAACCCGCGAGCCGGAGACGGGCGCCTCGGCGTACCGGCCGCCCGCCGTGCGGATGTCGGCCGCCAGCCCGCGCGAGTACTCCGGTGACGTCGTGCCCATGTGCACGACGGTGTGTCCGGCCACGCGCGCGGCGAAGTCCGGGGTGCCCCGGCCAAGGGCGGAGTCGATCGCCTTCTCGTTCGCCAGCATCAGGAACACGACCCGGGCACTCCCGAAGACCTCGGCGGGAGAGGCGGCCACCTCGGCGCCGGCCGCGCGCAGCGGCTCGGTCCTGGCGGCCGTGCGGTTCCAGACGACGAGGGCGGTTCCGGCCCGCGCCAGGTTGAGCGCCATGGGCTGTCCCATGATTCCGAGGCCGATGAAACCCACCTGCACGACGCACCCCGTTCCCGGCCGGCCGGCGGGTGCGCCGGGCCGTCCCACCACCGAACCGCCGACTATGACAGCCGTCATGGTAGCGAGGTCCATGACGGCTGTCATAGTCGAGGTGACGCGTACGGACGGACTCCGGCGCGTAGCGGCGCCCCCGACGGGCGCCCAGAAAGGGAGGTCGGCGATGGCGGGTTCCGGACGGGGGCCGCGCGAGCGAATGGTGTTCAGCGCGGCGCAGCTCATCCGGCGCGACGGGGTCAGCGCGACGGGCATGCGCGAGGTCGCCGCGCACGCGGGCGCGCCGCGCGGCTCTCTTCAGCACTACTTCCCGGGCGGCAAGGAGCAGTTGGTCAACGAGGCCGTGGACTGGGCGGGAGGCTACGCCGCCAAGCGCGTCGCCCGCTTCCTCGCCGGGATGCCGCAGCCGACGCCGAGCGGTCTGTTCGCGGCGATGGTGCGGCAGTGGACCGAGGAGTACAGGACGGCCGGGTTCGCCGCCGGCTGCCCCGTCGCCGCGGCGACCGTCGACTGCGCCGAGTCCACCGACTCCACCAGGACGGCCGCCGCCGCCGCGTTCGCCCGCTGGAGCCGTCCGGTCGCCGGGGCGCTGACGGACCTGGGCGTTCCGCGCGACCGCGCCGAACCCCTCGCCACCTTGATGATCAGCGCGCTGGAGGGCGCGCTCCTCATCGCCAGGGCCGAGCGGGACGTACGGGCGCTGACGACCGTGTCCCGTGAGCTCGGCCCCCTCCTGGACGCGGCGCGCTCGGGAAACCGGCCCGTGCCGGTGGAGTCGTAGGACACCCGCGGGAAAACCAGAGCCCAGGTCCCCGCACGCCTGCCGGGCGCCGGGGACCTGGGACGGCGGGCGGACTCAGACAGCGACCTTCTCCCGTCCCGCGGGCTCGGAGACCGCACGCTCGCCGAGCCGCTCGGTCGGCACCTTGTGCGTCTCGCGGGCGGTGAGCGCGGCGATCACCGGCGGGACGCACAGGGCCGCGGTGAACAGGGCGACGCCGAACCAGCCGTCGCCGTCCGGACCCGCGATCTGCGCAGCGAAGGTGACGGCGAACCCGGCGACGGCGAAGCCGATCTGGGTGCCGATCGCCATGCCGGAGAGCCGGACACGGGTGGAGAACATCTCGCCGTAGAAGGACGGCCAGACACCGTTGGCCGCGCTGTAGACGATGCCGAAGGTGATGATGCCGAGCACGAGGATCAGCGGGTAGGAACCGGTGGAGATCGCCCACAGGTACACGAACATCATGATCGCGCTGCCGACCGCGCCGACCAGGAAGACCGGACGGCGCCCGACGCGGTCGGAGAGCCTGGCCCACAACGGGATCGCGCCGAGCGCCGCCAGGTTGGCGAGCGCGCCGACCCACAGCATCTGCGAGCGGGACAGACCGACGGAGTCGCTGGTCCCGTACGCCAGCGCCCACACCGTGAAGATCGTGCTGACCGAGGCGATGAGGGCGGCGGCGACGACCCGCAGGACGTCCGCCCAGTGCTCGCGGAGCAGGATGGCGAGGGGCAGTTTGGCGACGCCCTCGGACGCGGCCTGCTGGGTGAAGGCCGGGGTCTCCTGGAGCGTGCGGCGGATGACGAAGCCGACGACGGCCACGGCGACGCTGGCCCAGAACGGGATGCGCCAGCCCCAGGACAGCAACTGGTCCTCGGGCAGCGCGGCGACCGGCAGGAAGACCAGCGTCGCCAGGAGCTGGCCGCCCTGGGTGCCGCTGAGCGTGAAGCTGGTGAAGAAGCCGCGCCGGTCCGGCGGCGCGTGTTCCAGCGTCATGGAGTTGGCGCTTGCCTGCTCGCCGGCGGCCGAGATGCCCTGGAGGACGCGGCACAGGACCAGCAGGATCGGGGCGAGGACGCCCACCTGGTCGCGGGTCGGCAGGCAGCCGATGAGGAACGTCGACAGGCCCATCAGGATCAGCGTGAAGACCATGATCTTCTTGCGGCCGACCCGGTCGCCGAAGTGACCCAGGAAGAGCGCGCCGATCGGGCGGGCCGCGTACGCGACACCGAAGGTGCCGAGCGAGAGGAGCGTCGCGGTGGCCGGGTCGGACTCGTCGAAGAAGACCTTGGGGAAGATCAGGGCGGCGGCGCTGCCGTAGATGAAGAAGTCGTAGTACTCCAGGGCGCTTCCGATCCAGGCGGCCGTGGCGGCCTTCCTGGGCTGGCCGGGTGGCGCGTCGAGCGGGACGGCGGGGACAGACACGGCTGGCTCCTTCGAGGGAACTCCGGGGACGGGAGTGGCGGCGGGGGAGGGGTGCCGGGGCCCTGGGGTGGCGGGCCGGCCGTGCCGGGTGCGCGCTTCGCCCAATTGCTGGACTGCTGGGCGCCCGGCTAATTAACCCACTGGATAGTTAGTAGCGGATGGCTACGGATGTTGCGCTCGCGTTTCCCGGGTGTCAAGAGGTCGCGTCGAAGGATTTCTCGTGCCCGGGTCCGGTGAAGGCTCCGGGCACGGGCTGTCAGTGGTCCGCCGGAAGGTCCGCCGCCTGGTCCCGCGAACGTTCCGCGGTGAGGTAGGCGATGACCATGTCGCCGAGCATGTTCCGGTAGTGCTCGCGCTGGTCGGGGGCGACCAGGTCGCGGCCGAAGAGGGCGCCGAAGGTGTGCCGGTTGGCGACCCGGAAGAAGCAGAACGCGCTGATCATCGCGTGCAGGTCCACGGCGTCGACGTCGGCCGTGAACAGGCCGGACCCACGGCCGGTCTCCAGGATGCGGCTGATCACGTCCAGCGCCGGGGAGCCGATCCTGCCGAGCTCCTCGGAGGCCGCGATGTGCTCCGCCTCGTGGATGTTCTCGATGCTCACCAGGCGGATGAAGTCGGGATGCGCCTCGTGGTGGTCGAAGGTGAGCTCCGCGAGCCGGCGGATGGCCGCGACCGGGTCCAGGTGCTCGACGTTCAGCTCCTGCTCCGCCCGCCGGATCACCGTGTACGCGCGCTCCAGGACGGCCGTGAACAGCTGCTCCTTGCCGCCGAAGTAGTAGTAGATCATCCGCTTCGTGGTGCGGGTGCGGGCGGCGATCTCGTCCACCCGCGCGCCGGCGTAACCGGCGCGCGCGAACTCCTCGGTCGCCACGTCGAGAATCTCGGCCTTGGTGCGGGCGGCGTCACGGATGCGCCCGTTGGGTCGTGCCGGTTCTTCGACGCTGGTCATCGGGCTTCCTTCGGGCGAGGGGCGGGTCGAGCGGTGGGTGCGGGACCGGTGCCCGCGATTGTAGAAGCAGGCCGCCGGTACGGGCTTTCCCGTCCGGGTCTTCCCGAACGGGCGCCGCCCTGGTATCACTGACTAACGAACCAGTTCGTACATTAGTGAGTGCCTGTCGCTCATCCGTCGCCCGCGACACGTCAGCAGACTGTCACTCGGCAGCAGCCCGGAGGCCCGCCGTGCACCAGAACTCGTACCTCGTCGGCCTGATCGGATCCGGTATCGGCCCCTCGCTGAGCCCAGCGCTGCACGAGCGGGAGGCCGACCGGCAGGGGCTGCGCTATCTCTACCGGCTGATCGACCTCGACCGGCTCGGCGTCGGCCCCGAAGCGGTGGGCGTGCTCGTGCGCGCCGCCCGCGATCTCGGTTTCGACGGACTGAACATCACGCACCCCTGCAAGCAACTGGTCATCGCGCACCTCGACGAACTCGCCCCGCAGGCCGAGGCGCTCGGCGCGGTCAACACCGTCGTCTTCGAGGGTGGTCGCGCGATCGGCCACAACACGGACGTCACCGGGTTCGCGGCCTCCTTCGCGCGCGGGCTGCCCGACGTTCCGCTGGACCGGGTGGTGCAGCTGGGCGCGGGCGGTGCGGGGGCCGCCGTCGCGCACGCCGTCCTCACCCTGGGCGCCGGGCACGTGACCGTCGTCGACGCGGTGCCCGAGCGGGCGGCCGGTCTCGCCGGTTCCCTGAACCGGCACTTCGGTGAAGGGCGGGCCGCCGCCGGGACGCCGGAGGGGCTCGGGGATCTCCTCGACCGGGCCGACGGGGTCGTGCACGCGACGCCCACCGGGATGGCCGCGCATCCGGGACTGCCGTTCCCCGCCTCGCTGTTGAGTCCACGGCTGTGGGTCGCCGAGGTCGTCTACCGGCCGCTGGAGACCGAGTTGCTGCGGGTGGCCCGTGAACGGGGGTGCGCCACCCTCGACGGTGGGGGGATGGCGGTCTTCCAGGCGGCGGACGCGTTCCGGCTGTTCACCGGGCGGGAGCCCGACAGTGGGCGGATGCTGGCGGACATCGCCGAGCTGGCCGCCCCGGCGGGTGCGGGGGCCGCGGGTGCGCGGGGTTGAGGGCGCCTCGGGGGGAGGGGGGCTGAAGTGGTGCGCGGGTGCGGGAGCGGTGGGGGTTGCTCGCGCAGTTCCCCGCGCCCCTGGAGGGGCGCTCGTTTTCTGTCGGTTCAGTGGCAACGAAGGAGTGACCACGTGCGTACGTCCATCGCCACCGTCTCGCTGAGTGGATCTCTGACCGAGAAGCTCACGGCCGCGGCCAGGGCCGGGTTCGACGGGGTGGAGATCTTCGAGAACGATCTGCTCGCCAGTCCGCTCGGCCCGGAGGAGGTCAGGGCGCGGACGGCCGACCTGGGTCTGACCATCGACCTGTATCAGCCGATGCGCGACATCGAGGGCGTGCCGCAGGAGGAGTTCGCACGCGGACTGCGCCGGGCGCGGCACAAGTTCGAGGTCATGGAACGGCTGGGCGCGGACACCGTCCTGGTGTGCTCCAGCGTCTCGCCGCTCGCGGTGGACGACGACGAGCTCGCGGCCGATCAGCTGCGCCAACTCGCGGACCTGGCGCAGGACTTCGGTATCAGGGTGGCGTACGAGGCACTCGCCTGGGGCCGCCATGTGAGTACGTACGACCACGCCTGGAACATCGTCGCGGCGGCGGACCACCCCGCTCTCGGCACCTGCCTGGACAGCTTCCACATCCTCGCCCGCGGGTCCGACCCCAAGGGCATCGAGGACATCCCCGGCGAGAAGATCTTCTTCCTGCAGTTGGCCGACGCGCCGCTGATGGCGATGGACGTCCTCCAGTGGAGCCGCCACTACCGCTGCTTCCCCGGCCAGGGCGGATTCGACCTCGCCGGGCTGCTCGGGCACGTGACGCGCGCCGGATACGACGGGCCGCTCTCCCTGGAGGTCTTCAACGACGTCTTCCGCCAGGCCGAGGCGGGACCGACCGCCGTCGACGCCCGGCGGTCCCTGCTCGTGCTCCAGGAGGAGACCGGACTCGCCGCCCCGCCCGAGCCCGTGGTCCCCACCGGCGTGGCCTTCGCCGAACTCGTCACCCCCGACGTCGTACCCGTCTCAACGCTCCTCGCCGCCCTCGGCTTCACCCGCACGGCCAGGCACCGCAGCAAACCGGTGGACCTCTGGCAACAGGGCGAGGCCCGAGTCCTGGTCAACACCGGTCCGGCCGCCCGGCGCGACGGCACCGCGCTCGCCGCCATCGGCCTGGAGTCACCGGACCCGGCGGGCGCCGCCCGGCGTGCCGAGTCCCTCCTCGCGCCCGTACTGCCACGCCGCCGAGCCCTGCGGGACGCGCCCCTCGAAGCGGTGGCCGCGCCCGACGGCACCGAACTGTTCTTCTGCGCCACCGACCGGCCCGGACTCCCCAGCTGGACCGGCGACTTCGAGCCCGTCGAGCACGGCCGGGACCCGCGACGGCTGACCCGCGTCGACCACCTGGCCCTCACCCAGCCCTGGCACCAGTTCGACGAGGCCGCCCTCTTCCACCACAGCGTCCTGGGGCTGAGCGCCCAGGAGAGCGTCGACGTGGCCGACCCCTACGGCCTGCACCGCAGCCGCGCCGTCACCAACTCCGACGGCACCGTGCGTATCGCCCTCTCGGTCGGACCGGCCCCCAGCGACGAAGACGCCCGCGCCCAGCACATCGCGTTCGCCACGGACGACGTGGTCACCGCCGCCCGACGCTTCCGCGAGGCGGGCGGCCGTCTCCTGGCGATGCCCGCCAACTACTACGACGACCTCGCCGCCCGTTTCGAGTTCACCGACGAGGAGCTGGCCGCGTACCGCGAACTCGGCATCCTCTACGACCGTGACTCCGACGGCGAGTTCCGGCACTGCTACACGGAGACCGTCGGCCGCGTCTTCTTCGAACTCGTCCAGCGCGACGGGGGTTATCGGGGCTACGGCGCGCAGAACGCCCCGGTGCGGCTCGCCGCGCAGCACGCGGTGCGACCGGGGCGTTGAGGCGCGCCTCCCGCGAAGTGACTCAGTTCCCCCTGGTGTTCCATTCGGCGATCACCGGTCGTCCGTGCTCCAGCGAGAGCCGGCTGACCGTGCCGGTCGCGAGCTGGAACAGGCGGCCGTCCGCTGCGGGAAGCCCGAGGCGGCGCGCGGCGAGGACCCGCAGGAAGTGGGCGTGGGCCACCAGGACCACGTCACCGCTGTCGAGTGCCGTCCCGACGCGGGTCAGGACGCGGTCGGCGCGCCTGCCCACCTCGGCGGGCGACTCGCCGGGGTGCTCCGAAGGGCCCGGCGCGACCCCGTCGTTCCACAGATACCAGTCGGGCCGGGTGCGGTGTATGTCGACGGTCGTGACGCCTTCGTACGCGCCGTAGTCCCACTCGTGCAGCTCGGGATCGGACACCGCCCCGTACAGGCCGGCGAGTTCCGCGGTGCGTATCGCGCGGCCCAGCGGGCTGGTGAGCGCGAGGGCGAAGGTCCGGTCGGCGAACAGCGGGGCGAGGGACTTGGCCTGTTCCTCGCCCCGCTGGGTGAGGGGCAGGTCGGTCCAGCTGGTGTGCCGGCCCGACACGCTCCACTCGGTTTCGCCGTGGCGGACCAGCAACAGGTCCCCCATGGCGGTTACTTCGCCGACTCGACTGCGTGGCCGCCGAACTGGTTGCGCAGCGCCGCCACCATCTTCATCTGCGGCGAGTCCTCCTGGCGGGACGCGAACCGCGCGAAGAGGGACGCGGTGATCGCGGGCAGCGGGACGGCGTTGTCGATGGCCGCCTCGACGGTCCAGCGGCCCTCGCCCGAGTCCTCCGCGAAGCCGCGCAGCTTCGCCAGGTGCTCGTCGTCGTCGAGGGCGTTGACGGCGAGGTCGAGCAGCCAGGAGCGGATGACGGTGCCCTCCTGCCAGGAGCGGAAGACCTCGCGCACGTCGGTGACGGAGTCGACCTTCTCCAGGAGCTCCCAGCCCTCGGCGTAGGCCTGCATCATGGCGTACTCGATGCCGTTGTGGACCATCTTGGAGAAGTGGCCGGCGCCGACCTTGCCGGCGTGCACGAAGCCGAAGTCGCCCTCGGGCTTGAGCGCGTCGAAGACCGGCTGGACCTTCGCGATGTTCTCCGCGTCGCCGCCGACCATCAGGGCGTAGCCGTTCTCCAGGCCCCACACGCCGCCGGAGACGCCGGCGTCGACGAAGCCGATGCCCTTGATGCCGAGTTCGACGGCGTGCTTCTCGTCGTCCGTCCAGCGGGAGTTGCCGCCGTCCACGACGACGTCGCCGGGTGACAGCAGGGCGGCCAGCTCGTCGACGGTGGACTGGGTCGCGGCACCGGCCGGGACCATCACCCACACCACACGCGGGCCTTCGAGTTTGCTCACGAGTTCGCTGAGGCTGCTGACGTCGGCGAGGTCGGGATTGCGGTCGTAGCCGATGACGGTGTGGCCCGCGCGGCGGATCCGCTCGCGCATGTTGCCGCCCATTTTACCGAGGCCGATGAGTCCGAGCTGCATGTCGTTCACTTCTTCCGGAGAGTGCGGTAGGCGGCCACGAGGGCGGCGGTGGAGGAGTCGAGGCCGGGAACGTCGGCGCCCTCGGTGAGGGCGGGTTCCACGCGCCTGGCGAGGACCTTGCCGAGTTCGACGCCCCACTGGTCGAAGGAGTCGATGTTCCAGACCGCGCCCTGGACGAACACCTTGTGCTCGTAGAGGGCGATGAGCTGGCCGAGCACCGAGGGGGTCAGTTCGGCGGCCAGGATGGTCGTGGTGGGGTGGTTGCCGCGGAACGTGCGGTGCGCCACCTGCTCCTCGGGTACCCCCTCCGCCCGCACCTCGTCCTCGGTCTTGCCGAACGCGAGGGCCTGGCCCTGCGCGAAGAGGTTGGCCATCAACAGGTCGTGCTGGGCCTTGAGTTCGTCACTCAGCTCGTCCACCGGATTGGCGAAGCCGATCAGGTCGGCCGGGATCAGCTTGGTGCCCTGGTGGATGAGCTGGTAGTAGGCGTGCTGTCCGTTGGTGCCGGGCGTGCCCCACACCACCGGGCCGGTCTGCCACTCCACCGGATGCCCGTCGCGGTCCACGGACTTGCCGTTGGACTCCATGTCCAGCTGCTGCAAGTAGGCGGTGAACCTGGACAGGTAGTGCGAGTACGGCAGCACGGCGTGCGACTGGGCGTCGAAGAAGTTGCCGTACCAGATGCCCAACAGGCCCAGCAGCAGAGGTGCGTTGGACTCGGCGGGCGCGGTGCGGAAGTGCTCGTCGACCAGGTGAAACCCGTCGAGCAGTTCACGGAACCGGTCCGGGCCGATCGCGATCATCAGGGACAGGCCGATCGCGGAGTCGAACGAGTACCGTCCGCCGACCCAGTCCCAGAACCCGAACATGTTCGCGGTGTCGATACCGAAGTCCGCGACCTTCTCGGAGTTCGTGGACAGGGCGACGAAGTGCCTGGCCACGGCGGCGGAGTCGCCGTCGAGACCGGCGAGCAGCCAGGTCCGTGCCGAGGTCGCGTTGGTGATGGTCTCGATGGTGGTGAACGTCTTCGAGGCGACGATGAACAGCGTCTCGGCCGGGTCGAGGCCCCGTACCGCCTCGTGCAGGTCGGCGCCGTCGACGTTGGAGACGAAGCGGACCGTCAACTCGCGGTCGGTGAAGGCGCGCAGAGCCTCGTAGGCCATCGCGGGACCGAGGTCGGAGCCGCCGATGCCGATGTTGACGACGTTCCTGATGCGCCTGCCGGTGTGCCCGGTCCACTTGCCGGAGCGGACCTGCTCGGCGAAGTCGGTCATCTTGTCGAGGACCTCGTGCACGGCGGGGACGACGTTCTCCCCGTCGACCTCGACGACCGCGTCCCGCGGGGCGCGCAGCGCGGTGTGCAGTACCGCGCGGTCCTCGGTGACGTTGATCCTCTCGCCCCGGAACATGGCGTCCCGCAGCCCGAACACGTCGGTGGCGGTGGCCAGTTCCTGGAGCAGGGCGAGGGTCTCGTCGGTGATCAGGTGCTTGGAGTAGTCGATGCGCAGGTCACCGACGCGCACGACGTAACGCTCCGCGCGGGCGGGGTCGGCGGCGAACAGGTCACGCAGGTGCGGGTGCAGGAGCGTACCCGCGCGGTGGTCCTCCAGGGCCACCCACTCGGGGCGCCGAGTGAGCTTGGGGGAGTCAGGCATGACTGGGGGTCTCCTTGGTGCCCTCGGCCCGCAGGGCCACGGCGTACATCTCGTCCGCGTCGAGGCGGCGCAGTTCCTCGGCGATCAGTTCGGAGGTGGAGCGCACCTTCAGGGCCAGGGTGCGGGAGGGCTGGCCGGGCAGGGACAGGGTGGCCAGCGGGCCGTCGGGGCGGTCGATCACGATCTCGCCGTTCTTCGTGCCGAGCCGCACCGCGGTCACCACGGGTCCCGCGGTGACGACGCGCTCGACCTGGACCTTGAGCCGGGCCTCCAGCCAGCGGGCCAGCAGCTCGGCGCTCGGGTTGTCGGCCTCGCTCTCGACGGCCGCCGAGGTCACCTTCGTACGGGACTGGTCGAGCGCGGCGGCCAGCATCGAGCGCCACGGGGTCAGCCGGGTCCACGCGAGGTCGGTGTCACCGGGCGCGTACGAGGCGGTGCGGGCCTCAAGGGCGCGCAGCGGGTTCTCGACGGCGTACATGTCGGTGATGCGGCGCTGCGCGAGGGCGCCCAGCGGGTCCTTGACGGGGTTCTCGGGCGCGTCCACCGGCCACCACACGACGACCGGCGCGTCGGGCAGCAGCAGCGGCAGGACCACCGAGTCGGCGTGGTCGGTCACCTCGCCGTACGTCCGCAGCACGACCGTCTCACCGGTGCCGGCGTCGGAGCCGACGCGGACCTCCGCGTCCAGGCGGGAGTTGGTGCGGTCGCGCGGGGTGCGGGCGACCCGCTTGATGACGACCAGGGTGCGCGAGGGGTGCTCGCGCGAGGCCTCCTCGGCCGCCTTGATGGAGTCGTACGCGTTCTCCTCGTCGGTCACGATGACCATCGTGAGGACCATGCCCACGGCGGGAGTGCCGATCTCCCGGCGTCCCTTCACGAGCGCCTTGTTGATCTTGCTTGCCGTGGTGTCGGTGAGGTCGATCTTCATGGCCTGCGCCAGCTCCGTCCGTCTCGTGCGAGCATCTCGTCGGCTTCCTTCGGGCCCCAGCTGCCCGAGGGGTACTGCGCGGGCTTGCCGTGCTTCTCCCAGTACTCCTCGATCGGGTCGAGGATCTTCCAGGACTCTTCCACCTCCTGGTGACGGGGAAAGAGATTGGCGTCGCCGAGCAGGACATCCAGGATCAGCCGTTCGTACGCCTCCGGGCTGGACTCCGTGAACGACTCGCCGTAAGCGAAGTCCATCGTGACGTCCCGGATCTCCATCGACGTACCCGGCACCTTCGATCCGAAGCGCACGGTCATGCCCTCGTCCGGCTGGACGCGGAAGACGATCGCGTTCGCGCCCAGCTCCTCGGTGGCGGTCGAGTCGAACGGGGAGTGCGGGGCGCGCTGGAAGACGACGGCGATCTCGGTGACCCGCCGGCCCAGGCGCTTGCCGGTCCTGAGGTAGAAGGGGACGCCCGCCCAGCGGCGGTTGTCGACCTCCAGCTTCACGGCCGCGTAGGTGTCGGTCGTCGACGCGGGGTCGATGCCGTCCTCCTGGAGGTAGCCGCGCACCCGCTCGCCGCCCTGCCAGCTCTCGGCGTACTGGCCGCGCACGGTGTGCTCGCCCAACTCCTCCGGCAGCTTCACGGCCTTGAACACCTTGAGCTTCTCGGTGAGCAGCGACTCGGCGTCGAAGGCGGCGGGCTCCTCCATGGCGGTCAGCGCCAGCAACTGGAGGAGGTGGTTCTGGATCACGTCACGGGCGGACCCGATGCCGTCGTAGTAACCGGCCCGGCCGCCGATGCCGATGTCCTCGGCCATCGTGATCTGGACGTGGTCGACGTACGACCGGTTCCAGACGGGCTCGTACATCTGGTTGGCGAAGCGGAGCGCCAGGATGTTCTGGACGGTCTCCTTGCCGAGGTAGTGGTCGATGCGGAACACCTGCTCCGGGTCGAACACCTCGTGCAGGATCTTGTTCAGCTCACGCGCGCTGGCCAGGTCGCGCCCGAACGGCTTCTCGATGACCGCGCGCCGCCAGGAACCCTCCGGAGCGTCCGCCAGCCCGTGCTTCTTGAGCTGCTGGACGACCTTGGGGAAGAACTTCGGCGGTACGGAGAGGTAGAAGGCGTAGTTGCCACTGGTGCCGCGCGAGGAGTCCAGCTCGTCGACGGCCGCGCGCAGCTGCTCGAAGGCCGCGTCGTCGTCGAAGTCGCCCGGGATGAACCGCATGCCCTCCGCGAGCTGCTGCCAGACCTCCTCGCGGAACTCGGTCCGCGCGTGCTCGCGCACCGAGTCGTGCACCACCTGCGCGAAGTCCTGGTCCTCCCACTCGCGGCGGGCGAACCCGAGGAGCGAGAAGCCCGGCGGGAGCAGACCGCGGTTGGCGAGGTCGTAGACGGCCGGCATCAGCTTCTTGCGCGACAGGTCGCCGGTGACGCCGAAGATGACGAGACCCGAGGGGCCCGCGATCCGGGGGAGCCGGCGGTCCTGCGGGTCGCGCAGCGGGTTCGACCAGTCGAGGTCGGCGGAGACCGTCTCCGCCTCGCTCACCGCGGCCGGTTCCACGGCCGGGTCACCAGGTCCCGCCGGCGTGGCGGACGCAGCCTGCGGGGCACCACCGGGAAGCGCTTCACGCTTGCTCATTCCCCCTCAACTCCCTTGCCGCGCAGCGAGGTCGCCACCGCGCCGAGCAGGTCCTCCCAGGCCGCCTCGAACTTCGAGACGCCCTCGTCCTCCAGCTGCTTCACGACCTCGTCGTAGGAGATCCCGAGTGCCTCGACGGCCGCGAGGTCGGCGCGGGCGCGGTCGTAGCCGCCGGTCACCGCGTCGCCGTGGATGTCACCGTGGTCGGCGGTGGCGTCGAGGGTCGCCTCCGGCATGGTGTTGACCGTGCCGGGCGCCACCAGCTCGTCGACGTACAGGGTGTCCTTGTACGAGGGGTCCTTGACGCCGGTCGAGGCCCACAGCGGGCGCTGCCTGTTGGCCTGCGCCGTTTCGAGGGCGGCCCAGCGGTCGGAGGAGAAGACCTCCTCGTACGCCTCGTAGGCGAGCCGGGCGTTGGCGAGCGCGGCCCGGCCCTTGAGGGCGAGCGCCTCGTCGGTGCCGGCCTTCGCAAGCCGCTTGTCGATCTCGCTGTCGACGCGGGAGACGAAGAAGGAGGCCACCGAGTGGATGACGGAGAGGTCCAGGCCGGCGGCCCGCGCCTTCTCCAGGCCCGCCAGGTAAACGTCCATGACCTCGCGGTAGCGCTCCAGGGAGAAGATCAGCGTGACGTTGACGCTGATGCCCAGGCCGATGACCTCGGTGATCGCCGGGAGGCCGGCCTTCGTCGCGGGGATCTTGATCATCACGTTCGGACGGTCGACCAGCCAGGAGAGCTGCTTGGCCTCGGCGATCGTCGCGGTGGTGCGGTGCGCGAGACGGGGGTCGACCTCGATGGAGACCCGGCCGTCACGGCCGCCGGTCGCGTCGTACGCCGGACGCAGCACGTCGGCGGCGGCACGGACGTCGGCGGTCGTCATCATGCGGACGGCCTCCTCGACGCTCACGCCGCGGGTGGCGAGGTCGGCGAGCTGCTCCTCGTAGCCCTCTCCCGAGCCGATCGCGGCCTGGAAGATGGAGGGGTTGGTGGTGACGCCCACCACGTGCTTGTCCCGGATGAGACCGGCGAGGTTGCCGGACTCGATCCGCTTGCGCGAGAGGTCGTCGAGCCAGATGGAGACGCCTTCCTCGGAGAGGCGCTTCAGGTTTGCCGCGGGTGCGGTTGCTTCGGTCACAGTGATCATCTTCCTTCGTGCGATCGGATTAACCGCGGAACGCGGCCAGCGATTCCCGGGCGGCGGCGACGACGTTGTCCGGGGTGAACCCGAACTCGGCGAACAGGGTCTTGGCGTCGGCGGAGGCGCCGAAGTGCTCCAGCGAAACGATTCGCCCGGCGTCCCCGACGTACCGGTACCAGGTCAGGCCGATGCCCGCCTCGACCGCCACGCGGGCCTTCACGGACGGCGGAAGCACCTGCGCGCGGTACTCGGCGGACTGTTCCTCGAACCACTCCACGGACGGCATCGACACCACCCGCGTGCCCACTCCCTCGGCTTCCAGCCGCTCGCGCGCCTCGACGGCGAGCTGCACCTCGGAACCGGTGGCGATGAGGATGACGTCGGGCGTGCCGGTGGTGGCGTCCCGCAGGACGTAACCGCCCTTGGCGGCGTCCTCGTCGGGCTCGTACGTCGGCACGCCCTGGCGGGTCAGCGCCAGGCCGTGCGGGGCCGGGTTCGTGGAGTGCCGCTTGAGGATCTCGGCCCAGGCGATCGCCGTCTCGTTGGCGTCGGCCGGGCGGACGATGTTGAGGCCGGGGATCGCGCGCAGCGAGGCCAGGTGCTCGACCGGCTGGTGGGTCGGGCCGTCCTCGCCGAGGCCGATGGAGTCGTGCGTCCAGACGTACGTCACCGGGAGCTGCATCAGCGCGGAGAGGCGGACGGCGTTGCGCATGTAGTCGGAGAACACCAGGAAGGTGCCGCCGTAGATGCGGGTGTTGCCGTGCAGCGCGATGCCGTTCATCTCGGCGGCCATCGAGTGCTCGCGGATGCCGAAGTGGACCGTTCGGCCGTACGGGTCCGCCTCCGGCAGCGGGTTGCCGGCGGGGAGGAAGGAGCTGGTCTTGTCGATGGTCGTGTTGTTCGAGCCGGCGAGGTCGGCGGAGCCGCCCCACAGCTCGGGGAGTACGCCGCCGAGCGCCTGGAGGACCTTGCCCGAGGCGGCGCGGGTGGCGACGGACGTGCCCGCCTCGAAGGACGGCAGCGCGGACTCCCAGCCCTCGGGGAGCTGACCGGCCACGACGCGGTCGAAGAGCGTGGCCCGCTCGGGGTTCGCGGTGCGCCACTCGGCGAGCCGCTTGTCCCAGGCGGCGTGTGCCTCGGCTCCTCGGTCGAGGGCCTGGCGG
Organism: Streptomyces sp. NPDC088747; assembly: GCF_044751025.1. Classification (NCBI taxonomy): domain Bacteria; kingdom Bacillati; phylum Actinomycetota; class Actinomycetes; order Kitasatosporales; family Streptomycetaceae; genus Streptomyces; species Streptomyces sp. NPDC088747. Next base: position 142,506 of record NZ_JBIVKZ010000017.1, read on the forward strand.
GCGTGGGAGAGGACCTCGTCGGCGACCTCGAAAATCTTCTCCGGGTCGAAGCCCAGGACGCGCTTGGTGGCCGCGATCTCCTCGGCGCCGAGCGCCGAACCGTGCGAGGCCTCGGTGTTCCGCGCGTTCGGGGCGGGCCACGCGATGATCGTGCGCATCGCGATGATGGAGGGGCGCGCGGTCTCGGCCCGCGCCTCCCCGAGCGCCGTGTGCAGCGCGTGGACGTCGATGTCGCCGTCTTCCGAGGGCGCGATCCGCTGCACGTGCCAGCCGTACGCCTCGTACCGCTTGAGCACGTCCTCGGAGAACGCCGTCGCCGTGTCGCCCTCGATGGAGATGTGGTTGTCGTCGTAGACGAAGACGAGGTTGCCGAGCTTCTGGTGTCCGGCGAGGGAGGAGGCCTCGGCGGAGATGCCCTCCTCCAGGTCGCCGTCCGAGACGATCGCCCAGACGGTGTGGTCGAAGGGGGACTCGCCCTCGGGGGCCTCGGGGTCGAAGAGGCCGCGCTCGTAACGGGCGGCCATCGCCATGCCCACGGCGTTGGCGACACCCTGGCCGAGCGGACCCGTCGTCGTCTCGACGCCCGCGGTGTGGCCGTACTCCGGGTGGCCCGGCGTCTTCGAGCCGTGCGTGCGGAACGCCTTCAGGTCATCGAGTCCGAGTTCATAACCTGAAAGAAAGAGCTGGGTGTAGAGCGTCAGCGAGGTATGGCCGGGGGAGAGGACGAAACGGTCGCGGCCGGTCCACTCCGGGTCGGCGGGGTCGTGCCGCATCACCTTCTGGAAGAGCGTGTACGCGGCCGGGGCCAGGGCCATCGCGGTGCCGGGGTGGCCGTTTCCGACCTGCTGCACGGCATCGGCCGCCAGCAGACGGGCGGTGTCCACGGCACGCCGGTCCAGCTCGGTCCACTCGAATCCGTCGGAGAGGTGACCCGGGGTCCCCGGGCTCTGCTGCGTGCTCATCTTCAAGAAGTCCTCGATAAGAGCGGGTAACTGCTCTGACGCGTTCAAACTTAAAAGTCTGACTTTTGCCGGGAAAGGTGCCCCTGTGTCAGCCTTCGGTGAAAGTGGGACACGCAGTACCGGATCGAGCCGGCGCGAGAGGGACATGACCGACAGAAACACCCAAGACGGGGCCGTGGGCGAAGGCAGGGGCAGCGGCGGGGCCGGGACCGAGGGCAGGCCCGTCCTCGGAGCCGGTCACCGCTCCGAGGACGGGATCAGGACCTTCCCGTTCCCCGCGGACCTGAGCGTCTCCGGCGTCGGCATGCAGATAGGGGCGATGGGGACCGGCCGCACCTGGCACGCGGAGGCGCCGCTGGAGCGCGTGCACCGCATCGACTTCCACGTGGTGATGCTGTTCCACGCGGGACCCGTACGGCACATGATCGACTTCGCCGAGTACGAGGTCTCCGCGGGCGACATCCTGTGGATCCGCCCCGGCCAGGTGCACCGCTTCACCGGCGACGACCACCAGGGCATCGTCCTCACCATGCAACCCGGCTTCCTGCCGCGGGCGACGGTCGAGGCGACCGGCCTCTACCGCTACGACCAGCCGCCGCTGCTGCGCCCCGACCCGGCCCAACTGGCCGCCCTGGAGCACTCGCTCGCCCAGCTGGAACGCGAGTACGTCGACACGACCACGCTGCCGCTGAGCCTGCACACCTCGGTGCTGCGGCACTCCCTGACCGCGTTCCTGCTCCGCCTCGCCCACCTCGCGGCCAGTTCGGCGAAGGCGGCCGGCGAGCAGAGCGACACCGCGTTCACCCGCTTCCGGGACGCGGTGGAGAAGGGGTTCGCCACCAACCACAGCGTCAGCGCGTACGCCGACGCCCTCGGTTACTCCCGCCGCACCCTGGTCCGCGCGGTCCGCGCCGCCACCGGTGAGACCCCGAAGGGCTTCATCGACAAACGGGTGATCCTGGAGGCCAAGCGCCTCCTCGCCCACACGGACATCCCGATCGGCCGTATCGGCGTCGCCGTGGGCTTCCCCGACTCCGCGAACTTCTCCAAGTTCTTCCACCAGCACACGGACGCGACCCCGGCGGGGTTCCGGGCGGAACTGCGCTGAGGGTGCGGGGCGCGCGGAGAGGGGCGGACCTCGCGGCCCGCCCCTCCGTCGGTGCTGATCGGCTAGTGCCCGGTCAGCGGCCGAAGTTGAACCAGTTGACGTTCACGAAGTCGGCCGGCTGGCCGCTGGTGAAGGTCAGGTAGACGGTGTGTGTGCCGGTGACGCCGCTGATGTTCGCCGGGATGCTCCGCCAGCTCTGCCAGCCGCCGGTGTTGGCGAGGGCGAAGCTGCCGATGGGGGTGCTCGTACGGCTGTCCAGGCGCACCTCGACCAGTCCGCTCACTCCGGAGGACGCGCCGCTCGCGACCCGGGCGACGAACTGGGTCGCCGCCGTGGAGCCGAAGTTGACGCCGTCGAACTGGGCCCAGTCGCCGTTGCCGAGCGCGCTCAGGTTCTGGCCGCCGCCCGAGTCCGTGGTCGACTCGGTGCCCACGCCGCCCTGGGCGTTGTACGACTCGGCCTGGATGGCGCTGTAGGCGTCACGGTTGCCGGTCGGCGGCGGGGTGGTACCGCTCCCACTGGTGAGAACCTGGACGTAGTCCACCACCATCGGACGCCCCGGGACCGTCGCCGCGTCGGGTCCGCCGCCGAACGCGTCCACGAAGCCGCCGCCCATCGCGACGTTGAGGATGATGAAGTAGCCGTGGTTCGTGGCGTTCGTCCAGGTCGTCGCGTCGACCTGATTCGCCCTCACCGTATGGAAGTTGACCCCGTCGAGGTAGAAGCGCATCTCCTCGACGCTGGTGGACTTGTCCCACTCCACCGCGAAGGTGTGGAAGCTCGTCTGGCAGGTCGCGCAGGGGGTGGAGCCACCGATGCCGGTCGTCTCGTTGCACGGGCCGCCCGGGGAGGTGCCGCAGTGCATGGTGGCCCACAGGGTGCCCAGGCCCTGGACGTTCTCCATGATGTCCAGCTCGCCCACGCCCGGCCAGTTCCAATAGTTGCCGCGGAAGGGCGCGCCCAGCATCCAGAAGGCGGGCCAGTAGCCCCGGGCGGCCGCGCCGGTCACGTTCGGCATCTGGATACGGGACTCGACGCGCAGTTTGCCGCCCGCGGGGGGCTGGAAGTCGGTGCGTACCGTCTCGATGCGGCCCGAGGTCCAGTTGCCCGAGGCGTCGCGCAGCGGGGTGATGCGGAGGTTGCCGGAGCCGTCGAGCGAGACGTTGTTGGTGCTCGACGTCATCGTCTCGATCTCGCCGGTACCGAAGTTGGCGGGTCCGCCGGGATAGCTCGTACCCGTCGTGTACTGCCAGTTGGCGGTGTTGACGCCGGTTCCGGCGGCGCCGTTGAAGTCGTCGACGAAGACCTGGGACCAGCCGGTGGGCGGCGGGGGAGCGGTGGCGCTCGCGGGAAGGGTGGCGGCGGTGGCGGCCGCGGCCGTCACGGCGAGTGTGCTGAACGCGGCCACGAGCAGCCGCCGTAACGGGCGGCGTCTGCCTGGAGCGCCGGGTGTGCCGGAGGGTTCACGCATGGGTGCCTCTTCGGGTACGGAGTGGGGATGGGCGGGTGCGTGCGGTGTCGGGTGAGCGCGCTGTCACCTGGGAGCGATGGGGCTGCGGGTGGTGCGGTGGGGGGTGCTGTGGGTGGGGCGCGAGTGCTGCGGTGGGGGGTGCTCCGGATGGTGCGGGGGAAGTGCTCCAGGTGGCGCTTCGAGCGAGTGTCGAGCGCCTTTTGAGAGCGCTCTCAATTCGGCCGCGCGGCCAATGTGCTCTCTGCCGCCCCGGCCGTCAAGAGGTGTGGTCGGTAAAGTCCTTGGGCCGCACGGGAGTTCACGCCGTGAAGGAAGGGGGGCGCGGGCCGCCGGCACCGCGCTGTCCCGGCCCGCTGCGTCTGCGGCTTACGCGAACCGCGCCGTGAGCAGGGCGATGTCGTCGTCCTTGTTCTGGCCGAACCGCTCCAGAAGCAGATCGCAGAGTTCTTCCAGGTCGTCCGGCCCGGCGGCCACCGCGTCGCGGAACTCGGCGAGGGTGGTCTCCAGATCGGCGGTGCGTACCTCGACCAGTCCGTCGGTCACCATCAGGAGGCGGGTGCCGGGCGGCGTCCGCAGCACGGTGGGCGCCGGATGCGGGAGGCCGAGGCCCAGCAGCGGACCGTGCGGGTGGTGGAACCGCGGCCCCTCCTCCGGGTGGATCACCAGCGGTGGGATGTGACCGGCGTTGGCGATGTCCAGACGGCGGGCGTCCGGTGCGACCAGGATGAGGCAGAGGGTGACCGTGATGCCGGGCTGTGACTGGCCGAGCAGCTGTTCCAGGCGTTGAAGGATGTGGTGGGGAGGGTGGCCTTCGATGGCGTACGCGCGCAGTGCGTGGCGTACCTCCCCCATGACGGTCGCTGCGGTCACCGAGTGCCCGACGACATCGCCTATGGCGAGCAGCAGGCCGTTCGCGGTCCGGACCGCCTCGTAGAAGTCTCCGCCGATCTCGGCGTGTTCGGAGGCGGGGAGGTAGCGGAAGGCCAGCTCGATGCCCGGGACGGTCGGCAACTTCTCGGGGAGGAAGGACCGTTGCAGGGCCAGGCCGAGGGCGTGCTCCTCGTTGTAGGTCCGCAGGGCTTCCAGGGCCAGGGCGCCGGCGTTGGTCAGTTGTTGCAGGAGCTGTTCGTCGTCCGCGCTTCGCAGGGCGGTGGCGGGGACGGCCAGGCAGACGGGCGGGCGTCCGCGTTTGGTGCGGGCCACGGCGAGCGCGACCTCCCCGGACAGGTGGTCGGCCGGCAGCAGGGTGCGCCACCGGTTCTCCGGGACGCGGACGACGGTGACCCCCGTGTCCAGGTTCAGGCCGTGGGACGCCAGCTGGTCCAGCAGTCCCGGCCGGGCGGCGCGGGTGCGGACGGGCGTACCCGGGCCGTCGATCATGCTGTGGACCGCCTGCGTCTGGGGCGAGAGGAACACCGCGCTGGCGGGGCTGGCCAGCACGGCGGCCGCGCCACCGGTCGCTGCCGAGGCGAAGGAGTGGAAGCCGACGGCGCTGTAGACGTCCAGCGTCGCCTGGTTCAGGGCGATCAGCCGGGTCGCGAGCCGCTCGGCGCGCTGGCGGGCCCTGGCGTAACGCAGGGTGGCGGCGACCGTGGCGAGCAGCTCACCGGGGTCGATGGGCTGGTCGAGGTAGGCGTCCGCGCCCCGTCTCAGCCCTTCCGCGTGGTCGTCGGGGGTGATGGCGGCCGCGGATATCTGGATGATCGGCAGATTGGTCGTCCGCGGGTCACTCCTGACACGTTCGCTGACCTCGAAGCCGCTCATGTCGGGCAGCCGTACGTCGATGATCGCGATGTCCGGCAGCGGGTCCGCGCCGGCGTGCAGCCGGGCCAGCCCCGCCGCGCCGGTGCCGACGCCGATGACGGTGTGTCCCGCGCGCCGCAGCCAGCTGGTGAGGACGTAGCGGGTCGTCTCGTTGTCGTCGACGACCAGGACGGTCGCGGGCAGAATGTCCTGGGCTCTATCGGTCACGGCCTGCCCTCTCGGTTTCCGGTCGCCCTTCGGCTCCCAGCTGTTTCGTGTGCCCGTCGCCGAGGTCCGGCACGCTCAGCCGCACCCGGGTGCCGACGCCCTCGGTGCTGGTGAGGGTGAGGGACCCGCCCAGCAGTTCGGCGAGCGTCCGGGCGTAGGGCAGGCCCAGGCCGGTGCCGGGCCGTTCGCTCTGGTGAGGGCCGCGGACCTGGTAGAACGCCTCGAAGACCCGGTCGAGTTCGTCGGCGGGGATGCCGATCCCGGTGTCCGTGACGGTGAACAGCACGGCGGGAGCGGGTGATTCGGGATCCACGGTGATGTCCAGGCGTACTTCGCCCCGCTCGGTGAACTTGAGGGCGTTGGAGAGCAGGTTGCGCAGGATGCGGACCAGCAGGGTCTCGTCGGTCACCAGAGGCGGCAACTGTTCGAGGCTCGGGGTGACGAGGGTGACCCGGTCGTGGCCGTGGCCGCTCAGCAGGATGCCGCTGAGGTGGGCGACGAGCAGCGGCAGGTCCACCGGCCGCGGATGCACGTCGAGGTGGCCCGCCTCGGCCTTCGCGACGTCCAGCAGGTCGCTCACGAGCGACAGCAGGATATGGCCGGAGGACTCGATCAGTTCGACCTGCACCTGCTGCTCGTCGCTGAGCGGCCGGGGACCGGGCGCCAGCAGCAGCGCGGAGAGGCCGACCACGGAGTTGACGGGGGTGCGCAGTTCGTGGCTTATGTTCGTCCAGAACCGGGTCTTCGCCTCGCTCGCCTCCTGCAACTGGCGCCGCTTGTCCTCCAGTTCCGTGTGCAGGGCGAGCACGCCGCTGTTGGTCGCCTCCAGCTCCTGCGTCAGCTCGGTGTAGAGGGCGAGCACCCCCTGGTTGGTCTCCTCCAACTCCTCGTTGAGCCGCCGCAGTTCCTCGCCCTGGGCGCGGGTTTCCTCCAGCGTGGCGATCAGGTCGCGGGTCTGCGCGCGCAGGTCGTCCGTCTCGGTGGACCGGACGACGTCCTTGAGCACCTCCGCCAGCCTGGTGCGCCGCTCGCTCGCCCGCACGCCGTCCGCGGGGAGCGGCTGGGTGACGACGATCCGGCTGACCGTCGCACCGGGCTCGAAGCCGACCCGGACGAGTTTCGCGGCCAGGGCGAGGGTGTCCCGCGCGGGCGGCGGACCGTCGTGCCAGGTGAAGGTGACGACCAGGCACGTCGACCGGCTTGTCGAGTCCAGGCCGAAGGAGACCTCAAGACCGCGGCACCCGAGCCGGTCCCGGCCGAGTTCGCTCAGCGCGGTCGCGAGACGGACCTGATCCTGGCGCTCCAACGACAGTGCCGCCGCGGCCTGTTGGGCGCTGCGACGCAGGCCGAACACGTCCTGGGCCGTCGACAGGGCGAAGGACGCCACCGGGTGGACCGGCCCGGCCGCGGACGGGCGCCCGGCGCCGGGCGCGCCGCCGCGAAGGCCCGGTTCAGACGCGCCGGCCGCCACCCTCATCCCGCCCTTCGACGATCACCAGGCCCCCTTGACCACGACCACGCCGGCGTCGTCCCGCCGTACACCGGCTTCGCGGAGCAACTGTCCCGCCATGACGAGCGGCGAGTGGTTGAGCAGACCCGGCAGCGTTCGATGGTCCCAGCGTTCGGTCAGCCCGTCCGAGTGCATCACCAACGCGCCGTGATCGGGAAGCGGTTCCTCGAACGTCCGCAGCCGCCGCATGTGCGCGCCGACGATTCCCGGCGCGGACAGCAGCGCCCTGCGCCCGTCGTCGCCCAGGAGGAAGCCGCTGACGTTGCCGATCCCGCAGTACAGCAGCCGTCCCGCGGCGGGCTCGATCCGCGCCACGGCGACCGCGCCGCCACGCGTTCCACGCAACGCGAGGTGCACGGCGGTGAGGACGCCCTCCGGGCTGAGGTCACGCGTGGCGTGGAACGCCTTGACCGCCGCGTGACTCGCGCGCGCGGCGAGCGGCCCGTGGCCCAGACCGTCACAGAGCATGACCAGGAGAGCCGGACGGTGTCCGCCATCGTCCACGGCACGCACGGCCCACGCGTCCCCGCACACGCTCTCCCCGCTGATGGGCCTGGTCACACCGGAGGCGGGCGACGCGCCCGACGGGCCGGCCACGGCTCTGCCGTCCACGGTGCGCGACCAGAACCGCGCCGTCATGACAGTCCCGCGGCCCGCGACGGAGTGCAGGTCGAAGTGGTCCGCGAGGCGGGCGACAGCGCCGAGACCGATGCCCAGGGTGCCCGCGCTGGACACTCCGTCGGCGAGCGAGGCGGAGACGTCCGCCATCCCGGGCCCGGAGTCGACGGTGAGGAACTCCACTCCGGCCTCGTCCCCGGCCCGCACCACGCGCAGCAGGAGGGCCCCGTCCTCGGCGTGCCGTTGTACGTTCGTGGCGGCCTCGGTGACGGCGAGGGCGACCTCGGCCGACCGGTGGCTGTTGAGCCCGATTCGCCGGGCCAGCGTGGCGGCCGCGCCGCGCGCCGCCGTCGCCAGCGACGCACCGTCCCGGAACCAGGCCACGTCCTCGCCGTCCAGGATGGTGTCGGTGTTCATCGCACCCACTTGACGATGGTCACGGCCGTGCCCTCGCCCGGCGCGGTGCGCAACCGGAAGTCGTCGACGAGCCGCCGGGCCCCGCTGAGCCCCAGGCCCAGCCCACTGCCCGACGTCCAGCCGTCGGTCATCGCCTGGTCGACATCGGGGATACCGGGTCCTGAGTCCTCGAAGACGGCGGCCACGCCACGCTTGTTGTCGACGCGGACCAGTCCGGCACTGACCGTGCCCCCGCCGCCGTAGGTGAGGGCGTTGCGGGCGAGTTCGCTCGCCGCGGTGATGATCTTCGTCTGGTCGACCAGCGACAGACCGCACTGCTGGGACAGCGCGCGGATCGCCTGGCGGATGTGCACGAGGTCGCCGCTGCGCGCGATGGGATAGACCTGGGGCTCTTCTCCCGCGGTCCAGGGCGCCGTCACCGCAAGGCCGAACTGGCGGGCCGGCGGAGTTTCGCCAGCCCCTTCTCCAGATCCAGGGCGGTGCTGACGCCACCGAGCGAGAGACCCAGCTCCACCAGGGTGATGGCCACGGCCGGACGCATGCCGACGACCACGGTCCGGGCGTCGAGCACGCGCGATATGGAGGCGACCGTCGCCAGCATGCGTCCCACGAAGGAGTCGACGATCTCCAGGGCGCTGATGTCGATGATCACGCCCTGGGCCGACCTGGCCACGATCTGCTCGGCCAGGTCCTCCTGGAGGTTGAGCACCGTCTGGTCCTCGAGGTCGAACTGTACGGACACGACGAGGGTGTCGCCGAGCCGCAGGATCGGGATGCGGTCACTCATCGCTTCGCGCCCTGGTGAGCGACCAGGTCCACGCCGGACCTGCGCAGGGCCAGCTTGAGGGCGTCGGCCAGGCTGGCCTTCGTCACGATGCCGTCGAACTCGATCCCCAGCGCGACGATGGTCTGCGCGATCTGCGGGCTGATGCCGGACACGGTGCACTCGGCGCCCATCAGCCGCGCGGCGACGATGGTCTTGAGCAGGTGCTGGGCGACCTGGGTGTCGACCGCGGGCACGCCCGTGATGTCGATGATCGCCTGCTCCGAGCCGGTGTCCACGAGGGCCTGGAGGAGCTTCTCCATCACCACCTGCGTGCGCGCCGAGTCCAGCGTGCCGACCAGCGGTACGGCGATGACCCCGTCCCACAGCCTGACCACCGGGGTGGACAGTTCGAGAAGCTGCTCCGCCTGCGCCGTGATGAGCTCGTCCCGCGTCTGCGTGTACGTCTCGATGGTGAAGAGGCCCAGGCCGTCCAGGATCCGGGCCAGTTGCAGATATCCGCGGACCACGTCGGCGGAGCCGTTCTCCAGCGCCGGCTCGAGAACCCGCTTCAGCGCGAAGAGGCTCACGGCGGTCTCGCTGGGCGAGAAGTTCTGCCGGGCCCTGTTCCGCGAGAGCTCCGTCAGCAGGGCGCGGACTTCCGACATCTGCTCCGAGTGGACGTCGGTGGCACCCTGCCGCAGAGCCTCCACCAGCGCCTCGTACAACTCACGCAGCTCCCGGTCGAGTTCCGCCGCACTGATGCGACCGCCCAGTGAACCCGACACCTCCCGGACCCATGACGCGGCCAGGTCCTGGTCCTCGACCGTCAGGAGCTTCACCAGGTCCACAGCGTTGTCCCGCTTCACCATTGAGGTGCTCCTTCGGTCTTCATATCGTCGCATCAAGGTTGGCTCGCGAAGCGTACGGCAAGGGTCGGACAGGCACGGCAGGGTGGCGGGCGCCGGGGGATCGGCGGCCGCGGACGCTGCGGGTTCAGCTCTCCAGAGCCCTGCGCAGGGTGGGGTGGCAGGGTATGAGCGAGTCGATTCCGACGAGCTCGATCACGCGTAGCACGGACGCCTGTGCGCCGGCCACCCGCAGCCAGCCCTGGGCCTCCTCGGCCTCTTGGTAAGCGGAGATGAGGACGTTGATGCCGCTGGAGTCCAGGAATGTCACGCCGGTGAGATCCGCCACGGTCCGGGGCGACGAGGCGCCCGGCGGCGGGGCCAGTGCTTTCCTGACGTCGTCACGCACGGCGTGGTCCAGCTCGCCGCACAGGGTGACGACCCGGACGCCGTCGACGGTGGAGTGGCTGACCGAGAGATTGCCTGGGTGTGCCGGATGTGCGTCTGTCACCATGTCCTCGACTGGGCTCGCCGGTGCGGGTCGGGCCGGAGCGTGCGTCGCAAGTCTGCCCCGATGGTAGGGGCGGCCATGCTCGCGGGAAGGACCAATTCGAGTAAGACCCGCATGCGACTTCGACCAGGACCCGCATGCGCCCCGCCGCGCGGGGTAGTCGCGAACGGACAACGGGAACGTAGGTGGACAAACGGTGGAGTCAGTCGGCAGCAACGGCGGGGGGCCGCTGGACGCGCATCCCATGGCCGCCGCCATGCCCCTGAACGGCGGCGACGGCTGTATCGCCGAAGCGCGCCACCTGGCGACCGACTTTCTCACCCATGTCCGGACGGAACTGGACGTACTGGTCTCCGCTCGTGCGATGGACCTCACACAACTGGTGGTCAGCGAACTGGTCACCAACGCCCGTAAATACGCTCTCGGTCCCATGCTGATGGAACTGCGCATAGTGGACGCAACGGTGGAGATAACCGTGCAGGACAGCGTGCGGGCGCTGCCCGTCGCCCGCACCGTCGACCCGCACCGGGTCGGCCAGCACGGCCTGGAGATCGTCATGGCCGTCGCGGAGACGTTCCACGTCCAGATCGAGCCGACCGGCAAACGCGTCACCGCCCGCATCGCCCTGGCCGACGAGTCGGCCGACGGCGCGCGTCGGACCGACTCCCCGCGTGGGCCCGGCTGAACGAGACGGCGTCCGGTCACCGGCGCCCGCGCCGATCATCCGCCCCGGAGCGCCTCAGTCGGACTTGCCCAGCGACCAGCCCGAGACGTCCGTGAGCCGGCCGCGCCACAGGGGCATGACGACCGTCCGGCCCGTTCCGGCGAAGCCGGTGGCGTCACGCAGATGGATCCACTGAGGCAGTCGCTGCGGTGCCGGGCGGCCCTCCTTGTCGGCGACGGCCTGGTCCACCTGCTCGGGAAACCGCTCCAGCAGCTCCGCGCCCGGCCCGTCGATGCCGTGCAGGCTGCGCGCCCAGTCGGCCGTCCACGCCTCGTGGGAGATCAGGTCCCCGGAGAGGAACGCGCCCCCGACGACCAGCGTGACCGGCAGAGCCGCCTGAGGGTCCTGCCCGACCAGACGTACCAGCATCTGGAGTTGGAGATCGGGCACCGGTTCGACGACGACGGGTGCGGCCGGCTGGTGGAGGGGATCCTGGTCAGTGCTCATGACCGGCGGTCCTTTCGGTGCTGCTTGAGGGCTGCTTCTGTGCTGCTTCGATACGTTCGAGGTGGCTTCGGTACGTCCGAGGTGCACGTCTCCTGCCCCCTGCGACCGCCCGCATGTCCGCGTACCCGCATGTCCGCCCGCCCGGGTGTCCCCGCCCGGACCGTGTGAGCCCCGGTCCCTAGAGGGCGCTGCCCGCCGTCCAGTCGGCCCAGGACAGGTTCCAGCCGTTGAGCCCGTTGGCCGGGTCGACGGTCACCTCGTCGGAGTTCTTGACGATCACCACGTCACCGAGCATCGAGCTCTCGTAGAACTTGTAGCCGTCCACGGAGGTGTCCTCCGCGCCCTTGGTGTCGTGCATGCTCACGCACCCGTGACTGGTGTTGCTGCCGCCGAAGACCGACGTCGAGGCCCAGTAGTTGCCGTGGATGAAGGTGCCGGAGGTGGTCAGACGCTGGGCGTGCGGCACGTCGGAGATGTCGTACTCGTCGCCGAGACCGACGGTCGAGGACTCCATCCGGGTCTCCTTGAACCGCTCGCTGATCACCATGACCCCCGACCACGTGGTGTGGTCGGCGTCGCCGCCGGTGACCGGATAGGTGGCGAGGGTCGAACCGTCCCGGACGACCGTCATCGTCTTCGCCGCCAGGTCGACCGTGCTGATCTGGGCGCGGCCGACGGCGAAGGTGACGTCCTTGGACTGGGTGCCGTAGACGCCGTCCGCGCCCTCGACGTCCTTCAGGCGCAGACTCAGCGTGATCTTCGTACCCGCCGCCCAGTACTCCTCGGGCCGGAAGTCCAGCCGCGTGTCGCTGCACCAGTGGCCGACCACCTCGACGGCCGGCTCCGCTGTCACCGTGATCGCTTTCTCGACGGCGGCCCGGTCCGAGACGGCCTTCGTGAAGTTGATCGACACGGGCATGCCGACGCCGGAGGTCGAATTCGCCTCGGGCGTGAAATATCCCACGAAGGTCTCGCCCGGAGCCTTGGTGGTGAAGGTCGCCGTCTGCGCGTCGGCGCCTTCCGCCTGGGCGGTGACGGTGTACTTGGTCCCGGAGTACGGGTTCTCGCCCGACGTCCAGGTTGTACGGGTGTCGTCGTAGGTGCCGGCCAGGGTGGAGCCGTCGTTGCCGGTGACCTGCACCGTCGCGAGAGTGCCGTCGGTCACCGTGATCTGGACCGGGCTGGTGAAGCCGGCCTTCTTCGTGCCGTCGGCGGGGGTCACGGTGATCGTCGGTACCTTGGCCTTCGTCACCGCCCCGGTGCTCGCGGCACTCGTCCCGGGCGTCGCCTCCGAGGCGTCCGCCGAGTCGCCGCAGCCCGTCAGGACGGCGGCCGGAACGGCGCCGAGCACCGCGAGGATCCCGCGCCGGGACGGTGCGGGTCGTGCGGACCGGTTCGATGCCTGCCGCCCGGACCGGTTCGGCTGCTGCTCGGACCGGTTCGATATCTGAGGGTCGCCCACGGTACGCCTTTCTTAGATCACCACTGCGGGTGCATCCTGCGCCTCTTCCATTTGTTGATTCTTTGAATCCAGTGGGTCCCACCTGAGATTCCTGTGAGGACGCCGGCCGGGAGCGTCCGGGGAGCGCTCAGCGCGGTTCCGGGCGCCACCCGAGCGCCCGGGAGATTCCGCGCGCCGCGACCCGGACCACCGGGATCAGCACCGGCACCCGTGCGTCCGCCTGGGGCACCACGACCGACACGGCCGCGACCACGTGACCGCCCGCGCCGCGCACCGGAGCGGCCACCGACAGGGCGTCGTCGGTGACCTGGCGGCTGCTCACCGCCACGCCCGTGCGGCGTACCTCGGCCAGCTCCCGGCGCAGCCGCGCCGGATCGGTGACGGTGTGCGCGGTGAAGGCGGCCAACGGGCGCTCGCAGTAGGCCTCCTGGGACGCGAGGTCGCCGTGCGCGAGCAGCGCGAGGCCCACACCGGTGGCGTGCAGTGGCCAGCGGGCGCCGACCTGGATGCGTACGCCGACCGCGGAACGCCCCGATATCCACTCGATGTAGACGACCTCGAAGCCGTCGCGGACCGCCAACTGCACGTTCTCGTGCGTGGCTTCGTACAGGTCCTCCAGAAAGGGCAGCGCGGCCTGCCGCAGCGCGAGCCCGCGCGGGGCGAGTGCCGCGACCTCCCAGAGTCGCAGGCCCACGTGGTAGACACCGTCCTCGTCCCGCTCCAGGGCGCCCCACTCGGCGAGCGCGCCCACGAGCCGGTGCGCCGTGGTGAGGGTGAGCCCGGCGCGGCGGCTGATGTCCGTCAGGGACAGCGCGGGGTGCTCGTGGTCGAACGCGGCGAGCACCGCGAGGAGGCGGGCGGGCGCGGACACCGCGGTCATGAGTCGAGTTCGGTTTCCGCGACGCGTTGCAGCAGGGCGTGCAGGGTGGCCCGCTCAGCGGGGTCGAGGGGCTGGAGCAGATCGTTCGTCACGCGCTGCCCCGCCTCGTCGGTGTCACGCAGGAAGGCCTGGCCGTCCCCGGTGAGTACGACGATCCGGCTGCGGCGGTCGTCGGGGGAGGGGCGGCGTTCGGCGAGGCCGAGCTTCTCCAGGTCGTCGACGAGCCCGACGATCGCGCTCGGGTCGTAGCCGAGGCGTGAGCTCAGCTCGCGTTGCAGCGCCCCGTCCGAGGTGGCCAGGAAACGCAGCAGCGCGTAGTGCCGCAGGCGCAGCCCGGATTCCTGGAGGGAGGCGTTGAAGAGCTGCCCGGAACGCAGGCCCAGCCGGTACAGCAGATAGCCGGTGTCCGCGTGCAGCCCGCGCATCCACGGCTCCCGGGCATCGATGGCGTCGGTCGGGGTGGGGCTGGTGACGCGGTGCTGAGCTGCGATGACGGGCTCCCTGGGCCTGGCCCCGGAGCGGGGCGGTTCCTGCGTACGGGACACAGCATGACCCAAGGACGACACAGCAACAACTATTGACGTCAACAATTATTGCTCTTAGCTTCTATCTCGCGGTCACACCGCTGTGACCCGCAGCCGCACCTCGTGAAGGGACCTCCCCGTGCCCAGCATCGATCTCACCGGCAAGGTGGCCGTCGTCACCGGCAGTGGCCGCGGCCTCGGCCTGGCCTACGCCCACGCACTCGCGGCCGTCGGCGCCTCGGTGGTCATCAACGACATCGACGAGGCCGTGGCCGAACAGGCCGTCAAGTCCGTCACCGAGGCGGGCGGCAGGGCGGTGGCCGAGGTCGTCGCGGTCGGCACGGCTCAGGCCGCGGACCGGCTCGTCGCCCGCGCGGTCGACACCTTCGGACGGCTCGACATCCTGGTCACCAACGCGGGCATCCTGCGCGACAAGGTCCTGTGGAAGATGACCGACGAGGACTTCGACGCCGTGATCACCACGCACCTCAAGGGCACCTTCACCTGCGCCCGCGCCGCCGCGGTGCGCCTGCGCGAGCAGGGTGAGGGCGGCACCCTGATCCTGGTCGGCTCGCCGCCGGACAGCGCGGCAACTTCGGCCAGACCAACTACGCCGCCGCGAAGGCGGGGATCGCCGCCATGGCCCGTACCTGGTCGATGGAGCTGGGCCGCGCGGGCATCACCGTCAACGCGATCGTCCCGGTCGCCGCGACCGCGATGACCGAGACCATTCCCGCGTTCGCCCCCTACGTCGAGGCCGTGCGCCGGGGCGAGCCGTTCCCCGATTTCCTCCGCAAGGGCGAGGGCTTCGGCGCCCCCGAGGACTGCGCTGCCCTCGTCCCCTTCCTCGCCTCCGACGCCGCCCGGGGTGTCACCGGGCAGGCCATCGGAATCGGCGGCGACAAGGTGGCACTCTGGTCGCATCCGCAGGAGGTCAGGACGGCGTACGCGGACGGCGGCTGGACCCCGGACACCCTCGCCGACGCCTGGGCCGGCTCGGTCGGCGCCGAACCGCAGACCGTCGGCATCCCCGCACCGAAGCTTCCGGAGGCGTGATGGACCTGGACGGACTCGTCGCGATCGACGTCCACACCCATGCGGAGGTGTCCTCCAAGGGGCACTCCTCCCTGGACGACGACCTGCACGACGCCTCGGCCGCCTACTTCAAGGTCGTGGGCAAGCGGAAGCCCACCCTGGAGGAGACGGCCGCCTACTACCGCGGGCGGAGGATGGCCGCCGTGATCTTCACGGTCGACGCCGAGTCCGCCACCGGCACCGCACCCGTCCCGAACGAGGAGGTCGCCGAGGCCGCCGCCGCCAACGCCGACGTGCTGATCCCCTTCGCCTCCATCGACCCCTTCCGCGGCCGGGCCGGGGTCAAGCGGGCCCGCCGGCTGGTCGAGGAGTACGGGGTGAAGGGCTTCAAGTTCCACCCCAGCGTCCAGGGCTTCTTCCCCAACGACAGGTCAGTGGCGTACGAGTTGTACGAGGTGATCGAGGAGACGGGCACCATCGCCCTCTTCCACACCGGGCAGACAGGCATCGGCGCCGGGGTGCCCGGCGGGGGCGGCATCCGTCTCAAGTACTCCAACCCCCTGCACGTCGACGACGTGGCCGCCGACTTCCCGCAGCTGAAGATCATCCTGGCGCATCCGTCCTTCCCCTGGCAGGACGAGGCTCTCGCCGTCGCCACGCACAAGCCGGGTGTGCACATCGACCTGTCCGGCTGGTCGCCGAAGTACTTCCCGCCGCAGCTGGTGCAGTACGCGAACACGCTGCTCAAGGACAAGGTGCTCTTCGGCTCCGACTACCCCGTCCTCACCCCCGACCGCTGGCTCGCCGACTTCGCCAAGCTGCCGATCAAGGACGAGGTCCGGCCGAAGATCCTCAAGGAGAACGCCGCCCGGCTGCTCGGGCTGACGAAGCCCTAGCTCCGCCGGCCGATCCGTAACTCGCGAAGGGGCGCGACGATGCGCAACGAGGGACTGGGGTCGTGGCCTGCACGCCGGGCCCGCAAGACACCCGAACGCACGGCCCTGATCCACGGGGACAGCGAGACCAGCTACGCGCTGCTGCACGACCGCACCACCCGCCTCGCCCATGCCCTGCGCGCGCTCGGCCTGCGCCGCGGCGACCGGATCGGGTATCTGGGCCCCAACCACCCCTCGTACCTGGAAACGCTCTTCGCGGCGGGCACCCTGGGCGCGGTCTTCGTGCCGCTCAACCCCCGCCTCGCCGGACCCGAGATCGCCTACCAACTGGGCGACTCGGGAGCCAAGGCCCTGGTGTACGCCCCGGCACTGGCCGGACTCGTCGCCGGTCCGCCCGGTGCCGCGGACGTCCGTACGTACATCGAAGTCGGCCCGCGTTACGAGGAGTTGATCGACCGGGCCGCCGGCGAACCGATCGACCAGCCCGTCACCGCCGACGACACCTGCGTCATCATGTACACCTCGGGCACGACGGGCCGCCCCAAGGGTGCGATGCTCACGCACGGCAACCTGATCTGGAACGCCGTCAACGTCCTCGTGGATACCGACCTGATCGCCGACGAACGCGCCCTGGTGTCCGCCCCGTTGTTCCACACCGCCGGACTGAACATGCTCACCCTGCCGGTGCTGCTCAAGGGCGGCACCTGTGTCCTGGCCGGGAGCTTCTCCCCGGCGGCCACCTTCGACCTGATCGAACGGCACCGGATCACCTTCATGTTCGGCGTGCCGACGATGTTCGACCAGGTGGCCCGCCATCCGCGCTGGGCCGGCGCCGACCTGTCGTCGCTGCGGATCCTCACCTGCGGCGGGTCCCCGGTACCGACCCCGCTCATCGCCGCCTACCAGGAACGCGGGCTCACCTTCCTCCAGGGGTACGGCATGACCGAGGCCGCGCCCGGCACGCTCTTCCTGGACGCGGAACACGCGGTGGCCAAGGCGGGTTCGGCGGGGGTGCCGCACTTCTTCAGCGATGTGCGCGTGGTAAGGCCCGACCTCACGTTGGCCGATGTCGGTGAGACGGGTGAGGTGGTCGTCCGCGGACCTCATGTCATGCCCGGCTACTGGGGGTTGCCGGACGAGACGGCCGCCGTGTTCGCCGACGGCTGGTTCCGCAGCGGGGACGCCGCCCGGATCGACGAGGACGGATACGTCCACATCGTCGACCGCATCAAGGACATGATCATCTCGGGGGGCGAGAACATCTACCCCGCCGAGGTCGAGGACCAGTTGCTGGCCCACCCCGACATCGTCGAGTGCGCGGTCATCGGCGTCGCGGACGACAGGTGGGGCGAGGTGCCGCGCGCGGTCGTCGTCGCCAGGGAAGGCGTCGAACTGGACCCGGACGGCGTGCTGGCCGGGCTCGCCGGTCGGCTCGCCAAGTACAAGATCCCCAAGTCGGTGGTCGTCGTGGACGAACTCCCGCGCACCGCCTCCGGAAAGCTCCTCAAGTCCCGTGTGCGCCAGCGCTACGGCACCAACTCACAGACAGGGAACGGAACATGAGCATCACCGTGAACGGCCTCGACGAACTCAGGAAGCTCGCGGGCGGCGACCTCGGCACCAGTGAGTGGATCGAGGTCACCCAGGACCGGATCGACACCTTCGCCGACGCGACCGGCGACCACCAGTGGATCCACGTCGACCCGGAGCGGGCCGCGGCGGGCCCCTTCGGCGCGCCGATCGCCCACGGCTACCTCACCCTCGCCCTCTTCGTCCCGCTCTTCACCGAGCTGCTGGAGGTCGAGGGCGTGACGACGAAGGTCAACTACGGCCTGAACAAGGTGCGTTTCCCCGCACCGGTGAAGGTGGGATCGCGGATCAGGCTGGTCGCGAGGCTCGCCTCGGTCGAGGACGTGCCCGGCGGGTGCCAGATCACCGTCGACGGCACGATCGAGACCGACGGCGGCGGGAAGCCCGCCGCCGTCCTCCAGAGCCTCTCCAGGTTCTACGCGTAAGCGCTCCGCCGCGGGGCCGTGGGAGAACCGCGGGTCCGTCCGAGGTCGGTCGCGCGGTTCCCCGCGCCTCTTTCTGGGCGCAGCGTCTAGGCCTCCGTCACATCGACGAACACCGGGTTCGCGTAGAACCACGTGTCGGCCCACGGGTCGCCGTCCCCGGGCGCGTGGGTGACCGGGCCGTGCGGGTCGACGCCCGCGCCGAGGGGTCCCGCGCCGTTGCGGTTGCCGTCGCTGCCGCGCAGCCGGACGTAGAAGGACTCCTCGCCCGCGACCAGCGGAACGCGCAGGGTGTACGTCCCCTTCCGGCCGCTGACGTCCACGGTGCGGACGACCCTGGTGTCGGGGGCCCGCCAGTCGTCGCGGGCGGCGGCCGGGCCGCGTACCGCACCGCGGATCACGTCGACGTGCGCCAACTCGGGCAGAATTCCTTGCGGGTTGGGGCGCGAGGCGCTGGTCACGGTGACCGACAGGGTCAGCCTGTCGCCCTTGCGGACCCGGAGCCGGCCGCCCATGGTCACGCCGCGACCCTCGTCGTGGTCCCGCTTGAGCCGGACGTCGAGGCCGTCGATCAGGTGTCCGTGGTCGAGCCAGACCCGGCCGGCCCGCAGGCCCGACATCACGGCGCGGTAGCCGTAGCGCGTGACGCCCACGTGGGTGCGGCTGAACTGGCCGGGCCAGAAGTCGCTGCCGGCCTGCGGGGTGCCGGTGTTCACCGGGTCCGGCAGCTTGCCGGTGTTGTCGAAGTTCTGCCCGGCCGGCCAGTCGCCGTTCCTCCAGGTGTCGAACACGATCCGGTGGGCGTCCGAGTTGGTGGTGACCGAGAACAGCCTGCCCTCGGACAGCATGGCGTCCCACAGGCCGCCCACCGTCGCGGTCGCCCAGTCGAAGCCGCCGTAGGTGAGGTAGGCCTCTGCCGGGTAGCCGGGCCAGGACTGGGCGGACGGCCTGTTCTCGTACTCGCCGCGGATCGAGTTCGTGCCGCGCAGGCCGGGGATCGCCGCGCCCTGGGCGCCGGGGGCACCCTCCATGCCGATCATGATCTCGGGCGCCGCGTCCCGCCAGTCCCGCATCTCCTGGGGCGAGTCGATGCCCAGGCGCAGCGGGTGGTTGGCGAGGACCAGCACGTCGTCGACGTATCCGGTGCGCCGCTGCTCGGCCAGCCACTTGATGGCCTTGACGGCGTGCGCCTGGTTGCGTGCCGTGTTCGCGTTGTCGGCGGCGCCGTCGGTGTAGCCGAGCAGCTTGCCGTCGTAGGCCAGCTCGAACCGGGTGAGCAGGTCGGTCTCGTGGCGGCCGGGCGCGGCGAAGACCGTGCCGTGCTCGGCGGCGGGGATGTACCACTCAAGGCCCTGGAAGATCAGCTGGCGCGGGTTCTCGGCGCGCGCCCTGAGGATCTCGCGCCGTTCCAGCGGGGCGCCGTACTGGGCGTGCCCGAAGTTGGAGTGCTCCGTGAACACCATCCAGTCCAGGCCGTACTCGGCTCCGGCGGCGGCGAGTTGGGAGAACGTGTACTTCGCGTCGTGGCTGTAGACGGTGTGGACGTGGTGGTCGCCGACGAGGTAGGCGAGGCGCGGGTCGTTGCCGCCGAGCCGCCGGCCGTGCGCGACCGCCGGGGTCGCCAGCGGACCGGCGGCGAAGGCCGCGCCGAACAGGCCCGCCCGGCGCAGCAGTTGGCGTCTGGAGACACCCTGTGCGTCGAGGCGGGACGGCGAGACGGACGGGTCTGCCCAGACGGGCAACTGCTGCTCGGTCATGGTCTGGTGGGTCCCTCGGGTCAGTGGTTCATGAACGGCGGGACGGGCAGGGCGAGTTCGGCGATCCGTACGTCCCAGAGCCGGCCCGCTCGGCCTCCGCGGAGGTGCGAGGTGCGTGTGCCGTCAGAGCACTCGCAGCGTCCAGGACCAGTGGTGGGTACCGGCCGCGATGAGGTAGGAGGGCGAGGTGTCGGGCCCGCACGAGGCGGTGCCCAGGCCGCGGTGGGCGGCGTCGAGGTGCACGACGCAGCCGGGCCGCGGCACCAGCTCGTCGTGGTGTGCGGCGGCGGCCAGATCCTCGGCCCGGTAGCGGGTCACGGAGACCTGGGCGGGCGCCGTAAGGTCCACGCTCAGACCCGTGGCGTCCGGCGCCGACAGGGTGAAGCGCCGTACGCCGTGCCGTCCGCCGCTCTCCTGCGGGCGCAGGTAGGGGGTGAACAGCTCGTCCACGGGAAGGGTGTGGTGGCCCACGGGCGCGCCCGAACTCCGGTCCGGGTACGACTCCCAGGGCCCCTGGCCGAACCACTCCAGGACATCGAGCCCGGCGACGGTCTCGAAGACGGAGCCGACCCGTGCCACGTCGTCGAGCCCGTCCGGCAGTACGGCGCTCTCCTCGACGCGGACACCGCCCTCGACCCGGGTGAACACCTGCTCGTGGCGGACCGTCCCCGCGCCGGTCGCGTACTCGGCGAGCACGGTGACCCGGCCGTCCTCCCGGCGTACGGCGACGGCCTTCCGTACGAGCGCGTCGAGTCCCTGTTCGTGCCAGCGCGCCGCCATGCCGCCCAGCTCGTCGTTGTCGGTCGGCGCGCGCCAGAGCGAGAGCACGGGAGCGAACGTGAGGAGGGGGTGGGCCAGGAGACCGTCGTCGTCCACCTCGACCTCGCCGGGCTCGCGCACCGGCGCGACCGGATCCGGGGCCCGCAGCCGCACCTGCGGCACACACACCTCCGTACCGCGCGGTCCCCACGGCTCGTCCCCGGCCGTCGTCACCCGCAGTGTGAGCCAGGCCTCGCCGCCGTCCTCGGGCAGGACGAAGGGAAGCGGCACCGAGGCGGACTCACCGGGTCCCAGGTCGGGCAGGTCGGCCGGTGCCGTGCGGGTGCCGCCGTCCGCGAGGGAGAGCGACCACTCGGCCGCAAGCCACCGCAGATCCTTGAAGTGCTGGTGGTTGGAGATCCGCAGCCCGCCCCGCTCACGGTCCAGCCGCACCGGCGCCGCGATCTCCCGGTGCTCGTACATCACCGGCTTGGGCGTGCGGTCGGGGAAGACGACCCCGTCGGCGATGAAGACGCCGTCATGGATCACCTCGCCGAAGTCACCGCCGTAGGCCCAGCGGTAGCCGGGGGCGGCGACACCCCTCTCGTACAGTCCGGTGCCGGCGCGCCCGGCAGGTCTGCCGTCGTTCACGTCCTGCAGAATGCCGTGGTCCCAGAACTCCCAGATGAAACCGCCCTGAAGACCCGGGGTCGACTCGATGGCGGCCCAGTGGTCGGCGAGCGTGCCGTTGCTGTTGCCCATGGCGTGCGAGTACTCGCACTGGATGAGCGGCTTGGTCTGCCGGCCGGAGAGGGCGTGGGCGACACAGTCCTCGACGGGCGCGTACATGGGACAGGCGATGTCCGAGGCGAGCGCCGGGTCGGCCCAGTCGAGCTTGGCCGCGCCCTCGTACTGGAGCGGCCGGGTCGGGTCGTGACGGCGGAGCCAGCCCGCGGCGGCGTCGTGGTTGGCGCCGTAGTCGGACTCGTTGCCCAGCGACCAGATGATCACGCTGGGGTGGTTCTTGTCGCGCAGCGCCATCCGCGAGACGCGGTCCACGAAGGCGCCCAGGTAGCGGGGGTCGTCGGCGATCTCGTGGGCGTGGTCGTGCGACTCGATGTCCGCCTCGTCGACGACGTAGAAACCCAGTTCGTCCGCGACGTCGAGCAGCGAGGGGTCGTTCGGATAGTGGGCGGCGCGGATCGCGTTGAACCCGAAGCGCTTCAGCAGTTCCAGATCCGCGCGCATGTCCTCGTAGGTGACCGTCCGGCCCGTCAGCGGATGGAAGTCGTGCCGGTTGACGCCCCGGACGTAGATCCGCTCGCCGTTGAGGAGCAGGTCCCGGCCGCGGATCTCGACCTCGCGGAAGCCCACCCGGTGGAACGAGGTGTCGGCGACCGTGCCGTCGGGGCGGTGCAGCCGGACGGTGAGGCCGTACAGCTCGGGCGTCTCCGCCGTCCAGGCGCGTACGTCGTCGACGACCGTGCCGAGCCGCGCCTCGCCGAGGAAGTCGGAGATTCGGCCGTCCTCCTCGTTGAAGCGGTCGAACTCGGTGTCCTGGACGAGGAGTTGATCGTCCAGCTCGCCGGTGACACACCAGCCCTCGGGAAGCGGGCCCGAGGCCTGCCGCACCTTGCAGTCCACACGCAGCTCGCCGTCGAGCCGGGTCCGCACGGTCACGTCGGCCAGATACAGCGGATCGGTGGCGTACAGCAGGACCGGGCGGGTGATGCCGCCGTGCCACCACTGGTCCTGGTCCTCGACGTGCGAGGCGTCCGACCACTTCACGACGGTGAGCCGCACGGTGTGCGCCGAGCCGGGGCGCACCACGGCGGATAGGTCGAACTCGGCCGCCAGGTGCGAGTCCTTGGAGACGCCGACCGGCCGCCCGTCCACGTGCACCAGCAGCACGCTCTCGGCGGCGCCCACCTGGAGCACGATCCGCCGGCCCGCCCACTCGGCCGGAACCTCGACCTCGCGCTCGTACACGCCCGTCGGGTTCGCCGCCGGGGAGGCGGGCGGGAACTCGCCCCACGGCATCCGCGCATTGGTGTACCAGGGCAGGTCGCCGGTGTCCTGGAGGGTCCAGGCGCCGGGGACCTGCGCCGGGGACCACCGGGGACCGGGCTCCGCGACCGGTGTCGGCAGCAGCTGGAACCGCCACTCACCGTCCAGGGACACCGCCCCGGAGCGCCGGTCCACGGCGTTCATCGGCAGACGCCCCCAGGAGGTCACCTCAGGTGCCTCCCAGGGGCGCAGGGCGATCAGCGGATCGCTCGTCAACGGATGGCCCCCTTGCCCAGGTCGCCGATGATCTGCCGGGCGCCGATCGCGAAGACGATCAGCAGCGGGACGAGGGCGAGCAGCGCGCCCGTCATGACCATCCCGTAGTCGGTCGTGCCGTGCACGCCGTTGAGCTGGGACAGCGCGACCTGGAGGGTGACGTTGTCCGGGTTGGTGAGGGCGATCAACGGCCAGGCGTAGTCGTTCCACTGGCCCATGAAGGTGAAGATGCCGAGGAAGGCCAGGCCGGGGCGGACCACGGGGAGCGCCACGTGCCAGTACTGGCGCAGGAATCCGGCGCCGTCGAGCTTGGAGGCGTCGATCAGCTCGTCGTGGATCGCGCTCTTCATGTACTGGCGCATCCAGAAGATGCCGAACGCGTTGGCCGCCGCCGGCACGATCAGCGCGGTCATCGTGCCGATCCAGCCCAGCTTCGCCATGATCACGAACTGCGGGATGGCCTGGAGCTGCGCCGGCACCATGAAGATCGCCATCATCACCGCGAACAGCGTCCGGCGGCCCGGGAAGTGGAACTTGGCGAAGACGAACGCCGCGAGCGAGTCGAAGAACAGGACCAGGAACGTCACCGAGGTCGCGACCAGCAGCGAGTTGAACATCGACCCGAAGAAGTCGACGTTGTCGAAGAGATGACGGACGTTCTCGAGCAGGTGCGAGCCGGGCAGCAGCTTCGGCGGGTAGGAGAAGATCTCCGTCGACTGGTGCGTCGACATGATCACGGCCCAGTAGAAGGGGAAGACCGAGAGCACCAGCCCGACGATCAGGACCACGTGGAGCGCGATGCCCCGCCGTTGAGATCCCCTGACGCGCGCCGGGCGCCCAGGACCTCCGCTGGACGCGGTAGGCCCAGCAACTTCGCTGGACGCCGTACGCCCAGGACCTCCGTTGGACGCGGTGCGCCCCGAACCCTTGTTGGTCGGCATGGCCGCGGCCTCCCTAGTCCTCGCCCCGGCGCTGGACCAGCCGCCAGTTGACGATCGAGAAGATGATGACGACGAGGAAGATCCCCCAGGCGACGGCGGCGCCGTATCCGAAGTCGTTGTTGTCGAAGGTCTGCTGGAAGAAGTAGAGGACCATGGTCTGGCCCGAGTGACCCGGACCGCCCGCGAACGAGGAGTTGTTGTCGGTGGTCTGCAGCAGCACCTGTGGTTCGGAGAAGGTCTGGAGACCGGTGACCGTCGAGATGATGAGCACGAAGAGCAGCGTCGGCCGCAGCATCGGCAGCGTGATGCGGAAGAAGGTCTGCACGGGCCCGGCGCCGTCCATCCGCGCCGCCTCGTACAGCTCGCCCGGAATCGTCTGGAGGCCGGCGAGGAAGATGATCGCGTTGTAGCCGGTCCACTGCCAGGTCATCAGCGTCGCGATGGCGACCTTGATGCCCCAGGGGGTGTTCAGCCACGCCACCTGGTCGAGACCGACCGCCTGGAGAAGGGCGTTGACCAGGCCGAAGTTGGTGGAGAAGACCGAACCGAAGATGATCGCGACCGCGACGATCGAGGTGACGTTCGGCAGGAAGAAGGCGAAGCGGTAGACGTTCTTGAAGCGGACCGCCGAGTTGAGCATCACGGCCGTGACCATCGACAGGAAGATCATCGGGAAGGTGGCCAGCGCCCAGATGACGAGCGTGTTCCCGATCGAGCTCCAGAACTGGCTGTCGGAGACCAGATAGCGGTACTGCGACAGACCGGCGTACTCCATCGAGCCGAGTCCGTCCCAGCGGTGGAACGACAGGTAGAGCGAGAAGCCGACCGGGATCAGCCCGAAGGCGAGGAAGAGTAGATAGAAGGGGGAGATCGCGGCGTAGAGCCGCCAGTAGCTCAGGATGCCCTTCTTCCGGTGCACGGGCGGGGTGTCGGGCACGACGGCCGGGGGCGTGTGGACCACGGGTGCGGTAGTCATGTCAGTAACTCACCCCCAGGTGGTCCGCGATGCGTCGGCACTTGCTCATGGCGTCCTTCCAGGCCTGCTCCGCGTTCTTGCCGAGGACGGAGAAGTTGCGCAGTTCGTCGTCGATCGGGGTCTTGAGCGCCACGTCGTAGGGGCTGTTGTAGGCGACCGGGATCTTCTCCGCCGCGGGCCCGAAGACGTCCATGGTGATCTGGTCGCCGAAGAACTCGTCGGGTTCGCGCAGCTTCGCCATGGCGTACGAGGCCGGCGTCGAGGGGAAGAGGACCGAGTCGACGAACCCCTGGACCTGGTTGTCCGCGTCGAGCATCCAGGTGATCATCTCGAAGGCCCGTTCCGGCTCCCGGCACGCCTTGGTGATCGCCAGGAACGAGCCGCCGATGTTGGAGGGACCGCCGGGACAGCTCGCCACCCGCCACCTGCCCTTGGTCTTCGGGACGTTGAGCTTGATGTCGCCGGCCGCCCAGGAGGCGTTCAGCTGGCTCGGCAGCAGGCCGCGCTCGGTGGCGGAGATGTTGTCCGGCGTGCCGTTGACGATCTTCGAGACCAGACCGCGCCTGGTGGCCTCCACGGCGCGGTCCCAGGCGGTGCGTACGTGCTCCTGGTCGCCGATGAAGTGCCGGTCCCTGTCGACGAACCGCTTGGTGGACTGGTTGACCGAGATGCCGTAGATGCTGAGCGCGTCGGTGAGGATGAACGCGCCGGGGACCCGCTTCTTCAACTGCTCACCCGCGGCCATGAACTGGTCCCAGGTGGCCAGTTCACGGGAGACGTCCTCGGGTTCGTGGGGCAGCCCGGCCTTCTCGAAGACGGCGGGCTGGTAGTAGTGCGCGACCGGACCGCAGTCGATCGGGAAGCCCACCATCGAGCCGTCCTCGGCGATGCCCTCGTTCCACTTCCAGTCCAGGTAGCGGTCCTTGAGCTTGTCGGCGCCGAGGGTGCGCAGGTCGACGAACTGGTCGGAGTTCGGCAGGTACGAGGCCATGTCCTCGCCCTTGAGCCCGGCGATGTCCGGGATGTGGGCCCGGCCGGTCATCGTGGTCATCAGCTTCGAGCGGTAGTAGCCGCCGATCTGGATGGCCTGGAGGTCCACCGCGCTGTCGTAGCGGGCTCTGGCCTCGTCGACGACCTTGGGGCTCAGGCCGCCGCTCCAGTACCACAGGACCATGTTCCGGCCGGTCGAGCCGGTCGGAACGGCACAGCCGGTCGCCAGACCGCCGAGCGCCGTGGCGGCCGTACCGGCCAGGCCCGCGCGCAGCAGGCCTCTTCGTGAGAGCCGCACAGCTCCCACCGCCTTTCGGTTCTTAGAAGTGCTGTGAAGTTCTTCGCTACGAGAGGGGTGCCGATCAGGGAGTTCATGGGGGGCGACACGGCGTACGGGACGGGATTCAGACGGGATTCAGTGGGGGGTGACGGGCGCGTACCCGACGGGCGGACCGGGGTCGGCCGGGATCCGCTCGGCCAGGAAGCCGTACGCGCGCCGCAGTTCGGGATCTTCGAGCGAGCGCCACCAGCGGTGGACGCCGTACCAGCCGGGCGCGGCCAGGGCGCCGCCGTGCCGGCGCACGGAGAGCCCGGCGGCGAGCACCGCGAAGCGCAGGCGTTCCTCCAGCGGCCAGCCGCCGAGCGAGGCGGCGACGAAGCTCGCGCCGAAGACGTCGCCGGCGCCGGTCGCGTCCAGGACGTCGGTGGCCAGGGCGGGTACCTCGGCGTACTCGCCCGTCGTCTGGTCCACCGCGACGGCGCCGTCGCCGCCCCGGGTGACCACGGCGACCGGCACCAGTTCGGTGAGCGTGCCGAGGGCCGCGACCGCGCTCTCGGTACGGGTGTAGGCCATCGCCTCGGCCTCGTTGGGGAGGAAGGCGTGGCACAGGGAGAGCTGGTCGAGGAGGTCCCTCGACCACTGCTGGGTGGGGTCCCAGCCGACGTCCGCGTAGATCCGGGTGCCGTTGGCGGCCGCCTTGCCGAGCCAGCCGCGCGGTTCGGCCTCCAGGTGCACGAGGGCCGTGCGTGCCTCGGGCGGGTCGCCCATCAGCTCGTCCTGCGAGTACGGCGGTTCCTGGCCGTGGGTGACCAGGGCACGGTCGTCGCCGTACGCGAGGGAGACGGTGACCGGGGTGTGCCAGCCGTCCGCGGTGCGGGAGAGCGAGAGGTCCACGCCCTCCTGGCCGGCGAGGATCCCACGGCAGTACGAGCCGTAGTGGTCGTCGCCGAAGACCGTCGCCAGGGAGGTGCGCAGGCCGAAGCGGGAGGCCGCCACGGCCAGGTTGGCGATGCCGCCGGGGCTCACGCCCATGCCCTCGGTCCAGATCTCCTCGCCGGGGGTCGGCGGTTTGCCCAGCCCGGTGAGGACCAGGTCGTAGAAGAGCAGCCCGGTGAGCAGCACGTCGGGCCGTTCGTCACCCACTAGCGCGTCCTCTCGTCAAAAGTCTGCAAGCGGTGCACAGGATCGTGCGCGCCCTTCGCGGATTTGGCAAGAGTTGAGCAGAACTGAGCATAGAAATGATTGGGAATGACGAGTACTGTTCACGGCGTGCTGGCAGAGCGACGACATCAACTCATCCTGCGGGCCCTGCGTTCCGGGGGTCCCGCGTCCGTGACCGATCTCTCCGACCAACTGGACGTGAGTCCCGCCACCATCCGCCGTGACCTGGTGCGTCTGGAGGAGGAAGGGCTCCTGACTCGGGTGCACGGCGGCGCGGTCGTCGACGAGGGCGACCAGCCCTTCGCCGAGGTCGCCGAGGTCAGGGTGGCCGAGAAGGACGCCATAGCGGTGAAGGCCGCCTCGATGGTCCAGGACGGCCAGTCCGTCCTCCTCGACATCGGCACCACCGCCTTCCGGCTGGCCAGGCAGTTGCACGGCCGCCGGATCACCGTGATCACCAGCAACCTGGTGGTCTTCGAGGAACTGGTGGACGACGAGGGCATCGAGCTGGTGCTGCTCGGCGGCATGGTCCGCCGCGAGTACCGCTCCCTGGTCGGCTTCCTCACCGAGGACAACCTGCGCCAGCTGCACGCCGACTGGGTCTTCCTCGGCACCAGCGGCGTACGGCCGGGCGGACAGGTGATGGACACCACCGTCGTCGAGGTGCCGGTCAAGCGGGCCATGATCAAGGCGGGGGAGCGGGTGGTCCTGCTCGCCGACCGGGCGAAGTTCCCCGGGACCGGAATGGCGAAGGTCTGCGGCCCCGAGGATCTGGACGTGGTGGTGACGAACGCGCCGGTGGACGCGGTGACCCGGTCCTCCCTGGAGGAGGCGGGCGTGCAAGTGCTCGTAACAGGAAAGGCGGAGGAAGCGTGAGGCTGACGATTCTGGGGGGCGGCGGATTCCGGGTGCCGCTCGTGTACGGAGCGCTCCTCGGGGACCGGGCCGAGGGCCGCGTCACCCAGGTCGTGCTGCACGACCTGGACGCGGGACGGCTCTCCGCCGTGACCCGGGTACTGGCCGAACAGGCCGCCGGGGACCCGGACGCACCGGAGGTCACCGCCACCACCGACCTCGACGAGGCCCTGCGCGGCGCCGACTTCGTGTTCTCCGCGATCCGTGTCGGCGGCCTGGAGGGGCGTGCGGCCGACGAGCGGGTCGCCCTCGACGAGGGCGTCCTCGGCCAGGAGACGGTCGGCGCCGGCGGTATCGCCTACGGCCTGCGCACGGTGCCCGTCGCCGTCGACATCGCCCGGCGGGTGGCCCGCCTCGCCCCCGACGCCTGGGTCATCAACTTCACCAACCCGGCGGGCCTGGTCACCGAGGCCATGTCCCGGTACCTCGGCGACCGCGTGATCGGCATCTGCGACTCACCGGTGGGCCTCGGCCGCCGGATCGCCCAGGTGCTGGGCGCGAACCCGCGCGAGGCCTGGATCGACTACGTCGGTCTCAACCACCTCGGCTGGGTACGCGGCCTGCGCGTCGCCGGCCGGGACGAACTCCCGCGGCTGCTCGCCGACCAGGAACTGCTGGGCTCCTTCGAGGAGGGCAGGCTCTTCGGCACCGAGTGGCTCCAGTCCCTGGGCGCGATCCCGAACGAGTACCTGCACTACTACTACTTCAACCGCGAGACCGTCCGCGCCTACCAGCAGGCGGAGAAGACCCGCGGCGCCTTCCTGCGCGACCAGCAGGCCGCGTTCTACGACGAGATGAGCCGCCCGGACGCCGCCGCGCTGACTGCCTGGGACCGCACCCGCGCCGAGCGCGAGGCGACGTACATGGCGGAGAACCGGGACGCGGCGGGCGCGGGCGAACGCGACGAGGACGACCTGTCCGGCGGCTACGAGAAGGTCGCGCTGGCGCTGATGCGGGCCATCGCCCGCGACGAGCGCACCACCCTCATCCTCAATGTCCGTAACCGCGGCACCCTTTCGGTGCTCGACGCCGAGGCGGTCATCGAAGTGCCCTGCCACGTCGACGCCAACGGCGCGCACCCCGTCGCGGTCGACCCGCTGCCGGACCACGCCACCGGTCTGGTGTGCGCGGTGAAGGCGGTGGAGCGGGAGGTGCTGGCGACCGCCGAGTCGGGTTCGCGCACGACCGCGGTGAAGGCCTTCGCCCTGCACCCGCTCGTGGACTCGGTGAACGTGGCACGCAGACTCGTGGACGGCTACACCGCGGTCCACCCAGGCTTGGCGTACCTTAAGTAAGCGCTTTCCATCTTCCTGGAGACTTCCTATGCATGACGAACGCCGCCGCATCGAGGAGCGCGTCGCACGCGTCCACGACCAGCGCGTCAAGCCCGCCATCTACGCCGCGTCCGTGCCCTTCGAGGTCGAGGCCTGGCAGGCTCCCGGTGAGCCCGTCCCGTTCGAGGAGGCCGCCGCCGCCCCGTACGCGCCCTTCGCCATGGACACCCTCTGGGGCCCGCCGTGGGGGACCACCTGGTTCAGGATGCGCGGGACCGTGCCGCCGGAGTGGACCGGCAGGCGCGTGGAGGCCGTCATCGACCTCGGCTTCACCGGCGACTGGCCGGGCAACCAGGCCGAGGCGCTCGTCCACCTCGCCGACGGCACCCCGCTCAAGGCGGTCAACCCGCTCAACCAGTACGTGGCGATCGCCAACCCGGCGGTCGGCGGCGAGGAGATCGACTATCTCGTCGAGGCGGCGTCCAACCCCGACATCCTCGCCAACGACTTCGCCCGGCCGACCCCGCTCGGCGACGTCCTGACCGCCGGCGACAAGCCCCTCTACACCTTCCGGCGCGCCGACATCGCCGTCCTGGACGAGGAGGTCTGGCACCTCGACCTCGACCTCCAGGTGTTGCGCGAACTGATGCTGGAGCTGGGCGAGCAGGACCCGCGCCGGCACGAGATCATGCACGCCCTCGACCACGCCCTCGACCTCCTGGACCTGGACGACATCTCCGGCTCGGCCGCCGAGGTCCGCGCCGCCCTCGTGCCCGTGCTGTCCAAGCCCGCGCACGCGAGCGCCCATACCCTCTCCGGTGTCGGCCACGCGCACATCGACTCCGCCTGGCTGTGGCCGATCCGCGAGACCAAGCGCAAGACGTCCCGCACCTTCTCGAACGTCACCTCGCTCGCCGACGAGTACGAGGAGTTCGTCTTCGCCTGCTCGCAGGCCCAGCAGTACGAGTGGGTGCGCGACAACTATCCGCAGGTCTGGGCCCGCATCCAGGAGTCGGTCAAGAAGGGCCAGTGGGCGCCGGTCGGCGGCATGTGGGTGGAGGCCGACGGCAATCTGCCCGGCGGTGAGGCCCTCGCGCGCCAGCTCGTCCACGGCAAGCGGTTCTTCATCGAGCACTTCGGCGTCGAGACCAAGGGCGTCTGGCTGCCGGACTCCTTCGGCTACAACGCCGCCTACCCGCAGCTCGCCAAGCTCGCGGGCAACGAGTGGTTCCTGACCCAGAAGCTCTCCTGGAACCAGACCAACAAGCTGCCCCACCACACCTTCTGGTGGGAGGGCATCGACGGCACCCGCATCTTCACCCACTTCCCGCCGGTCGACACCTACAACGCCCGCTTCAGCGGCGAGGAGATGTCCCGCGCCGTCCGCAACTACGCCGACAAGGGCCGTGGCACACGCTCACTGGCCCCCTTCGGCTGGGGCGACGGCGGCGGCGGTCCGACCCGCGAGATCATGGAACGGGCGCGCAGGCTGGCGGACCTGGAGGGTTCGGCCAAGGTCGTCGTCGAGCACCCCGACGCCTTCTTCGCCGCCGCGCGCGAGGAGTACCCGGACGCCCCGGTCTGGGTCGGCGAGCTCTACCTTGAGCTGCACCGCGCGACCTACACCTCGCAGGCCCGCACCAAGCAGGGCAACCGTCGCAGCGAACACCGGCTGCGTGAAGCCGAGTTGTGGGCGACCACGGCCGCACTGCACGCGCCGGGCTACTCCTACCCGTACGAGAAGCTCGACCGGCTCTGGAAGACGGTCCTGCTGCACCAGTTCCACGACATCCTGCCGGGGTCCTCGATCGCCTGGGTGCATCGCGAGGCGGAGGCCGAATACGCCCGTGTGGCCGAGGAGTTGGAGACCCTGACGGGCGAGGCGCTGGCCGCGCTCGGCGCCGGTGAGACCCGGGTCTTCAACACCAGCCCCTACGACCGCGCCGAGGTGGTCCGCACCTCCACGGGCGTCCCGATGTACGCCGAGGTACCGGCGAGCGGCAGCGCCCCCCTCGCGGTCGCCGAGTCCCCGCACCCGGTGACGGTCACCGGCCGCGTCCTCGAAAACGGCCTGGTGCGCGTCGCGTTGGACCAGGACGGCACCCTCGCCTCCGTGCGAGACCTGAGGGCGAACCGCGAAGTGCTCGCCGACAAGGGCAACCTGCTCCGACTGCACAGCGACCTCCCCAACTACTGGGACGCCTGGGACGTCGACAAGCACTACAAGAACCGCTACACCGACCTCCTGGACACCGACTCGGTCACCGTCGTGGACGAGGACCCGCTGCTGGGCGCCATCCGGGTGGAGCGCTCCTTCGGCAAGGGCTCGCGGATCGTGCAGACGATCACCGTCCGCGCGGGCAGCCCCCGTATCGACTTCGAGACGGAGATCGACTGGCACGAGGCCGAGAAGTTCCTCAAGGCCGCGTTCCCGGTGGACATCCGCGCCCCGCACTCCTCCGCCGAGATCCAGTTCGGCCACGTCCAGCGCCCCACCCACACGAACACCAGCTGGGAGGCGGCCCGTTTCGAGGTGTACGGCCACCGCTGGGTGCACGTCGGCGAACCCGGCTACGGCGTCGCGGTCATCAACGACTCGACGTACGGCCACGACGTCTCCCGCACGGTCCGCGAGGACGGCGGTACGACGACCACGGTCCGGCTCTCCCTGGTGCGCGCCCCCCGCGTGCCCGACCCGGAGGCCGACCAGGGCAGGCACCGCTTCACCTACTCCCTGCTCCCGGGGGCGACGATCGAGGACGCGGTCGCGGAGGGCTACGCGCTCAACCTGCCACTGCGGGTGGCGGAGGCCGCCCCGGCCGAGCCCGTCGTCTCCGTGGAGGGCGAGGGCGTCACCGTCGAGGCGGTCAAGCTCGCCGACGACGCCTCGGGCGATGTCGTCGTACGCCTCTACGAGTCCCGGGGCGGCCGGGCCACCGGCACCCTGCGCACCGGCTTCGCACTGGCGGGCGCCCAGGTCACCGACCTCCTGGAGCGGCCCTTCCCGGAGACGGAGGCAGCCGTGGACGGCGACGCGGTGACGGTGTCCCTGCGGCCGTTCGAGGTCCTTACGCTGCGGTTGGCGCGGCGCGGGTAGGCGACCCGAGGGGGCCGGCCTTGGTGGTCAGAGCGCCCGCCGGGCCGCGGTCGGGTGCCTTGCCCGTTCTGGGTGAGGCACCCCCGGTCCACCATGGACCGGTGCTCGGCCCGGTGTTGTTCGCGAGGGTGTGGCCGAGGTCTTCACGCAAGCTGCGCAGGGTCTCTACCGATGCGCACCGTGGTTCGGCGAGGGCTTGCGGTGACCGGCGCACGCGCGTCTCGGTGCGCCGGTCACTGAAGGTGATGGTGTGGGCATATTTTGTTACAGAAGTGTCCGCGTGAGTCGGATGCGAAGGTGACTGGGCGTGTGTCGAACGAATCTGACGGACGAAAAGATTCTTCGCACCCGCGTGCGACGTCGGACCGGCTTCCTGTGAAGTGACCAAGGCTATGAGTCGACATTGTGTCGTGCGGGTGTCGTGGAGTGGTCGGCGGGAAGGATGCGAGGATTTCCTTTGGTGTTTTCCGATTCCCGCATTTCCGGTCCTGGAGTTAGGGATCGCCTTCTCCCGGCCGGGGTAGATACTGGCCGCTAAAGTCCAATTGATGCCGGGCTTATGTTCGACCTTCGAACTCTGAGTCGAGGGCGCCTCAAGTTAGGGCACCCTTCCTTTCCTATTACGGTCGGCCAAATGGTGCTCGCAAGTGGCCAGGAGTGATCCACTGACTCCTGGCGGCGTCGGTCCGGCGCCTTCACATAAGTAGCCTAGGTGTCTAAAGGTTTAAAACGGACGATGGCGCGATGCGTCTCGTTCGAGGTGACTGGTTCGTCAACTGCAGTCCAGGATTTTTGCTGAAATCCCTGTAGCTAGGGATTTGGAGCCAGGAGCATTTCCACTGGCGTGTCCTCGGCTGGCGCGTCGTGGTTAAGGTGGGTGCCTGGTCTGAGCCTAGGTGGGTCCAGGCCCTTGGAAGGCTCCGGAGTGTGGTGCTCCGGAGCCTTCCGTCTTATGTGACGTACTTCATCCGGGCTTCTCGGTGCTCATCCGGTGCCCTATCCGACGCTTCTGTGAATATGCCAGAAAATAGCGTCCCTGTATATCCCGATGAATTTCCCTGAATTGTGGAATTGCAGGTTTCTGTGATGTTCCCCACCAGAGTCAAACAAGGCACGCTACAGACTCCCTACCGCCAGGGATTCCGTGCCGATCCGAAAGGTCCTCGCTGGTGATTTGCTGTGAGCTAGGGGTAGCGTTATCGGCCTGACGTACTCACCTTGCGCCGCCCTGGCCACCACAGCACAACGCTCGGGCGGACGTCGCAGGGGAGGGCGCTGGATCCACCGCCCGGGTGCGCCCGCCTTTATGGGGGCGCACCTGCGTATATCGACCATAAAAGGACATCAGGCCGCATGTGTACCGCTGTCAGCGGTGGCTTCGCCGCGTGTATCCGCCGCGCGATCCACCGCCGCGAAGACGTAACCGCCCGTCACCATGCCTGCTCCGCCGCGTCGTTCGGCTCCGGGCAGGATTCTCGGCCGTGCGAAAGGGGGGTGTGAC
Source organism: Streptomyces sp. NPDC088747 (assembly GCF_044751025.1). Lineage (NCBI taxonomy): Bacteria > Bacillati > Actinomycetota > Actinomycetes > Kitasatosporales > Streptomycetaceae > Streptomyces > Streptomyces sp. NPDC088747. The sequence goes on from NZ_JBIVKZ010000017.1 coordinate 176,599, forward strand.
GGATGCCCGCCATGCCCCACGCTCCGCGGCTGAGTGACCTCGTTCTCGGCCGCGCGACGATGCCCGACGGAAGCTTCCTCAAGCACCTGCCCGCGCCGACCTGGAAGGCGATGATCCAGGACTGGGACCAGCGCATCCGCTCCTACAGTCGGGACGACCGGCTCCCGCTGGGCCCGGACGACCGGCACGTGTTCATCATCGTGCAGGGGTGCGTCCGTCAGGAACGCTTCCCGCACGGCGCCTATCCCGGGTCGCCCTCGATCACCCGTTTCCGCGGTATCGGGGAGGTGGTCGGCGAGGCCAAGCTCATCGAGCAGACCTCCGCGGTCAGCACCACGTGCCTGGCAAAGACGTACGTCATCCCCTGGCGCGTCACCTATATGCACCGCCTGCAGCGCAAGCACCCGGATGTCCAACTGGCCCTGCTGCGCAGCATCGAGGACCGCAGCAGGCGGGACGAGCGGATCTACGGCACCTTCGTGCTGCCGCCGTTCCAGCGCGTCAGCATGCTTCTGGCGCATCTCGCGGAGACGGCCGGTGTGCCCGACCCCACGGTCTCGCGCCGCACCGTAATCAGCGGTCTGACCCAGCGGGATCTGGCCGCGGCCCTCCAACTCGGTGTCTCCACAGTGGAGAACGCGGTCGGTAGTCTCCGGCGTCACGGCGCCCTTGAGGCCGGATACCGTAAGTTCATCGTTCACGATCTCGATGCCCTTCACGACAGTGCCATCAGCACCTGACCCCAGGTGTCTGGACCCACCGCCCCAAAAGCCGCACCCACCACCCCGGACTCCGGGCGTGCGGCCCTCAGACCAAACTAGGAAGAAACATGCTGCTCAGCGCCATCGTCGCCGAACCCAGCGACGCCACCCTCATCGCGACCGGCGTCAGTTCCTTCGTCGTCGGCGGTGTCGGTGCCTTCACGGTGACGCACCACAGGAAGATGTTCGCCTGGATCAGGAAGGTGAACAGGAGGGACGAAGAGGCTGTCGAACTCGGCGTCCCCGAAAAGGCGTTGGGCCTGCTATTCACGGAGGTGTGCCGACTCTCCAACACGCCCGCCTACGCGGCGGACCTGGTGGAGGTGACGCGGATCGCCAACGAGATCAAGGGGCGCATCAAGAACACCGAGGACATCCGTCCCGAACTCCAGGAGGTCGTCGGGTGCGCGAAGGACTATGTCACCACGGCCCTGCCCGAGCCTCCGACGACCGTCCGCATGCCCGTCGCCGACATGCGGGCCCACCTGGTGCAGGCGATGAAGCAGGAATCCGCCCGCACCGCTCTGGAGTGCGCCATCAACGCCGCCGAGCAGAGGATCAACACGCTGCGACGCATCTGAGTACCGGGATCACCCGCACGGTGAGGGGCCGCACGGAGATCTCCGTGCGGCCCCTCACCATGGTCAGGTCCGGATGTGCGCCTCGTTCGGACGGTCAGCCGGTGAAGCCGGCCGTGATGGATGTGAACTGCCAGTTGGTCTGGCTGATGCCGGAGCAGTTGCTGACCACGCCGCCGCCGGCGCAGGGCCGGTCGCGGTTGACCGCCCAGTAGGCGAGGCGTGCGATGTGGTGCGAGTTCGCCCAGTCGCGGATCTGGGTCCAGGTCGCGGGCGAGGTGAGCTCCTGCTGGTCACTGAGCCCGTTCATGCCCGAGATGCCGATGTGCGCGTACGCCGTGGCGTCGTCCCAGCCGAAGGTGGACTTCAGCTTGGTCTTCAGGCCCTCGGTGGCGTTCACCGTGTTGCCGTACATGTCGGCCCCGCCGCCGAAGTCGAACGGCATGATCGTGAAGACGTCGATGTTGGCGCCGAGCGCCGAGGCCCGCTCGATCAGCCGGTTGCCCCAGTAGGTCGGACCGGTGGTCGAGGTGCCGAAGGTGATGATCGTACGCAGACCCGGGTTGTTCGCCTTGACGATCTTCAGGGCGTTGAGGATCCGGTCCTGGACGACCTCGTTCTCGAACTCGTCCGAGTTCTCGATGTCGACGTCGATCGCCTTCAGCCCATAGGCGTTGATCACCTGCTGGTACGCGCCCGCCAGAGCCTCCGGCGTCGAGCAGTTCGGCCCGAGCTTGTTGCCGCTCCAGCCGCCGATCGACGGCACGATGTCACCGCCCCCGGCGCGTACGGCGTTGATGACCGACTGGTCGTTGCCGCCGGTCAGCGGGCGCGCTCCGTCCCAGGCCGGGTTGCAGCCGCCCGAGGAGAGGATGAACGCCATCGTGAACCACTTGATCCCGGTGGAGTTCATCACCGTGCTCACCGCGGGCGGGTCGCCCCAGCCGAGGTAGAGGTAGGGCGCCGCCTGCTTGAACGCGGTACCGCCGCTGCCCGCGTTCGTGGTCACCGCGACGGAGTTGGAGGCGGCGGAGAGGTTCCCCGCCGCGTCCCGCGCCCGCACCGTGAACGTGTAGGCGGTGCTCGGCGACAGACCGCTGACCGTCGCGCTGGTGCCCGACACGCTGAGCACCTGGTTGGCGCCGCTGTAGACGTTGTAGCCGGCGACGCCGACGTTGTCGCTCGAAGCCCCCCACGCCAGGGACACGCTGGAGGAGGTCTTGCTCGGGGAGGTCAGCCCGGTCGGCGCGGTCGGCGCCTGGGTGTCCGAGCCACCGCCGCCCGGACCGTCCAGGCTGATGTCGTCGGCGAGGTAGGTGCCCTGGCCGTACCAGCCGTGCGTGTAGATGGTGGCGCTGGTCTGCGCGGCACCCGTCGTGAAGTTCACGGTCAGCAGGCTGTACGCCGACGGGGACGTCGTCCATGTCGCCGCGCCGCCGTCCACGCCCAGGTACACGTAGTTGCCGCGCACCCAGCCGGTCAGGCTGTACGCCGTGTTCGGCTGGACGGTGACGGTCTGGCTGCACTTGGCGTTGTCGCTCGCGCTCGCCGCCCCCGAGAGGGCCTTGGTGCCGCCGTGCACGGGGGTCGAGACGATCGAGCCCAGGTTGCCGGTGCACGACCAGGGCGAGAGTGCGCCCGACTCGAAGCCGGGGTTGGTGAGGATGTTGGCCGCGTGGGCCGTGGTGGGCAGGGCGACCGCCCCGGCCAGAGCCAGGGCGGCCGTGCCGAGCAATGCGATGAGGCGGCGTCTGGAACGCCTGAAGTGAGTGATGCGCACGCGATCTCCCTGGAGAAATGGGGGTGTTCGGGAGTGCTGGAGAGTGCGCAACCAAGTTGGTATGGACCAATCGAGCTGTCAAGGCGCTGAGCGTGGATTGGTCCAGACCGATGGGCGGAGATGGAGGCGGCTGGGGGTCGCTTGGGGACCGGTTGGAGGCTGAGTGAGGGAGGAGCCCAGGTCAGGCGGGTGCGACGGCCGCGGTGGCGCCCGCGCCCGCGGCTGCGGCCGCCGGTGAGATGCCCGAGGCGATGGCGGGTGTGGCGGCGGGTGCGGCGACCGGGGTGATGGCCGGTGCGGCGACCGGAGTGACGGTCGGCGTGATGGCCGACGTGAGCGGGCTCTCCGTCGCCGACGCGGTCGCGGGCTCCGCGACCGGAGCCATGACGGGCTCCACGCCGGGCGTGGCGGGCAGCGTCTCGGCCCGCTGCTGCGGCAGCGCCACCGGACGTACCGGGCGCGGTCCCGAGACCACCGCGTAGTCCTGCCCGAGGTACGCCGGAACGATCTCCCCGGTCTCCTCGCCGATCGCCAACTGCACGGCCGCCCAAGGGGCGTTGATCCCGCACAGCGCGAGCTGGTGCAGTCCGCCGGCCGGCCGCGTGTTGACGTCCATGAGGACCGGCTCGTCACCGAACATCCGGAACTGAATGTTCGTCAGATAGTGCAGACCGAAGGCCTCGGCGAGCCGGCGCGCGGGCTCGATCCAGGAGGGGTTGAGCGTGAACCCGCGACGGCGCCCGTTCTTGGTGCGGCCCACCGCCATCCGGACCCGCCCGTCGGGCCCGGTCAGGCAGTCGACGGACACCTCCGGCTCCGCCAGCAGCGGCATCACCAGCCAGTCGACGGGCTTCCCGGCCCCCCGCAACGCGTCCTGGACCAGGCTCAACGGCACGTACGAGCTGGGGAATCCGTTGAGGTGGTTGAGCGAGAAGGGAGCGCGCGTGATCACCCGGAAGCCCACCCCGCCCGCACCCGCGGCGGGCTTGAAACAGGCCTTGTGACCCGCGGCCTCCAAGGTCTCCACGGCGACGAGGAGTTCCTCCTCGGTGCGCACCCGCCACCACGGCGGCACCGGCACACCCACGGCCTGGAGCGCCTGATACGCCGTCACCTTGTCGTGGAAGACGGCCACCGCCTCCGAGGGCGGCGCGAGCAGGGCCGTACCCTGCGCGGCGAACTCGGCGCGATGCGCCACGATCGAAGTCTGGTGCAGCACGGGCACGAACACGTCGATCTCGTGCCGGGCGCACTGGTCGAGGGCGTACTCGACGTAGGCGGCCCGGGAGAGGCCCTCGGGCTCCATGGCCGCGGTGTCGGCGGCGGCCAGGATGGGCGAGTCGGCGTCTCCGTGCGTCGCATGGATCTCGACGGGGCGACGCTGCGGATTACTTCGCAGCTGATCCATGAAGAAGACATTCTCCGCGTACGTGCGGTTGAGCCAGACGCGTACGCGAGAACCCATGCAGGCCGCCTTTCACGGTTTCCGGGCACAGCGGAGCAGGCCGTGCCCGGCCAGGGGAGAGGGAGGTACACCAAGCCACCGCAGACCGGGGGAGGTTCAGGATGGTGGTGTTGGGGCGATCATAAGGGGCGCGGGACGGATGTGACGCTACGAGCGTGTTACGGATTCCCGAATTGTGGACCCCAGTTTCCGCCGGACGGTCTTGTCCGGGCCCCGTGCGGTGTGTTCTGGTGATGCCATTCGTGTTCGCGGAAGGGGCGAGGGTGGAGTCGACGGCCGGCCGTTCGGGACAACTGTTGGCCATCAGCGACCTGCACATCGGGTACGCCGAGAACCGCGCCCTGGTCGAGAAGATGCGCCCACAGTCGGACGACGACTGGCTGCTGGTGGCGGGTGACGTCAGCGAGAACGTGGCCGACATCCGCTGGACCCTCGAAACGCTCAGCGCCCGCTTCCGCAAGGTGATCTGGGCCCCCGGCAACCACGAACTGTGGACCCACCCGAAAGACCCGGTACAACTGCGCGGCGTCGCCCGCTACGACCATCTCGTCGCGCTCTGCCGCGAGTTGGGCGTCACCAGCCCGGAGGATCCGTACCCCGTCTGGGACGGACCCGGCGGCCCCGCCGTCATCGCCCCGCTCTTCCTGCTCTACGACTACTCCTTCCTGCCCAGGGGCTGCACCACCAAGGAGCAGGGGCTCGCCTACGCCGAGAGCACCGGGGTGATCTGCACCGACGAGCACTTCCTGCACCCCGACCCCTACCCGAGCCGCGAGGCCTGGTGCCGGGCCCGGGTCGCGGAGACCGAACGCAGGCTCGCCGAACTGCCCGACGACCTCCCGGTGATCCCGGTCAACCACTACCCGCTGGACCGCCACCCGACGGACATCCTGCGCTACCCCGAGTTCGCGATGTGGTGCGGCACCGACCTGACCGCCGACTGGCACCGCAGGTTCCGCATCGAGATCATGGTCTACGGTCATCTCCACATCCCCCGGACCACCTGGCACGAGGGTGTCCGCTTCGAAGAGGTGTCCGTGGGCTACCCCCGCGAGTGGCGGACCCGCCCAGGACCGCCCGGTACGCTGCGCCGCATTCTGCCGATGGAGGTCGGAGCCGGTGATCGAGGAGCTGCTCCCGGAGTCCGTGGTGGCCGTGGAGAACTACGGTGACGACGGCGCGGAGGGTACGACCCTGTACCCCGAGGAGCAGGCGCTCCTGACCCGGGCCGTGGAGAAGCGGCGCCGTGAGTTCACCACCGTCCGCGGCTGCGCCCGGCGTGCCATGGAGAAGCTCGGGGTCGCTCCCGCGCCGATCCTGCCCGGCGAGCGCGGCGCCCCGCAGTGGCCCGCGGGCCTGATCGGCAGCATGACCCACTGCGACGGCTACAGCGCCGCCGCCCTCGCCCGGGCCACCGACCTGGCCTCCCTCGGCATCGACGCCGAACCCCACCTGGCGCTCCCGGACGGCGTCCTGGACGCGGTGGCGCTCCCCACCGAGGTGGACCGGCTGGCCGGACTCGCCGCGCGGATCCCCGAGGTGCACTGGGACCGGCTGCTGTTCAGCGCCAAGGAGTCGGTCTACAAGGCGTGGTACCCGCTCACCGCGAAGTGGCTGGACTTCTCCGAGGCGGACATCGACATCCTGGTGGACCCCGGCGCCGGGGGCCGGGCGCTGACGGGGCGGCTGCGCGCCGCACTCCTCGTGCCAGGTCCGCTGGTCGGCGGCGAACGCGTCGGACTCTTCGACGGACGCTGGACCGTCCAGCGGGGCCTGGTCGCGACGGTGGTCACGGTGCCGCACGCCTGACACGGCGCGGTGCCTTGACACCGGCGCCCCGGCGCCCGCTCCGGACCGGGGCCTGGTCCCCGGACCGGTGTCCGGTCCCTGAACCGGGCCCGCGCGGCCCGTGCTCCTCCCTCAGAACTGCGTCGGCTCCGGGCACCAGGTGTGCAGCAGCCGGAAGAACGCCTCCTCGTTGCCCGTGAGTCCGGCCGCCGCCAGAGCCCGCTCCGCCTCGGCCAGGGCGGAGGGCGGCACCACGGGTGGTCGGCGCCCGTCGGGCGGACTGTCGAAGGCGGCTCGGACGGTCTGGAGGAGACGCAGGTAGGCCTGCACGGCGGCGCGTTCGTGATCGGTCAGTACGGCGGTCGGCATCGGACGGCTCTCCCCGGGTCGGCTTGGCGAAGCGGTGCATGGCGGTACTGACCCCAGCTTGCCGTCCGCCACTGACAATCCGGTTCCGGTGCCCGGAGGTTCGCCCGCTTAGCGGAGGTGAAACCTCACGGAAATCCCGTGGGGGACACGGGCCCTAGGCTGGAACGGAGAGCTGGGGACCGCTTTCTCGGCGGCTCGGGAGCCGCCCCCGCGGCGGCCCGGGAACAGGAGGCGAACCCATGGTCGACGTACCGCCGAAGCGTCCGCGGCGCGCCCTGCGCTCGGTGGGCGAGGGGGAACTGCGCCTGCGCCACCGCGTGGTGCACGGCTACCGGCGCGCCTACCGGATGGCCGGCGAGGGACCCGCGCTCGTCCTGATCCACGGCATCGGCGACTCCTCGGACACCTGGGGCGAGCTGATCCCCGACCTCGCCCGCACCCACACGGTGATCGCGCCCGACCTCCTCGGCCACGGCGAGTCCGACAAGCCGCGGGCCGACTACTCGGTCGCCGCGTACGCCAACGGCGTACGCGATCTGCTGGGCACCCTGGACATCGAGTCCGCCACGCTGGTCGGGCACTCGCTGGGCGGCGGCGTCGCCATGCAGTTCGCCTACCAGTTCCCCGAGCGCACCGAGCGGCTGATCCTGGTCAGCGCGGGCGGCGTGGGGGGCGAGGTCAACCCCGTACTGAGGGCCGTCTCGCTGCCCGGCGCCCACCTCATGCTCTCCACGCTGCGCCTCCCCGGCATGCGTCTCCAAGTGGGCCTGTTCCTCCGCCTGATGAAGCTCCTCGACACCGATCTGGGGCAGGACGCGCCCGAGTTGCTGACCCTCGTGGACGCGCTGCCCGACGCGACCTCCCGCAGCGCCTTCATCCGCACGCTGCGCGCCGTGGTCGACTGGCGCGGACAGGCCGTGACCATGCTCGACCGCTGCTATCTCACCGAGGGCATGCCCACGATGCTGCTCTGGGGCGACCGGGACAGCGTGGTGCCGGTGCGGCACGCCCACGGCGCGCACCGGGCGATGCCGGGCAGCCGCCTGGAGATCTTCGAGGGTGCCGGCCACTTCCCCTTCCACAGCGACCCGGCACGCTTCCTCGCCCTGGTCGAGGAGTTCACGAGCACCACGAGCCCCGCCGACTGGAGCCGCGAGCACTGGCGCGAACTACTGCGCGCCGGCCGCCCGGGCACGGCCGTCGGGCAGCCGGACACCGCCCAGAACCGCGCGATCGAGCGGGACCTGCGAGAGGCCGGCGAGCGCAGCGCGACGTGAGGAGGGGAGCCAGGTCGTGACGGGCGTTATGGCCGGTCGCGGCCGGTTCTCAGGCGACGCGCTCGGGGGAGCCGGTGGCCGCCTCGGACGCGGCCCGTTCGCGGACGGTCGCGACGACGGGGGAGCGGCGCAGGGCGACGGACATGCCCACCAGGTCCCGTGGTCCTCCGGCGGGGGCGGCGGACGGGCTGCTGTCCGCCGTGGCCGCGCAGATGATCCGGCCCTCCGGATCGGCGGCCCTGGCCCCCAGAGCCGCCGTCACCATCGCCGCGTCGGCCTCGGCCCGCGCCCGGTCCGGGCCCGAACCCGCTGCCACGGCGGCGTCGTGGGCTCGTGCCCGCACCTCGGGGTCGAAGTAGGGGTACAGGTTGAGCAGGCCGTCGTGGATGTCGGACTCCCGCTGGGTCACCTGGAGTTCGGCCGGTGCCCACCAGGCGATCCGTACCGCGTGGTCACCGTGCGCGTCCGCGGGCTGCAACTCCCGCCAGAGCGGACCGAGTCGACGGTAGGTCGCCCAGGTGCTCCACACGTCGCCGACGCGCTGGCAGGCCATCGGCACGCAGAAGCCGATCGCACAGATCAGCTCCGCGGCGGCGGCCAGCGCCGGGGCGAGGTCGGAGCTGAGGAAGTCGAGGTCCCCGCCGTTCCAGCGGGCCACGATCGCGGTCAGCTTGGCCGCCGCGAAGGTGATGTTGGTCAGGAAGCCGACCGCGATGATCAGCAGCCCGGCCCGCAGCCAGCCCCGCACCTGGCGTGCCCAGCGCCAGCACATCACGATCATCGCGACGTTGGCGACGGCGAGCGCGGCCAGGTAGAGCAGGATCATCTCGCGGATGTACGGGGTGTCGGCGTAGTAGGTGTCGAAGTCCCGCTGCCGTTCCTCGGGCGCGTGCCCGAGCACGAACAGCGCCATCGTCGCCACGATCACCACGGCGTACCCGGCGACCCAGCGGCGCGCGGCGCGCCGGGCCTCCTCCGGCGGGCCGCCGCGCCAGTTGAGCAGCAACAGCAGGCAGGAGGCGCTGAACGCGCTCAGCAGGCAGTACACGAGCGCGGCCGAGAAGTTGGGGATCCCGACGGTGCGGTTGACCCAGCTGATGGTCGGCGGGGCGGCGAAGAAGAACACCAGACCGGAGAGCACGATGAGCGTGTAGACCGACCGCAGCAGGGGGTCGCGCCAGGCGCGCAGCACCGCGGGACCCTTGAGAACACAGGCGATCGCCATCGCGATCGCCGGTGTGTAGTAGCTGGAGTCGTGCACGCCGTCTCAGCTCTGCGGACCGCGGTAGCCGAGCGACGCCTCGATCCGGCCCGCGAGTCCGTCGCGCGGCGTCGGCCTGCGCAGTGGCGAACCGGCGAGCCACGTACGGCACTTGCTGGCGAGCAGCAGACCGAAGCTCTCGGCCTCCGCCTCGTCGGCGAGGTGCGAGCGGGTGCGCGCGGCGACCTTGAGCACGGTCGCCTGGAGGTCGGCGCCCTCGCTGAGCAGCCGGGCCGCGACGACCGCGCCCTCGACATGGTGGCTGCAGTGCCCGGCCTGCATGTGCCACAGCTCGTGGCCCAGGATCACCAACTGGTGGTCGGGCGCGGTGCGTTCCTCGATGACGACGAGGTCCTGTTCGGCCATGTCGAGCCACAGCCCGCTGGCGGTCCCGGGCGGGAACGCCGCGGTGCGGAACCGGACGGGCCGGCCCCGGCGTCTGCTCATGCCGTCGCACAGCGCGGCGTACAGCTCGGCGGGTTCCGCCGGCGCCGGCAGTGCCAGCTCGCCGATCAACTCGCCGCACAGGCGGCGCATGTCCCTTCGGATGCCCACAGTTCTCCCCGTGCTCACGACTCGGGCCGCTTGACGCTTTCCAGGAGCATGTCCAGCCACTCGGCGACCTTGTCCCGGTGCTGGTCGGTGGGCAACTGGGCGGCCCGCCAGGCGATTCCGCGGACACCGTGGTCCAGCAGGAGCCGCTCCAGCGGGTCGGCGGCCACCGAGGCAGCCGCGCGCTCACGGTCGGCGAGTCGCTGCAGCAGTTCCTGTTCCGAGCGCTGGAGGGCCCCTACGAGGGCCTCGGAGTCCTCGGCCGTGAGGAACCCGGCGTGGACCCTGAAGAAGCGCTGTATGGCGTCACAGTGCTCCATGGTGGGACGCCGGTCGCCGTTGATGAGGGCTCCCGCCTGCTGGCGGGACATGCCGGCGCCGTCCGCGATCTCCTGCTGTGTGTACCGGCGGCCGTTCGGCTTCAGCCGGGTGCGGCGCAACAGGTCGAGGCGTTGCAGGAAGCGGGCCTGGAGGTCGGGTTCTCCCGCGCGGCGGCCGGTCAGCAGGGCCCGCACCACGGGCTCGGGGACGCCGGACTCGGCCGACAGCCGCCGTACGTCGAAGACCTCGGCGTGCTCTACGCCGAGCCGGTCGGCGAGCGTGGTGACCCGGGCCACGACGGCCTGCAGCAGAACCGTCGCCGTGGCGCCCGGAACTTCGAAGCCATCCGTCACCGACAGATCTCCTACGTCTTTTCTCAGGTCTCTCACATGATGGTCGGGAACCATCGGGAGACTAGCCCCTTGTTCGAACTCGCATCCAGGTCTCGCCACAACTGTGGCGGGATTCAGCCGTCAACAGACGCCAAATGCCACGATAGTTGACACGGCAACACTCCGGGAAGCAGGATCGGGGCGCCGCGTGAAGGCCGCAGAGGCAAGAGGGGTGACCTCCCGATGGCGTACCAGGCAGGATGGCAGCGGTCCCAGCCGCGACCTGTCCCCGAGAGTCCCGAAGCGCAGGCGTATCTCCAGGACTACGCCGGACTTCTGGAGGCCGTCCCGTTCCCCTCCGTCGTCTTCGACCAGCGCTGGGACGTGGTCCTTTCCAACGACGCGTTCGAGACACTTTTCGCCGGCGTGGGCCCACACCCGACGGCGATGCCGGGCGACAACTTCCTCCGGTTCGTCCTGTTCCATCCGGACGCGAGCACCGTCCTCGGTGAGCACGAGTCGAGCTGGTGCCTGCCGATGCTGGCCCACTTCGCGGCCGCCGTGGAGCGGAACGAGCAGGACCGCGCGCTCCAGTCGATCCGCCGGGACATCGCCCAGGACCCGATCATGGACGCCGCCTACCGGCACGGTCTGCCGCACTGGATCCGCGCGGTCGGCCCGGACGGCGTCGAGTCCGACGGCGCCGTACGCCCGCTGGTGCACCCCGATCCGCGCTGGGGCCGTACACACTGCCGGATCGTCGGAGACACCCCCAAGTCCCTCCAGGACATGGGCTACACCCGGATGACGCTGGTCCTGCGCGACGCCCGGCACGACGCGGCGACCGGACCGCGCAAGGTCCGCAAGACCCGCAACGGCGCGGCGGAGCTGCGCGCGGTGTGAGGTACGGCGCGGTGTGAGGCACGGCGCGGTGTGAGTCCGGGCGCTCGTCGCGCCACGGCCGTCGAGCCCGTTTCAGGCACGCGATCCGTGCGCGGGACCACGAGCGAGGCCCCAGTAGGCACCGGCCGTGAACGGCGTGGCAGCGGTACCCGTCCCGCTCCCGGTGATTCCGGGTCCACGCGGCTCGGCGGCTGTCCGCCGACGCCGACACGGCCACCGGGAGCAGGATCCGAACCGGAGGCCCTGTCGTCGCGACCGGGAGCTACCCGGCGGACTTCGCCATCCACGCCTCGACCTCGTCGGCGGAGCGCGGCAGCCCCGCCGACAGGTTCTCGTGGCCGTCCGGCGTCACCAGCAGGTCGTCCTCGATGCGGACGCCGATACCGCGCCACTCCTCGGGCACGGTCAGGTCGTCCGGCTGGAAGTACAGGCCGGGCTCGACGGTCAGCACCATGCCCGGCTCCAGGATCCCGTCGACGTACTCCTCGTTGCGGGCGCTCGCGCAGTCGTGCACGTCGAGGCCGAGCATGTGACCGGTGCCCGCCATGGTGAAACGCCGCTGGAGGCTCAACTCGTACGCCCGCTCGGCCGGCCCGTCGATGAAGCCCCACTCCACCAGCCGTGCGGTCAGCGACCGTTGGGCCGCCTCGTGGAAGTCACGGAAACGCGCGCCCGGCTTCACCGCCGCCATGCCGGCTTCCTGGGCCTCGTACACCGCGTCGTAGACCTTCCGCTGGAGCGGGGTGAACGTGCCGCTGACCGGCAGGGTGCGGGTGACGTCGGCGGTGTAGAGCGTGCGGGTCTCCACGCCCGCGTCGAGCAGGAGGAGTTCGCCCGGCCGGACCGGGCCGTCGTTGTCCGTCCAGTGCATGATCGTGGCGTGTTCGCCGGCCGCGCAGATCGAGCCGTAGCCGACGTCGTTGCCCTCCACGCGGGCGCGGCGGAAGAAGGTGCCCTCGATCCACCGCTCCGAGGTGGCGATCGCCTGGGACAACTCCCGTACGACGTCGGTGAATCCGCGGACCGTGGAGTCCACCGCCCGGCGCAGCTCGCCGATCTCCCACGCGTCCTTGACCAGGCGCAGCCCGGACACCGCCTCCTCGAACTCGGCGTCCCGCTCCTCGTCCGTGCCGAGCGCCGCGTCGAGCTCGGGGCTGTGACCGCGCACCAGGCGGGTCGGTACGCCGCTGTCCAACAGGTCCTCGGTGATCGTACGGATGTCACGGCAGGGCAGTCCGAACACCACCTCCGACTCGGCGAGGGAGCGGCGGCGGCCCATCCAGAGCTCGGACGTCATACCCGTCCAGAACTCGTCGCTGTCCCGGCCGTCACGCGGCAGCTGGTAACAGTGCGCGTCGTGGCCGCCGTCCGCACGCGGCTCCAACACCAGTGCGCCGTCCCGGGTCTGATCACCCGTCAGGTGCACGTAGCCGGTGTAGGCGCGGAACGGATAGTGGCTGTCGTTCGAGCGGATCCGGAGGCTTCCCGAAGGGACGACGAGCCGTTCGCCCGGGAAGCGGGCGGAGAGCGCGGCGCGGCGGCGGGCCGCGTGCGGAGCCTGTTCGTCCGGCCGCAGATCGTGCCGCTCGGTGTCAGCCCAGCCCGTCCGCATCAGGGCGGACAGCTCGTCGGAGATCCCTGGATAAAGACTGTTCTTCCGGCCCTTGGCCACGTCGGGCACCTCTCCTGTGTGTCGGTCGCTGCGTCTGTGCTCGGTGTACCGCACTGGTCCCGGCGTGTCAGTCGGGTTATTCCCAACAAGGGAAGCATGTGACATAGTACTGGCGTGAGCAAGCGACTGACCTGCGATGTCGTGGTCGTCGGAGCCGGAATGGTGGGCGCGGCCTGCGCCTTCTACGCCGCTCGCGCCGGCCTGGACGTCGCTCTCGTGGACCGCGGTCCGGTGGCCGGCGGCACGACCGGCGCGGGAGAGGGAAACCTGCTCGTCTCCGACAAGGAACCGGGGCCCGAGCTCGACCTCGCGCTGCTGTCGGGACGCCTGTGGACGGAACTCGCGGAGTCCCTGGGGCGAGCGGTCGAGTACGAGGCCAAGGGCGGTGTGGTCGTGGCCTCCGGGCCCGAAGGGCTGGCCGCGCTGGAGGCCTTCGCGGCGGAACAGCGGGCCGCCGGGGTCACCGCCGCCGCGGTCGGAGCGGACCGACTCCACGAACTGGAGCCGCACTTGGCGCCCGGACTCGCCGGTGGCGTCCTCTACCCGCAGGACACCCAGGTGGTGCCGGCCCTGGCCGCCGCGCACCTGGTGCGGGCCTCGGGGGCCCGGCTGCTGACCGGGCGGACGGTGACCGAGGTGCTGCGCGCGGCCGAGGGCGCGGTGCGCGGGGTGCGGACCGACCGGGGGGACATCCACGCCCCGGCCGTCGTGAACGCGGCGGGGACCTGGGGCGCGGCGGTGGCGGCGCTCGCGGGGGTCTCCCTGCCCGTCCTGCCCCGCCGGGGCTTCGTCCTCGTCACCGAGCCGCTGCCCCGGATGGTGCGGCACAAGGTGTACGCCGCCGACTACGTCGCCGACGTGGCCAGCGACTCGGCCGCGCTCCAGACCTCGCCCGTGGTGGAGGGGACCGCCGCCGGACCGATCCTGATCGGCGCCAGCCGTGAACGGGTGGGCTTCGACCGGTCCTTCTCGCTGCCTGCCGTACGGGCTCTCGCGGCCGGGGCGACCCGGTTGTTCCCGTTCCTGTCGGACGTGCGCGCGCTGCGTACGTATCTGGGCTTCCGCCCGTACATGCCCGACCATCTGCCCGCGCTGGGGCCCGATCCACGGGTGCCGGGGCTCTTCCACGCCTGCGGGCACGAGGGCGCGGGTATCGGGCTCGCCACCGGCACCGGTCACCTCGTCGCGCAGGCCCTCACCGGCAGGACACCCGACCTCGGCCTCGCGCCGTTCCGGCCCGACCGCTTTCCCGAGGAGCCGGTGTGAATCCCCGCGAATCTCCTAGAGGAGCCCGTGTGATCCCCCGCGAATCTCCCCAGGAGTCCGTGTGAATCCCCTCGAACTCGTCCAGGCGCAGCCGGGGCCCGCGTTCACCGTGACCCTCGACGGCCGCGAACTCGACGCGTGGCCGGGCCAGACCGTCGCCGCCGCGCTGTGGACGGCGGGTGTCACGTCCTGGCGCACGACTCGCGGCGCGGGCCGCCCGCGGGGCGTCTTCTGTGGCATCGGCGTCTGCTTCGACTGCCTCGTGACCGTCAACGGCCGCCCCAACCAACGGGCTTGCCTCGTCCCCGTCCGCCCCGGCGACACCATCCGCACGCAGGAGGGAACGGGCCACGATGACTGACCGACCGCACCTCGTGGTGATCGGCGCGGGTCCGGCGGGACTCGCCGCCACCCTGGCCGCGGCGGCCCGTGGCATCCGGGTCACGCTGATCGACTCGGCGGCGGAGGCGGGCGGCCAGTTCTACCGCCGGCCGGCCGCCGCGTTCGGCGCCCGGAGGCCACGCGCGCTCCACCATCAGTGGCGCACATGGGAGAGGCTGGCGCGAGGGCTCGCCCAAGGGGTGGAGGCGGGCACCGTCGAGCACCTGGCCGGACACCATGTGTGGCTGGTGGAGCGCGGCGCGAGTGGGGTCGCGGGCGCGGCCGGAGGGGCACCCTCGGGTGCTTTCACCGTCCACGCTCTCACCGGCCCGCTCCAGGAGGCCCCCGTCACCATTCGCGGGGACGCCGTCCTCCTCGCCACCGGGGGTTACGAGAAGGTGCTGCCGTTTCCCGGCTGGACCCTCCCCGGGGTGGTCACCGCCGGCGGCGCGCAGGCCATGCTCAAGGGGAGCCTCGCGGTGCCGGGGCGGACCGCGGTGGTGGCCGGGACCGGGCCGTTGCTGCTGCCCGTGGCGACTGGGCTCGCCGCGGCCGGGGTCGAGATCGCCGCGCTCGTCGAGTCGGCGGACCCGAGGACGCTCGCGCGGAAGGCGGGTGCGCTGGCCGCACAGCCGGGCAAGGTCGCCGAGGGAGCCCAGTACGCGATCCAACTCCTGCGGCACCGCGTCAGGTTGCTGTCCCGGCACACGGTCGTGGAGGCCCACGGCGACGAGCGGCTCACCGCGGTGACCGTCGCCGCGCTCGACACCGAAGGACGGGTCAGGGCCGGTTCCGAGCGGCGTATCGCGTGCGACACCCTCGCCGTCGGACACGGCATGCTGCCGCACACCGACCTCGCCGAGTCGCTCGGCTGCCGTATCGACGGACTCGTCGTCCACGCCGACGCGGAACAGCGGACGGACGTACCCGGCGTGTGGGCAGCGGGCGAGACCACCGGCATCGGCGGCTCCGCGCTCTCCCTCGCCGAGGGGCACATCGCGGGACACTCGGTCGCCGCCAGGCTGAACGGCCGGGAACCCGACCCGCGCGAGTGGGCACGGGCCGCCAAGTCCCGTACCGGCGCACGGGAGTTCTTCGCCGCGATCGAGACCGTGTACGCACCGCCCGCGCACTGGGCGGACCAGGTCACCGACGACACGGTGGTATGCCGGTGCGAGGAGGTCACCGGTGGTCAGATCCGCGAGGCCGTCGGCGAACTCGGTGCGGGTGACGTCCGTACGGTGAAGCTGCTCACCCGGGCCGGGATGGGCTGGTGCCAGGGCCGGATCTGCGAACCCGCGGTCGCGGGGCTCGCCGGGTGCGAACAGTCCGCGGCCCGGCGGCTGTTGGCCCGGCCCGTGCCGCTCGGGGTGCTCGCCCGCGCCGGGGAGACCGACGACTGAGCTTCACCCGCGGCCCACTACCGAAGCGGTATCCGCCAGTGAAATGTCACACCCTATCGAGATGGGACCCCACATGACCGCCACCATCGATCACCGACCCTGGCGCGGCGTCCTCGTCGCCACCGCCCTCCCGCTGAACGACGACCTCTCCGTGAACCACGACAGGTTCGCCGAACACTGCGCCTGGCTCGTCGAGAACGACTGCGACGGCGTGGTGCCGAACGGCTCACTCGGTGAGTACCAGGTGCTCACGCCCAAGGAGCGGGCCAAGGTCGTCGAGACGGCGGTCGCGGCCATAGGCGGCTCGCGCGTGATGCCCGGCGTCGCCGCCTACGGCTCCGCCGAGTCCCGCCGCTGGGCCGAGCAGGCCCGCGACGCCGGCTGCCGGTCCGTGATGCTGCTGCCGCCCAACGCCTACCGGGCCGACGAGCGTTCGGTCCTCGCGCACTACGAGGAGGTCGCCAAGGCCGGCCTGCCGATCGTCGCGTACAACAATCCCATCGACACCAAGGTCGACCTGGTGCCCGAGCTGCTCGCCAAGCTCTACGACGAGGGGTTCATCCAGGCGGTCAAGGAGTTCTCCGGCGATGTGCGCCGCGCCTACCAGCTCGCCGAACTCGCCCCCGGCCTCGACCTGTTGATCGGCGCGGACGACGTCCTCCTCGAACTCGCCGTCGCGGGTGCCAAGGGCTGGGTCGCCGGATACCCGAACGCGCTGCCCGGCGCGAGCGTCGAGCTCTACCACGCCGCCGTCGAGGGCGACTTCGACACGGCGAACAAGCTCTACTGCCAACTGCACCCGCTGCTGCGCTGGGACTCGAAGGTCGAGTTCGTGCAGGCCATCAAACTGTCCATGGACATCGTCGGACGCCACGGCGGCCCGGTCAGGCCGCCGCGCGTCCCCCTGCTGCCCGAGCAGGAGGCCGCCGTCCGCGCCGCCACGGAGCGGGCCGTCGACGCCGGTCTCGCCTGACGGACCGGCCACCAGGAGCCCGTCCCCGAGCATCAGGAGTCAGTGATCCCATGCGCAGCAAACTCGTCCTGCACGCCGTCGACTCGCACACCGAGGGCATGCCCACCCGGGTGATCACCGGTGGCATCGGCACGGTCCCCGGCGCGACCATGAACGAGCGGCGGCTGTACTTCCGTGAGCACCGCGACGACATCAAGCAGCTCCTGATGAACGAGCCGCGCGGCCACTCCGCGATGAGCGGCGCCATCCTCCAGCCGCCCACCCGCCCCGACTGCGACTACGGCGTCATCTACATCGAGGTCTCGGGCTATCTCCCGATGTGCGGCCACGGCACGATCGGGGTGGCGACCGTCCTGGTGGAGACCGGCATGGTCGAGGTCGTCGAGCCGGTCACCACCATCCGGCTCGACACCCCGGCGGGCCTCGTCGTCGCCGAGGTCGCGGTCGAGGACGGCGCGGCCAAGGCCGTCACCCTCAAGAACGTGCCCTCCTTCTGCGTCGGCCTCGACCGCAAGGCGACGCTGGCCGACGGGCGGACGGTGACCTACGACCTCGCGTACGGCGGCAACTTCTACGCGATCCTGCCGCTGGAGGAGTTCGGGCTGCCCTTCGACCGGGCCCGCAAGGAGGACATCCTCCAGGCGGGGCTGTCGCTGATGGACGCCGTCAACGCCGAGGGCGAGCCCGTCCACCCCGAGGACCCCTCCATCCGCGGCTGCCACCACGTCCACCTGCTGGCGCCGGGCGCCACCGCAGCCCACTCGCGGCACGCCATGGCGATCCACCCCGGCTGGTTCGACCGCTCACCCTGCGGTACGGGCACCAGCGCGCGCATGGCGCAGCTGCACGCACGCGGTCAACTCCCGCTCCACACCGAGTTCGTGAACGAGTCCTTCATCGGGACACAGTTCACCGGCCGGCTGCTCGGCACCACCGAGGTCGCCGGAATCCCCGCCGTGCTGCCCAGCTTCACGGGCCGCGCCTGGATCACCGGAACCGCCCAGTACCTGCTCGACCCCTCCGACCCGTTCCCGGCGGGATTCGTCCTCTAGAGCCTTCCGGAGATACTGGTACCGCGTGACATCGCATCCGGCGCGCGCCCCCGCGTTCGCCCGTACGAGGAGACACTCCATGCCCGCCCAGCGCAGCAGCGCACCTTCCGCCGTCCCCGTCCTGCCGACGCTCGGCGGCAAGAAGCGCAGCTACCGCGAGCGCGTCGCCGACGCCCTGCGGGCCGCGCTGATCGCCGGTGAACTGCGCGCGGGCGAGGTCTACTCCGCGCCGACGCTCGCCGCCCGCTTCGGCGTCTCGGCCACGCCGGTGCGTGAGGCCATGCTCGACCTCGCCAAGGAGGGCCTGGTCGACACCGTGCCCAACAAGGGCTTCCGGGTCACCGCGGTCTCCGAGAAACAGCTTGACGAGTACACGCACATCCGCGCCCTCGTCGAGATCCCCACCGTGGTGGAACTGGCCGTCACCGCGGACCCCGTCTCCCTGGAGGCGCTGCGCCCGGCCGCCCGGGAGATCGTGTCCGCCGCGACGGCCGGCGACCTCATCGCGTACGTCGAGGCGGACATCCGGTTCCACCTCGGCCTCCTCGCGCTGGCCGGTAACGCGCACCTGCTCGAGGTCGTCGGCGACCTGCGCAAACGCTCCCGCCTGTACGGCCTCGACGCCCTCGTCGAGGCGGGCCGCCTCCAGGAGTCCGCGGAGGAGCACCTCGAACTGCTCGACGCGCTCCTCGACCGCGACCAGAGCGCTGTCCGCGAGGTGATGACCCGGCATCTCGGTCACGTCCGGGGCCTCTGGGCCGCCCACTAGGGCTGCTGGGCCGCTGGCTCGAAATGGAGCCCACCCTGCCCCTTCTTCCCTATTACGCAAGCCGTTTGCATATCTTGCGCTATTCTTGCGCACATGACGCGACGACTTGCTCAGGTGGCTAAGAAGGTCGGGGTCAGCGAGGCCACGGTCAGCCGGGTGCTCAACGGCAAGCCCGGAGTCTCCGATTCCACCCGGCAGGCGGTGCTCTCCGCCCTCGACGTCCTCGGCTACGAGCGGCCCACGCAGCTGCGCGGTGAACGCGCCCGGCTCGTGGGCCTCGTACTGCCCGAACTCCAGAACCCGATCTTCCCGGCGTTCGCGGAGGTGATCGGCGGGGCGCTCGCGCAGCTCGGTCTCACCCCGGTGCTGTGCACCCAGACCAAAGGCGGCGTCTCCGAGGCGGACTACGTCGAGCTGCTGCTCCAGCAGCAGGTCTCCGGCGTGGTGTTCGCCGGTGGTCTGTACGCGCAGGCGGACGCGCCGCACGACCACTACCGGCAGCTCGCGGACCGCAACATTCCGGTGGTGCTGGTGAACGCCGCCATCGAACACCTCGGCTTCCCCTGCGTCTCCTGTGACGACGCCGTCGCCGTCGAGCAGGCCTATCGCCACCTGGCCTCGCTCGGCCACGAGCGCATCGGTCTCGTCCTCGGCCCCGAGGACCACATGCCCTCGGGCCGCAAGCTCGCCGCCGCGCGGGTGCTCGCCCCCGACCTGCCCGACGAGCACGTCGCGCGGGCGATGTTCTCCCTGGAGGGCGGTCAGGCCGCCGCCACCCGGCTGCTCGACCAGGGTGTCAGCGGCATCATCTGCGCCAGCGACCCGCTCGCGCTCGGCGCCGTACGGGCCGCCCGGCGCCGGGGACTCACCGTCCCGGGCGAGGTCTCCGTCGTGGGCTACGACGACTCGGCGTTCATGAACTGCACCGAGCCCCCGC
Organism: Streptomyces sp. NPDC088747; assembly: GCF_044751025.1. Lineage (NCBI taxonomy): Bacteria > Bacillati > Actinomycetota > Actinomycetes > Kitasatosporales > Streptomycetaceae > Streptomyces > Streptomyces sp. NPDC088747. The sequence goes on from NZ_JBIVKZ010000017.1 coordinate 196,439, forward strand.
TGACCACCGTGCGCCAGCCCATCGAGGCCATGGGACGCGCGGCCGTCGAACTGCTGAACGCTCAGATCGGCGGCAGCAGTGTCACCGCCGAAGAGCTCCTGTTCGAGCCGGAGTTGGTGGTCCGTGGTTCCACAGCGCAAGCGCCGCGCCGCTGAGGAACGCGTGACTGTCAAATAATTACAGATTCTGCGCGACATCTTGCGGACGCTTGTCGTCGGTGCTTGAGTGGCGGCGCCCACCGCTCCAGGCCACGGGTTGCCAAAAGGGTTCCACCCGCTCCTGCCCAAAGGGGTCCACCGATGAGAAGCACCGGGTTCCGCCGTACCTTCATCACGCTCATGGCGTGTTCTTTCGCGCTCACCGCGACTGCCTGCGGTTCGAGCGACGACACGGCCGACGGCAAGACCAGCATCACCGTCAACTGCATGCCGCCCAAGAGCGCCAAGGTCGACCGCTCGTTCTTCGAGGCCGACATCAAGGCCTTCGAGAAGGCCAACCCGGACATCGACGTCGTCCCCCATGACGCGTTCCCGTGTCAGGACCCCAAGACGTTCGACGCCAAGCTGGCCGGCGGTCAGATGGAGGACGTCTTCTACACCTACTTCACCGACGCCAAGCACGTCGTCGACATCAACCAGGCCGCCGACATCACGAGTTACGTCAAGGACCTGAAGAGCTACGGCACCATCCAGCAGCAACTGCGCGACATCTACACCGTCGACGGCAAGGTCTACGGCGTCCCGCGCACCGGCTACTCGATGGGCCTGATCTACAACAAGAAGCTCTTCCAGGAGGCCGGCCTCGACCCGGAGAAGCCCCCGGCCACCTGGGAGGAGCTGCGCGCCGCCGCCAAGGCGATAGCCGGCCTCGGCAACGGCACCGTCGGATACGCCGACTACAGCGCCCAGAACCAGGGCGGCTGGCACTTCACCGCCGAGATGTACTCGCAGGGCGGCGACGTCGTCAGCGCGGACGGCAAGAAGGCCAGCATCGACACGCCCCAGGGCAAGGCCGTCCTGCAGAACCTCAAGGACATGCGCTGGACCGACAACTCGATGGGCAGCAAGCAGCTCCTCGTCATCAACGACGTGCAGCAGATGATGGGTTCGGGCAAGCTCGGCATGTACCTCTCCGCTCCGGACAACATCCCGATCCTGGTCAAGGAGAAGGGCGGCAACTACAAGGACCTCGCCCTCGCGCCGATGCCCGGCGGCCAGGGCACGCTCATCGGCGGCGACGGCTACATGTTCAACAAGAAGGCGTCGCCCGAGCAGATCAAGGCGGGCCTGAAGTGGCTCGACGCGATGTTCCTGACCCCCGGCGACGGCTTCCTCGGTGACTACGCCCGCGCCAAGAAGAACGACGCACCCGTCGGCCTGCCCGAGCCCCGCCTGTTCACCGGCGCCGCCGACGAGAAGGACCAGCAGGTCAAGGGCGCCAACGCGAACGTCCCGGTCGAGAACTACCAGCCCTTCCTCGACGGCAACCAGGGCCTGGACATGAAGATCGAGCCGCCGCAGGCCCAGCAGATCTACTCGGTCCTCGACGGCGCCGTCTCCGCGGTCCTCACCAAGAAGGACGCCGACATCGACAAGCTCCTGAGTGACGCGTCCGGCAAGATCGACTCCATCCTGTCCCGGGGCTGACCACGTCCATGAAGACCGCATCGAAGCCCACGGTGCCTCCACCGACGGACCTCCGTCCGGTGGAGGCGCCCAGGCCCGGACCGCCCACGCGCCCACTGCGCCGGCGGCTGGCCGACCAGTCCAGGGCGTACGCCTTCCTCATCGGCGGCCTGCTCTGCTTCGCGCTGTTCTCCTGGTACCCGGCGATCCGCGCGGTCGTGATCGCCTTCCAGAAGTACACGCCGGGGGGCGAGCCGGAGTGGGTCGGCACCGAGAACTTCACCCGTGTCTTCCACGACCCGGAGTTCACGGCCGCCTGGCGCAACACCCTGACCTTCACGGTCCTCGCCCTGCTCATCGGCTTCGCCGTCCCCTTCGTGATGGCGCTGGTGCTGAACGAACTCCGGCACGCGAAGGCCTTCTTCAGAGTCGTGGTCTACCTGCCGGTGATGATCCCGCCGGTGGTCAGCGCCCTGCTCTGGAAGTGGTTCTACGATCCCGGAGCGGGCCTGGCGAACGAGGCGCTGCGCTTCCTGCACCTGCCGACCTCGAACTGGTCCAACGGCGCCGACACCGCGCTCGTGTCCCTGGTCATCGTCGCCACCTGGGCCAACCTCGGCGGCACCGTTCTCATCTACCTGGCCGCGCTCCAGGGCATCCCCGGCGAGCTGTACGAGGCGGCCGAACTGGACGGCGCGAACATCTGGCAGCGCGTCCGCCACGTGACGATCCCGCAGACCCGCTTCATCATCCTCATGCTGATGCTGCTGCAGATCATCGCCACCATGCAGATCTTCACGGAACCGTTCGTCATCACCGGCGGCGGCCCCGAGAACTCGACCGTGACGGTCCTGTACCTGATCTACAAGTACGCCTTCCTCTACAACGACTTCGGGGGAGCCTGCGCCCTGAGCGTGATGCTCCTGGTGCTGCTCAGCGCCTTCTCCGCGCTCTATCTGCGGCTGACCCGCTCCGGAGGCGACGACTCATGAGCACCCGCACGCTCGTCTCCCCGCTGACCCTGGCCCGCCGCCGTGGCAAGGCCCTCTACTGGACCGTCTTCACCGGGGTCGTCCTGCTCTTCGCGCTGGCCTTCCTCTTCCCCGTGTACTGGATGGTCACGGGCGCCATGAAGTCGCCGGACGAGGTCACCCGCACACCCCCGACCCTGGTCCCCGACAAGTGGAGCCTCACCGGCTACACCGACGCCTGGGAACTGATGGACCTGCCCACCCACCTGTGGAACACGGTGGTGCAGGCTACCGGCGCCTGGATCCTCCAGCTCGTGTTCTGCACGGCGGCGGCCTACGCCCTGTCCAAGCTGAAGCCCGCCTTCGGCCGGATCGTCCTCGGCGGCATCCTCGCCACCCTGATGGTCCCCGCCCAGGCGCTGGTCGTCCCGAAGTACCTGACCGTCGCCGACCTCCCGCTCATCCACGTGAGCCTGCTCAACGACCCGCTCGGCATCTGGCTGCCGGCCGTGGCGAACGCCTTCAACCTGTACCTCCTCAAACGCTTCTTCGACCAGATACCGCGCGATGTCCTGGAGGCCGCCGAGATCGACGGCGCCGGACGGCTGCGCACCCTCTGGTCGATCGTGCTGCCCATGTCCAGGCCGGTGCTGGGAGTCGTGTCGATCTTCGCCCTCGTCGCCGTCTGGCAGGACTTCCTCTGGCCGCTGATGGTCTTCTCCGACACCGACAAACAGCCCATCAGCGTGGCCCTCGTCCAGCTGTCGCAGAACATCCCGCTGACCGTGCTGCTGGCCTCGATGGTGATCGCCAGCATCCCCATGGTCGCGATGTTCCTGGTGTTCCAGCGGCACATCATCGCCGGGATCAGCGCGGGCAGCACGAAGGGCTGACCACACCCCCTTCCAGAGCTTCACAGAAAGGTAGGCACCGTGGGACAGCATTCCCCTGCCCGCACCCAGGGCGAATGGTGGCGCTCCGCCGTCATCTACCAGGTGTACGTCCGCAGCTTCGCGGACGGCGACGGCGACGGCACCGGCGACCTCGCGGGCGTCCGCGCCAGACTTCCCTACCTCGCCGAACTCGGCGTCGACGCCCTGTGGTTCAACCCCTGGTACCTGTCGCCGATGGCCGACGGGGGCTACGACGTCGCCGACTACCGCGCCATCGACCCCTCCTTCGGCACCCTCGCCGAGGCCGAGAAACTCGTCGCCGAAGCCCGCGAGCTGGGCATCCGCACCCTCGTCGACATCGTGCCCAACCACGTGTCCGACCAGCACGCCTGGTTCCGCGCGGCCGTCGCGGCAGGACCCGGCAGCCCCGAGCGGGAGCTGTTCCACTTCCGCCCGGGACGCGGCGAGCACGGCGAACTCCCGCCCAACGACTGGCCGTCGCAGTTCGTCGGCTCCACCGAACCCGTCTGGACCCGGCTGCCCGACGGCGACTGGTACCTCCACCTGTTCACCCCCGAGCAGCCCGACCTCAACTGGGCGCACCCGGCGGTCAGACAGGAACACGAGGACGTCCTGCGCTTCTGGTTCGAACGGGGTGTGGCCGGCGTGCGCATCGACTCGGCCGCGCTGCCGGCCAAGGACCCGGACCTGCCCGACTTCGTCGAGGGCCGCGACCCGCACCCCTTCGTTGACCGCGACGACCTCCACGACATCTACCGCTCCTGGCGCGCGGTCGCCGACGACTACGACGGGATCTTCGTCGGCGAGGTCTGGCTCCCCGACACCGAGCGCTTCGCCCGCTACCTGCGCCCCGACGAACTGCACACCGCCTTCAACTTCTCCTTCCTGTCCTGCCCCTGGGACGCCGGACGGCTGCGTACGTCGATCGACGAGACCCTCGCCGAGCACGCCCCGGTCGGCGCGCCCGCCACCTGGGTGCTGTGCAACCACGACGTGACCCGTACGGTCACCCGCTACGGCCGCCAGGACACCGGCTTCGACTTCGCCACCAAGGCCTTCGGCACCCCCACCGACCTCGCCCTCGGCACCCGGCGCGCCCGCGCCGCCGCCCTGCTCTCGCTCGCCCTGCCGGGCGCGGTCTACGTCTACCAGGGTGAGGAACTCGGCCTGCCCGAGGCGGAGATACCGCGTGACCGCATCCAGGACCCGATGTACTCCCGCTCCGGCGGCACCGACCCGGGCCGGGACGGGTGCCGGGTTCCGCTGCCCTGGAACGCCGACGCGCCGCACGCCGGCTTCGGCGGCGACCCCTGGCTTCCGCAGCCGGCCGGCTGGTCCGCCTACGCGGCCGACGACCAGGCCGCCGACCCCGGCTCGATGCTCACCCTCTACCGCGAGGCACTGAACCTGCGCCGCACCGAACCCGGCTTCGGTGACGGTCCGCTCAGCTGGCTCCCGGCCGCCGACGGCGTGCTGGCCTTCACCCGTGCGGACGGCGCGCTCTGCGTGGTCAACCTGTCCGCCGCCCCCGCCACCCTCCCCGCCCACTCCCAACTCCTCATCACCAGCGGCCCCTTGGACACCGAGGGGCGGCTTCCCCAGGACACGGCGGCCTGGCTGCGCGCCTGACACCGCAGCCAGGCCGCCGCTCCACTCCGCTATCCCGGCACCCCCACACGAAAGGGATCAGCAATGTCCAGATCTGTCAGGCGCATGCCGGCGATTACGGCGGCAGCCGCCGTGGCCGTCGCCCTCACCGCGGGCATGCTCAGCGCCACCACGGCCCACTCCGCGGTAGCCGCGGCGGGAGCGACCCTGCCCTTCACCTCGGTCGAGGCCGAGGCGGCCACCTCCACGGGCGCCAGGATCGGGCCCGATTACACGCAGGGCAGCCTCGCCTCCGAGGCCTCCGGACGACAGGCCGTACGCCTGAACGCCGGCCAGCGCGTCGAGTTCACCGTCCCCCGCGCGGCCAACGCCGTGAACGTCTCCTACAGCGTCCCGGACGGCCAGTCCGGCACGCTGGACGTGTACGTGAACGGGGTCAAGCTCGCCAGGACCCTCGCCGTCACCTCCAAGTACTCCTACGTGGACACCTCCTGGATCGCCGGCGCCAGGACCCACCACTTCTACGACAACGCCCGGCTGCTCCTCGGCCAGAACGTGCAGGCGGGCGACAAGGTCGCCTTCCAGGCCACCACGACCCAGGTCACCGTGGACGTCGCCGACTTCGAGCAGGTCGCGGCGGCAGCCGCCAGACCCGCGGGCTCGGTGTCCGTCACCGACAGGGGCGCCGACCCCAGCGGGCAGGGCGACTCGACCCAGGCCTTCCGCGACGCGATCGCCGCCGCCCAGGGGGGAGTGGTGTGGATCCCGCCGGGCGACTACCGGATCACGTCCTCGCTCAGCGGCGTCCAGAACGTCACCCTCCAGGGCGCGGGCAGCTGGTACTCCGTCGTGCGCACCTCGCGCTTCATCGACCAGAGCAGTTCGTCCGGGAGTGTCCGCCTGCGGGACTTCGCGGTCATCGGCGAGGTCACCGAGCGCGTCGACTCCAGCCCGGACAACTTCGTCAACGGCTCCCTGGGCCCGAACTCCACGGTCTCCGGCATGTGGATCCAGCACCTCAAGGTCGGCCTCTGGCTGACGGGGAACAATGACAACCTTGTCGTCGAGAACAACCGCATCCTCGACACCACCGCCGACGGCCTCAACCTGAACGGGAACGCGCACGGTGTCCGCGTCCGCAACAACTTCCTGCGCAACCAGGGCGACGACTCGCTCGCCATGTGGTCGCTCAACTCACCGGACACCAACAGCAGTTTCGACAACAACACCATCTCGCAGCCGAACCTGGCCAACGGCATAGCGATCTACGGCGGCACCGACATCGCGGTGCGGAACAACCTGGTCTCCGACACCAACGCCCTCGGCAGCGGCATCGCGATCTCCAACCAGAAGTTCCTCGACCCCTTCTCCCCGCTGGCCGGCACCATCACGGTCGACGGGAACACGCTCGTCCGCGCCGGCGCGATGAACCCCAACTGGGGCCACCCGATGGGCGCGTTGCGCGTCGACTCCTACGACAGCGCGATCAACGCGACGGTCAACATCACCAACACGACGATCACCGACAGTCCGTACAGCGCCTTCGAGTTCGTGTCGGGCGGCGGACGCGGCTACGCGACGAACAACGTGAACGTGACCGGCGCGACGGTCAACAGGGTCGGCACCGTCGTCGTCCAGGCCGAGACCCAGGGCGCGGCGAGGTTCAGCAACGTCCAGGCCTCCGGAGTGGGCGCCGCGGGCGTCTACAACTGCCCCTACCCCAGCGGCACCTTCACCCTCACCAACGGCGGCGGCAACTCCGGCTGGGACAGCACCTGGTCCAACTGCTCCGCGTGGCCGCAGCCCGGGTCCGGAAATCCGGACCCCGACCCGACCGGCAACCTGGCCCAGGGCCGTGCCGCCACGGCCACCGGCTCGGTGGACGTCTACACACCGGGCAAGGCCGTCGACGGCGACGCGAACACCTACTGGGAGTCCACCAACAACGCCTTCCCACAGGCCCTGACGGTCGACCTCGGGTCGAACCGGGCCGTCCGCCGTGTCGTTCTGAAGCTGCCGCCGGCCGCGGCCTGGGGCGCCCGCACCCAGACCCTGTCCGTGCAGGGAAGCACGGACGGCTCGGCGTACTCGACGGTCGTCGCCCCGACGGGCTACCGCTTCGACCCGGCCACCGGGAACACGGTCACGGTGGCCCTGCCGAGCGGCACGAACCTGCGCCACCTGCGCGTCAGCGTCACCGGCAACACGGGCTGGCCGGCCGGCCAGCTCAGTGAGGTGGAGGCGTATCTTTCGTGAGGTCGAGGGGAGTCCCGCGCTTCGCCGCCTGGATCTGTTCGTACACATGGGTCCGCAGTTCGGCGAAGCGCGGGGCGACCCGGGTGTGCAACTGGTCCCGCTCGTCCGGGAGATCCACCTTCAACTGCTCCTGTACGACGGTGGGGGAGGCGGAGAGGATCAGTACCCGCTCGCCCAGGTAGACGGCCTCGTCGATGTCGTGGGTGACGAACAGGATCGTGATCCCGCGCTGCCGCCACAGCCCGCGCACCAGGTCCTCCAGGTCGGCGCGCGTCTGTGCGTCGACCGCCGCGAACGGCTCGTCCATCAGCAGGACGTCGGGCTCGTAGGCGAGCGCACGGGCGATGGCGACGCGCTGCTGCATACCGCCGGAGAGCTGCCAGGGGTATGCGTCCGCCGCGTCCGCGAGCCCGACCGACTCCAGCGCGTCGGCGACCAACTCCTTGCGCCGCACCTTGGTCAACCGCTTCTGCTTCAGCGGGAGTTCGACGTTCTCGCCGACCCGCATCCAGGGGAACAGACTGCGCCCGTACTCCTGGAACACGAACGCCATCCCGGGCGGCGGGCCGGTGACCCGGTTGCCGCCCAGTGACACCTCGCCCGCGGTCGGGGTGAGCAGCCCGGCCATGCACTTCAGCAGCGTCGTCTTGCCGCAGCCCGACGGGCCCACCAGGCAGACCAGTTCACCCGCCTCCACGGTGAAGGTGAGGTCCCGTACCGCCTCGACCCGGCGACCGGAACCCTCGTAGACCCTGTTCAGGCCGCGTACGTCGAGCATGGACCGCCCTTTCGTGAGTTTCACGGGGACCGCCGGGAGGACGCGCGCAGCCCGTGGTACCAGCCGAGCACCCGGCGCTCCACCGACTGGAAGACGACCGAGAGCAGAAAGCCGAGCAGACCCAGAACCAGGATCCCCGTCCACATGTCGGGGATCGCGAAGCCGCGTTGGAACTGGACGATGGTGAAGCCGATGCCGTTGCTGGCCGCGAACATCTCGCTGATGACCATCAGGATGATGCCGATGGACAGTGCCTGACGCAGGCCGGCGAAGATCTGCGGGCTCGCCGCGGGCAGGACCACGCTGCGCAGCCGGGCGGCGCCCGTGACGCCGTAGGAACGCGCCGTCTCCGACATCACGGAGTCGACGGCCCGGACGCCCTCGACGGTGTTGAGCAGGATCGGCCAGACACAGCCGCTCGCGATGACCGCGATCTTCATGGTGTCGCCGATGCCCGCGAACAGCATGATGACCGGGACCAGCACGGGCGGCGGTACCGCGCGCAGGAACTCGAGAACCGGTTCGCAGAAGGCCCGTACACGCCGGTAGGAGCCGATGACCGTGCCCACCGCCACACCGACGACGGCCGCCGAGGCGTAGCCCGCGAGGAGCCGTAGCGCGCTGGGAAGCACGTCGGCGCGCAGCCGGTCGCGCGTCCAGACGTCCGGGAAGGTCTCCAGGATCGTGCGCAGCGGCGGCCAGAAGGGGTCGGTGCTCCCGTCGGACGCGAGCCACCAGACGACGACGAGGGCCGCGGGCAGCGCGAGGACGTAGACCGACCTCAGCAGGACGCGCATCACACCGCCACCTCTCCGCGCACCGACTGGTGCCAGGCCAGCGCCCGTCGCTCGACGGTTCGGGCACCCACGTTGATCAGCAGGCCCAGCAGACCGGTGACCACCAGCAGGGCGTACATCTCGGGGACGGCCTGGGAAGCCTGGGCGACCCCGATGTTCTTGCCCAACCCCGGTGCCCCGATGACCAGTTCGGCGGTCACGGTGAGGATGAGGGCGACCGCGGCGGCCAGCCGGACACCCGTCATGACGTACGGCAGGGCCGAGGGCCAGAGCACATGGCGGGTCCGTGCCCAGGCGTCGAGGCCGTAGGAGCGCGCGGTCTCCTCCGCGACCGGGTCGACGTCCTGGACGCCGTACAGCACCTGGATGAGGACCTGCCAGAAGGAGGCGTAGACGACGAGGAGGAGGACGGAGCGGAGTTCGGTGCCGTACAGGAGGACGGCGAGCGGGATCAGCGCGACGGAGGGGATAGGACGGAGGAACTCGATGGTGGACGCGGTGACTTCGCGCAGATGCGGCACCACCGAGATCAGGACGCCCGCGAGGATCCCGGCGATCACCGCGATCAGCAGCCCCAGCGCCCAGCCGGTGAGGGTGTCCTCCAGCGCCGTCCAGAACGCCTCGTCGTCGAGCTCCTTCCAGAGCGCTTCGGCGATGCGGCTGGTCGGCGGGAAGTACTCCTCCTTGACGAGGCCGAGCCGCGGCACCGCCTCGCCCAGGGCGAGGAAGGCCGCGAGCCCGGCCGCACCCAGTGCGGCGTTCAGTCCCTTCACGGAAGCAGCTTGTCCAGGTCAGGGGCCGTCTTGAAGAGCCCGTCCTCATCGCCCAGCTTCGCCAGCGCCTCGATCGAGGCGCGGTTCGCCTCGGCCGGCCACTTCGGCAGGACCACGTTCGCCAGCACCGCCGCCGGGATCTTGGTGTACGTGGTCACGATCTCCCGTGCCTCGTCCGGGTGGGCGTCGGCGTAGGCGAGCGACTCCGCGGTGGCCTCCTGGAACTTCTTCACCAACTCGGGGTTCTGCTGCTCGTACTGGGCCGACGTGAAGTACATGGCGACCGTGAGGTCCTTGGCCACGTCGACCAGTGACGAGGCGATCTCGACCGCGCCCTGGCTCTTCACGGTGGCGAGTGCGGGCTCGACGACCATCGCGGCGTCGATCTGTCCGCTGTCGAGGGCCGCGGGCATCTGGTCGAAGGCCAGCTCGACGAACTGCACCTTGGACGGATCGCCGCCGGCCTTGCGCACCGACTCGCGCACCGCGGTCTCGTTGATGTTCTTGAGGGTGTTGACGGCGACCTTCTTGCCCTCCAGCTCCCCGGCGGACTTGATGGGGCTGTCCTTCTTCACCGTGAGGGCGCCGAAGTCCTTGCCCTCGACGCCCGTTGAGGAGATGCCGTTGACGACCGCCTTGACGGGCACGTTCTGGGACTGGGCGATCATCAGCGAGGTCATGTTGGAGAAACCGAACTGGAACTGGCCGCTGACCACCCCGGGCACGATGGCCGCGCCGCCCTGAGCGGTGGTCAGTTCGAGCTTCAGGCCGCGCTTGCTGAAGAAGCCCTTCTTCTGGCCGAGGTAGATGGGCGCGACATCGACGATGGGAATGACCCCGACCTTGACCGTGGTGGTGCCGCCGGACGACGAGTTGCTGTCCGAGGACTCCGAGGAGTCGTCGGACGAACCGCAGGCCGAGGCGGCCACCAGCAGGGCTCCGACCGCGAGACCGGCGAACAGACGACGCATTGACTCCTCCTGTGCAGACGAGAGTGTTCCGACAGGCTGTGCGCACACCGCACAATAGTGCTCAGCGGGAAAGTAGGACCCCTGCACGACGGGGTCAATCCCTTTCGCTGACAATATTGTTGACAGTTACCGAACCGAGTTCATGCGTACCGAGTTCATGGCGTGCGCGGAAGGCGCACACCGGCCGTCAACCTGGAGGCGACGATGCCTGCAGCAGTCCGCGCGCCCCACTTCGTCCGGTCCTTCGAACGAGGCCTGGCCGTCATCCGCGCATTCGACGCGGAACACCCGCAACTGACGCTCAGTGAGGTCGCGCGCGCCTGCGACCTGACCCGTGCGGCGGCCCGCCGCTTCCTGCTGACACTCCTCGATCTCGGATACGTGCACACGGACGGCCGGATGTTCCGGCTCACCCCGCGGGTCCTGGAGCTCGGCTACTCCTACCTCTCCGGCTTCACACTGGCCGACCTCGCCGAACCCCATCTGGAGCAACTCGTCGAGCGGGTACGGGAGTCGTCCTCGCTCTGCGTCCTCGACGGCGACGACATCGTGTACGTGGCGCGCGTCCCCACCAGCCGCATCATGACCGCCACGATCACCGTCGGCACCCGCTTCCCGGCCCAAGTGACCTCCGTGGGGCGGGTGATGCTGGCCCATCTGCCGGACGAGGAGATCGACGCCCGGCTGGCCCGCGCCGAACTCCGGCCCCTGACGGCACGCACGATCGTCTCGGCCGAGCCGCTCAGGACGGAACTCCGGCGGGTACGACGGCAGGGGTACGCCATCGTCGACCAGGAACTGGAGGAAGGGCTGCGCTCGGTCGCCGCCCCGGTACGGGACCGGGACGGCGAGGTCGTGGCGGCCGTTAACATCCCGGTGCACGCGAGTCGCAACTCGGTGGAGTCGGTACGGCGCGACCTGCTGCCCCATCTGCTCGCGACGGTGGCCCGCATCGAGGCGGACCTCAAGGTCACAGGTCCAGCACGAGCCGCTTCCCCCGACAGCGAGAGACGCAGATGAGCATGGTCTCGCCCGCCTCCCGCTCCTCGTCGTCGAGCACCGAGTCCCGGTGGTCGGGGACACCTTCGAGCACGTCCGTCTCGCAGGTCCCGCAGGTGCCCTCGGTGCAGGAGTACAGCACCTCGACACCCGCGGCCCGCACGGTGTCCAGGACGGAGACACCGGCGGGGACGGTCAGCGTGCGCCCGCTCCGGGACAGCTCCACCTCGAACTCGCCGTCCGGGCCGCTCTCCTGGACCTTCGGCTGAAAGCGCTCGACCCGCAGCAGCGCGGGAGGGCACCGCTCCTCGACCGCGTCCAGCAGGGGACCGGGCCCGCAGCAGTAGACGAGCGTGCCGGGGGCGTCGAGCGCGGTCAGGTCCAGCAGACCGGTCTCGTCCTGCGGGGCGATCGTCACCCGGTCGCCGTACCGGGCCAACTCGCCTGTGAACGCCATGGATCCACGCGTGCGTCCGCCGTACAACAGCGTCCACTCCGCGCCCGCGGCCTGCGCCGCGGCCAGCATCGGCAGGATGGGTGTGATGCCGATTCCGCCCGCGACGAACCGGTAGCGCGGGGCGGCCTGGAGCGCGAAGTTGTTGCGCGGCCCGCGCACCCGCACCTTGTCACCCTCGCTCAACTCCCCGTGCACATGCGCTGATCCGCCGCGTCCGGCCGGCTCCCGCAGCACGGCGATCCGCCAGGTGCGACGGTCGGCCGGATCGCCGCACAGGGAGTACTGCCGCTCAAGCCCCGGCCTGAGCAGCACGTCGATGTGGGCGCCCGGCTCCCAGCCGGGGAGTTCCTCGCCGAGAGGGTGCCGGAGAGTGAGGGCGACCACGTTCTCGGCGGCCGACTCCATCCGCTCCACGACGAGTTCGGCTTCGTACGGGATCATGACCGATGTCCTCGGGGCTCCTGCCCGCACGGCTCGTGGCCCTCGGGGTGGGCGAGCATCCACTCCCACATGGCGATCGGGTCCTCTGCGGTGTGCTCGGCGCCGCAGTGGCAGGTGCCGTGCAGGACGTCCGTGCCCGGGAGCCAGTCGACGCGGTAGATCTCGCCGGTGGGGCTGGTCACAGTACCTTCTCCACGGGCTTGTCACCCTCCTCGACGAGCCGGGCGAGGATACGGCGGGCCGCGAGACCGCCGGTGTCGATGTTGATGCTCAGTTCCTGGTAGCCGCTCCGCTCCGAACCGAGCGTCCGTTGCAGCAGGTTGAGCGCGTCGACGTCCTGCATGACCACTGTGTGGTTGAAGTCGTGCAGGAACTGGGTGACTTCGCTGTCATCGGGTGCGAAGTCCCGTGAGACCGCCCAGAAGTCGTAGACGTGGCCGTCGCCGGACGGCGTGATCGCGTAGGTGATCTCGGTGTGGAACGCGTTCGGGTCGCTGCCGTCCGGCTCGGGCACCACACCGACCGGCGCGACCCGGCTGTGCAGCAGATACAGACAGGGCGCGAAGTACTCGATGTCCTGCCAGCGCGTGATCCGGCCCTCGATGCCGGTCGAACGGGCGTAGAACGGCGGGCATTCGGCGTCGTCCATGTGCCGGCTGACCCGCACGATGCCCGCGCCCTCGTCGACCTCCGTGCTGATCGGCGTCTCGGCGACCTCGGGCGTGCCGATGTATCCGCCGTGCAGATAGGTCTCGTGGGAGAGGTCGAGGAGGTTGTCCACGAGGAGGCCGTAGTCGGCGTCGATGGGTTCCATCCCGCGGACGGTGACCCAGCCGGGGGAGTCGAGGTGGCGGGCGCGCGGGATCATCCCGGCGTCGGCGAGTGCCGGGTCGCCGATCCAGACCCAGATCAGGGAGTCCTGCTCGACCAGCGGGAAGGACGCGACGCGGGCGGTCCGCGGTATCCGTTTCTGCCCCGGCACGTAGACGCAGGTGCCCGTCATGTCGTACGTGAACCCGTGGTAGCCGCACACGATCCGGTCCCCGTCGAGCCGGCTCTCCGAGAGCGGGTACCGCCGGTGCACACACCGGTCGGCCAGCGCGACAGCCGTCCCGTCCTCCTCGCTCCGGTAGAAGACGAGCGGCTCCCCGAGAACGGTCCGCCCGAGCAACTCGCGCCCCACCTCGTGGGAGTAGGCGGCGACGTACCACTGGTTCCTGGCGAAGGCGGTGGTGTGCGGCATGAGAGCGTCCCGTCATCGTCGACGTCGTGTCAGAAACACCATGGCGGCGCCGCCTCCACCCCGGCAACAGGACTTCCGCCGGACGGAAAGCCCCTGCTCAGCTCTGGGCCGACCGACACCCCGCCCAAGCACCACCAGGCCGAAGCCCCACTACACGGAAGCGCTGCCGAACCACCGGGCGGCGGCGTGCTCGAAGCCCGCGTGGTCGGGATCGAGACCGTCCGCCCAGGCGACGACGCCGTCGGGGCGGACGAGCAGGGCGCCGCAGCCCAGTTCGTCGACGGCCGGTTTCGACACGTGCCGGATCAGGTCCTCGCGGCCGGCCGTCGCACCGGCGAGCCGTCGGTCCGCGGTGAAGTCGACGGCGATGCCGTGCCCGTCCCGCATGAGGTCGCTGAGCCGCGTTCCGTCCGTGAAACGGAAATCGGGGGCGTTGCGGCCGACCAGGGGGTGCGTGCCGCCCAGGTCGTAGCGGTGGGAGGAGCCCGAGGTCCTGTTGTAGACGTAGGTGGTTCCGTCCCGGGTGCCGAGCACGTCGCGGACCAGGGCCTGGATGGCCTGGGCGTGCGGGTCCGGCCTCATGACCGCGCTCTGGGCGCGCGTCCAGTCGAGAATCCGGGCGCCGACCGGATGGCGTTCTCGCGTGTAGGAGTCAAGCAGCCCTTCGTGGGCGTACCCGTGGACGGTCGCCGCGAGCTTCCATCCCAGATTGACGGCGTCAGCGATGCCGGTGTTGAGCCCCTGCGCGCCGAGAGGCGAGTGGATGTGCGCGGCGTCTCCGGCCAGCAGGACGCGCCCCTGGCGGTAGGAGACGGTCTGCATCGCCCGGTCGGTGAACGTGGAGACGAACTGGACGTCGTTCAGGGTCACATCGGTGCCGGACACACGGCGCAGCACCGTCTGCAGGTGATCGAGGGTTGGTCGCTCCGACCGGTCGAAGGCGCCGCCATCGCAGTCCAGCATGCCGATGTGCCCAGGCGTGGGCATCCGCAGGTACATGCCGGTCGGTGTCAGGGTGAACCCGGGCCGCAGTTCGTGGGGGTCGGCGACGTCGGCGAGCATGGTGTAGCCGGTGAACAGCGGTTGGGTGCCGGTGAATTCGAAGCCCGCGAGACCGCGCACCGAGCTGCGTCCCCCGTCGCAACCGACGAGCCAGCGTGCCGCGTACTCGTCCTTCCCCGCCTGTACGAGGACGCCGTCCGCATCCTGCCGCAGCCCCGTGACCTGCCGCCCGCGGCGAATCTCCACCCCGACCTCGGCCGCCCGATCGGCCAGGACGGTCTCAACCGCTTCGAGACTGGTCATCACGCCCTCCAGCACGGGGCTGGGAAGCCGGTACGGCAGGGCGTCGGCGTCGATGTCGGCCGGGTCGAGCATCATGCCGGCGAAGTGGCTCACGCTGCGTGGCGCCGGTGCCACCGTCGCCTCCGGATCGGCACCGCCGTAGCTGTCGACACCGGACGCGGTCAGCAGTGGCCGCAGCATCCCGCGGCGGTGGAACACCTCGACCGACGCGGCGGACAGGCCCCGCATTCCGAGCGGAAGCGCCTTCCATGGGATGCCCGTCCGCGGCTCCTGCTCCAGGACCAGGACGTCGCAGCCCGCGAGCCCGAGCTCACAGGCCAGCAGCAGTCCGACGGGGCCCGCTCCCACGATCACTACGTCATGCACAGGATTTTCCCTTCACTTCGACGATCACTGATACCTGGGCGGGCGTCACCGGAACAGCGTCAGGTCGATCGAGTCGCCCAGGACCCGGCAGCCCGCGTCGCTGCCGTGCAGGTGGTCACCCGCGTGGAATCCGGCACGGATACGGGTGGGGTGGGCCGGGTCGCGCCAGACGGCGTCGAAGTCGAGGACCGCGTCGAAGGCGCCGCTCGTGCGGATCCACTCGTTGACCGTCCGGCGTACGCGCTCGCCTTCGGGCGTGAAGATCTCGTCGCCCTCGTAAGGCGTGAGGGTGGCGCCGTAGACCCGCACCCCGCGGGCACGGCCCCGGGCGATCAGCTGGACGTAGCCGCCGATGAGGTCGTCGGCCGTCACCGGCGCGCCGGGGAACATGGCCAGGAAGTCGTCCGGCGGGCCGCTGCCGTCCCGGGGCGCACAGGAGACGCCGATGTCGCCGAGCCCGATGGCGATGACGACGTGGCCGAGTCCCGGGGTGGCCAGCACGTCACGATCGAAGCGGGCCAACACCGCTTCGCCCAGGCCCGCGTTCAGCATCCGGTTTCCGCTGATCCCCTGATTGGAGACGTGGGTCGTGCGTCCGTTCCGCTCGGCGAGGCGCTCGGCCAGGCGGTCCGTCCAGCGTCGGTTGGCGTCCGGGGTGGTGCCGGAGCAGTCGGTGTTGGAGTCGCCGATGACCGCGACTGCGCCGGCCGGACCCTCGGGGAGCACGTCGAGCGCGGAGACAAAGGCCTGCAACGGCAGGGACGTTGCCTCCGCGGGGAGGGTGGGGGCGGCGACGGCGTTGCCCGAGATGCTCCAAGACGTCTGTACGCCCATGGCATGACAGGTGGGGCTTTTGACCGCGTCGGGCAGGTAGAGGCTGATGGCCAGCTCGGACAGGGCGGGCAGGGGCAGCTCGATCGGGTCGCAGAGCATCGGCGCGCCGGCCGGGACGGTGGTACCCGGCTTTCCGGCGAAGGTCAGCACCCGCTCGCTGCCCGGCCGGATACTGCCGTCGGGCGCGGCGAGGGCGAGCTGCGCCGCCCCGATGATCAAGGGCTCGGTGCCGTACTCGTTGGTGAGGCGCAGGCGCACCTGGCGCCCGCCCCCGCTGATGCGCACCACTTGGCGCAGGGTCGTGTCGGCGAACGAGGGAAGGGGTCCGAACGCCTCGATCGGTGCGTGGGGTGCGGCCGCCCACGTCCGCACCCAGGCATCCTCCGTGGTACGGCCCCTGCCTGCGGCCGTGTTGCCGGTGATCTCAGTCATCGCGTCTCTCCGTTCCCGGGCGCGGGCGGTCCCCGCGTCATCGCGGCCGCTCGTGGTGTCGGCCGCTCCCCGCACAGACTGGCGAGGACCGCTCACACGGGACGCACACGGCGCTGACACGAGGCTCATGCGGATCAACCGGCGTGCGCACGGGCAGGTCGGTGCTGTCCGCACAGCCGACGGCTTCCAATTCGTGGCGGGCTGAAGCGGGCTGGGGCGGACTGAAGCGGGGTGGAGCGGGCTGGGGCGGGTTGTGGCTATTGGGGCGGTACTGCCGTAAGGCGGCGGCACGGCGGTGGTGGTTCGGCGGTGGCGGCACGGCGGTAATGGTTCGACGGTGGTGGTACGGCGATGGCGGCACCGCGACCGGGCGCCCATTTGGCTCTACGCCCGCGCTCGCGCGAAGATCGCCCCATGGTTGGGGACGCGCGGCTCCGCATCACGTTGCTCGGCACGTTCCAGGCAGCTCGTGGTGACCGTGACCTGCCTGTGCCGGGGGCCCGTCTCCAAGCGCTGGTGGTACGTCTTGCGCTCGCCGGTGGGCGTGCCGTCGCCCCGCGCACCCTCGTCGACACGATCTGGCCCGAGAACCCTCCTGCCGGTCCCGCCCATGCCCTGCAGGCGCTCGTGTCGCGACTACGCCGGGCGCTCGGCTCCTCTGCCGCGGTCACGCAGGCCGCGGGCGGCTACCGGCTGGACGTGGCCGCGTCCGACGTGGACGCGCTGCGCTTCGAGGAGCTCGCCGCGGCGGGCCGGGAGCGTCTGCGCGCGGGCGACCCGCACAGCGCGGCAGCTCTGCTCGACGAAGCCGTCGCTCTGTGGAGCGAGCACCCGGGCGCCGCGCCACCCGCCGTTGTCGCGGTGGAGCCCGCCACCGCGACCCGACTGGCCCACGCCTCGACCGAGGCCGTCGCCGACCTCGCCGAAGCCGAACTGGCCCTCGGGAACGCGAGGCAGGCGGCCACCCGCCTGACCGGCCTGCTGTCCCAGCACCCTCTGTTCGAACGCGGTGTCGCGCTGGTCCTGGACGCGCTCGCCGCCGAGGGGCGCCAGGCCGAGGCCCTGGCCCGCTACGAACAGTTCCGCGAGACGCTGGCCGAAGAGTTCGGTACCGATCCGGGCGCCGCACTCCGTGAACGCCACCTGCGTCTGCTGCGAGTCGAACAGCCTCCGCCCGCCGTCACTCCGCCCGCCGTCACTCCGGCCGACGGCGCCCGAAAGCGGCCGGGCAATCTGCCCGTACCGATGACCAGCTTCATCGGCCGTGCCGACGACCTGGCCCGGATCGACAATCTCCTGGCGTCGGGACGGCTCGTCACCGTGCTCGGTCCCGGCGGCGCAGGCAAGACACGCCTGGCCATCGAGGCCGCCCGCCGTCACCGCGACGCGTACCGCGACGGTGCCTGGCTGATCGACCTCGGCTCGGTCACCGACCCGGGCAAGGTCGGCGGCGCCCTGCTGGCCGCGATCGGCCTACGCGGCTCCGCCCTGTTCGACGCCTCGGCAAGGCTGCGCAGCGACCCCGCCGACGAACTCGACGCGCTGGCGGACCAGCTCGACGCCCGTGAAAGCCTGCTCGTCGTCGACAACTGCGAGCACGTGATCGACACGGCGGCGCACCTGCTCTCGGCGCTGCTCGCCCGCTGCGCCGGACTGCGCGTACTGGCCACCAGCCGAGAACCACTGGCGATCGACGGTGAGGCACTGGTACCCCTGGGCCCGCTGGCTCTTCCCGATACGGACGCGGACCTTCGACAGGCCCGCCTCGCGCCATCGGTGCGCCTGTTCACCGAGCGGGCCGCCGCCGTGCGCCCCGCGTTCGACGTCGACGAGCACAACCTCGCGGACGTGCTGCGCATCGTGCGCGGCCTGGACGGCCTGCCGCTCGCACTCGAACTGGCCGCGGCCCGCCTGCGCACGCTCGCGCTGAGCGACCTGGCCGACGGGCTGTCCGACCGGTTCCGGCTGCTCACCTCCGGCAGCCGCACCGCCTTCCCACGCCACCGCACGCTGCGCGGGGTCATCGCCTGGAGCTGGGACCTGCTCCCCGGTGACGCCCGTACGGTCGCGGAGCGGATCGCGCTCCTGCCCGGAGGCGTCACGCCGGCTTCGGCTGCCGCGCTGTGCGGCAAAACCACCGTGCCGGTCCGCGACATCCCGCAGCTCCTCGCGGACCTGGTGGACCGGTCGCTGCTGCAACTCGTGCCCGGCACCGGTCGGTACCGGATGCTGGAGACGATCCGGGAATACGGCCTGGAGATGCTGGCCGAGCAGAACACCCTGACCGGCGTGCGTGACCTGGCCGCCCGATACTGCGCCGACCTGGTGGCCCACTACGACCCCCTGACCCGCGGCCCCGAGCAGCTCCACGCCCTCCACGTCCTGCGCACCGAGCACGACAACGTGCTCGCCGCCCTGCGTCACCTCACCCGGACCGGCGACGCCGACGCGGCGATCACGCTGGCCCTCGGCCTGACCTGGTACTGGAACATGCTCGGCCTGCACGACGACGCCGCCCACTGGCTCAGGCAGGCTCTCGCACTGCCGAGCGATCAGCCGGGAATCGAGCCCGAGATCACCGAGCCGGGCATCGAGCGCGAGATCGCCGCCGGGCTTCTGCTGCTCAGCTCCCGAGCCGGCCAGAGCGCGGTGTTCAGCGGCTCCCTCAAGGAAGGAGGCGAGGAGCTGCGAACCCTGACCGACCGTATGCCGGACGACTCCCGACTGCCCGGCTTCGGCGGCGCACTCCTCACCGTCAAACTCGCACTCCTGCGAGGGACAGGGAAGAGCGCGGCGACCATCGAGCGCCTGACCCGAGGCCCGGACAGGTGGCTGGCCGGGTACGCCCACATCTCTCGCGCACACGCTGCCGAGAACGAGGGCGACCTCGACCAGGCGCGCGTCGACGCGTCCGCGGCCCTGGAATGCTTCACCCGGGTCGGCGACCACTGGGCCCTGGCCACGGCGCTGCCGCTGCGCTCCCTCCTCCGTCAGTACGACGGCGACCTCGACGGCGCACTGGACGACCTGAAGGCGGCCAAACGGCTGGCGGGCGAGTTCGGGGCGCTCAGCCTCAGCGACGAGATCTTCATCGACCTGCGCCAGTACGACCTTCTGGTGCGACTCGGCCGGACCGCACAGGCGAGCGAACTGATCGCCG
Source organism: Streptomyces sp. NPDC088747 (assembly GCF_044751025.1). Classification (NCBI taxonomy): domain Bacteria; kingdom Bacillati; phylum Actinomycetota; class Actinomycetes; order Kitasatosporales; family Streptomycetaceae; genus Streptomyces; species Streptomyces sp. NPDC088747. Next base: position 216,369 of record NZ_JBIVKZ010000017.1, read on the forward strand.
CGACGCGAGAACGCGCGCTGCGTTCCACCTCGCCCGGGATGGCCATCCTGCTCGACGCCCGAGAGGCCCGGCTGTTCATACAAACGGGCGACGTGGACCGCGCTCGCCGGCTGATCGAGTCGGCCGAATCCGGGCTCGTCGGCCGGCCCTCGCTCGACGGCGACCACGGCCGGGCCCTGATCGCGACAGTACGGGCCGAACTCTGCCTCCGACTCGCCGACGAGCCCGGCGCCGCACGCGCACTGGACCAGGCATACGCGGCGGCGGTCAACAGCCGGGATCTGCCCGTCGTCGCGACCGTGGCGGTGACCGTCGCCGGCCTCGCGGAACTGCACGGGCGTCACCTCGACGCGGCCGTCGTACTCGGCGCCGCCGCCCGCCTCCGCGGCGCCCACGACCACACGGACCCGCACATCCACGCGTGGAGTACGCGCATCCGGACAGCCCTCGGCGACAAGGACTACGTCCGCGCGTACACGACGGGCCGGAAACTGGACGTACCGGCTGCCCTGCTGCGCGTCGATCCAGCTCCGATACGGCCGACGCCCCCTCTCGAAAGCCACGGCGCGGAATCCGATCCGTGCCGCGATCTGTAGCGTTCGGGAAGCCGTCGATCACCTTTCCGGCGGGGGACAGTAACGACCTGGGACACGCTCCAGCCGCCTCCGGCACACGCTCCCCGAGGGGCTCGTCGCCGCTCCGGCGGATTCGGAGGAAAAGACTCCCGGCGTGCCGTGACGGGAGGCGGTATGCGGGTACGCGAATGGTGATCGTCCTGACAGAGCGGCCCGAGGTCGCCGAATGGAAGGAGAGTTTCCATGCCTAGGGGTTCGAACGCGAAGCGTGAGCGTCAGTACGAGCACATCAAGGAGGGCGCCGAGAAGCGCGGCACCTCGGAGGGCCGGGCGAAGGAAATCGCGGCACGCACGGTGAACAAGGAACGCGCCCGCGCGGGAGAGTCCAAGACGGCGAGCAAGACCTCCACGAAGGACCCGAAATCCGCCTCCCAGCGCGGTGGTGAGCGTTCTCACCGCGGTTCGCAGGGGCCGACGAAGGACCAGCTGTACGCGGAGGCCAAGAAGCGCAACATCGACGGCCGTTCGTCCATGAACAAGAACGAACTGGCCAAGGCCCTCGGCCGCTGACCGGCCCACCGGTGACGCTCGGTACACGAAGGAGTTGGCCCCCGGCCTCATCCTCGCGGCGGGGGCGTCTCCGTGTTCGTGCAGCGTCGCCGTGTCCATACAGCTCAGAGAACCGACGAAGGAGATGAAACCGTGAAGGCATCGAAGATCGCTTACAAGCCGGTCGGCCTCGCTCTCGGCGCGGTCAGCGGCATGCTGGCCGGCGCGGCGTTCAAACAGGCGTGGAAGGTACTCGGGCACGACGAAGACGCCCCCGATGCCACTGATGAGGGCCGTAGCTGGACCGAGGTACTGGTTGCCGCGATCATTCAGGGCGCGATATTCGCCGGGGTCAAGGCCGCTGTCGACCGGGGCGGCGCGGTCGCCACCCGTCGCATGACCGGCACCTGGCCCGGCTGACCGGCGCAGCGGCAGGGCGCCGACGGCGCTCCCGGCGCCCCTCGCAGTGCTGAAGCATCTGCCTGACCGGTGATTGAGATCTCGGCGATGGGCTACTCAGAACGTATGGCAAAGCTACATTTTTCGGGACGAAAAGACCGCCAGGGCAGTGGCGAGGATCCCGGCGCCGACTCGCCCGCACCGGACGAGGCGGGCCCCGGCCGGGACGTGGAGGACGCCGCCCCGGATGCCCCGACCCAACTCCCGGGGCCCGCCTGGGGCCGGGTCCTCAAGGGAAGCCTGAAGGAGTTCAAGGACGATGAGCTGACCGACCGGGCGGCGGCGCTCACGTACTACGGGGTGCTCGCGCTCTTCCCGGCCCTGCTGGTCCTCGTCTCCCTGCTGGGCCTCACCGGTAAGTCGACCACGGACAAGGTGCTGGACAACCTCACGCAGCTCACCCCTGGTTCGGCCCGCGACATCCTCACCCAAGCCGTGGAACAGCTGCAGGGCAACGCGGGCGTCGGCTCCCTCGTGGCCGTCATCGGTCTGGTGGTGGCGGTGTGGTCGGCGTCGGGCTATGTCGCGGCCTTCATCCGCGCCGCGAACGCCGTCTACGACATGCCCGAGGGGCGACCGGTATGGAAGATCCTCCCGATCCGCGTCGCGGTGACCGTGGTGCTCCTGGTGCTGGCCGTCCTCTGCGCACTGATCGTGGTCTTCACCGGAGGCATCGCCCGCCAGGCGGGGCAGGCTCTGGGCATCGGGGACACCGCGCTGACGGTGTGGTCGATCGCCAAATGGCCCGTCCTGGTCGTACTGGTCACCATCATGATCGCGATCCTGTACTGGGCCTGCCCCAACGCCAAGGTCAAGGGCTTCAAGTGGATCACGCCGGGCAGTTTCATGGCCCTGCTCATCTGGATGATCGCCTCGGCCGGCTTCGCGATCTACGTCGCGAACTTCGCCTCCTACAACAAGACCTACGGCACCATGGCCGGCGTCGTCGTCTTCCTGGTGTGGCTGTGGATCAGCAATCTGGCGATCCTCCTCGGCCTCGAGTTCGACGCGGAGGCCGTACGTCAGCGAGCCATCGCCGGCGGACACCCACCCCAGGCCGAGCCCTACACCCAGCCGCGCGACACCCGCACCTGGGACGAAGACGACCTACGCCGCATCGACGGAAGTTGAACCTCGGGCGTGAGCCGGCAGGCGGTGGTCTTGATGACGAGCACGCTGGCCGACCGGCCGGTGTTCCGGAGTGTGGCTGCGTGAATCCGGATACCGGAACTTTCCGGAGAGCCTGAATGGATCAACCGGACGGGGGCACTCCGCCTCCCAGAGGCAAGATGGTCCCTGCGGAGCAAAGGGGCGGGAAACCGCGCGTATGCAGCCCCCGAAGCGCCAGCCGGCGCAGGCGTAGCGCAGCCCGTTCAGCACAGGGAGGACGAACCGTTGTCCGACACCCCTCGTTCGCAGCCCCGGCAGCCCGAGCCGGATGGAACGCGTGCCCACGCGCCCCGGTCGAGCTCGGAAGCAAGCCCGATGTCCGGCCCCGACGGCATCATCCGAGTCGCCTCGGTTCCCGCCGGGCACGTCTACGTGCGCCATCTGTCCCCGCCCAACGGTGACCGCGTGGTCCGCCTGGCCGACCCCCGCCCCTGCGGAGCGCCGAGCGGATCGCAGCAGTGGTGGCCTCCGGTCATGCTCGATCCGGACTGGGTCGAAAAGCACGCCGGCACCTTCGACGTCTTCCATGTGCACTTCGGCTTCGACGCTCAGTCCCCTTCATCCCTGCGGGAACTCGTCGACGCGCTGCGCCGTCACGGCAAACCGCTCGTCTACACCGTTCACGACCTCGTCAATCCCCACCACCACGACGAAAGTGAGCACCAGGCGCAGCTCGACGTGCTCGTCCCCGCGGCGGACCGGCTCATCACCCTCACCCCGGGAGCAGCGGCCGAGATCGAGGCGCGCTGGGGACGCACCGCGCTGGTGCTACCCCACCCACACGTGGTCGAACCAGCTCAACTGGTTCGGCCACGTCCCCGACGAGACACCTTCACGGTCGGCCTGCACGCCAAGAGCATCCGCCCCAACATGGACCCCTTGCCGGTCACCAGAGTGCTGGCGGACGCGCTGGCGGAACTGCCCGACGCGGTACTGCGCGTGGACTGCCACCCGGAGATCGACGACCCCGCCAGCCACTGGTACGCGCCCGGCGTGCTGGAGGAACTGCGCGAGCTGGACCGCGCGAGGCGGCTGGAGCTGAGCGTCCACGACTACTTCGACGACGACGATCTGTGGGACTACCTGATCGGTCTGGATGTGTCCGTGCTGCCCTACCGCTTCGGCACCCATTCCGGATGGCTGGAAGCCTGCCACGACCTGGGGACCGTCGTCCTCGCCCCGTCCTGCGGGTATTACCCTCAGCAACGACCGTGCCTCAGCTACGGGCACGACCGGCTGGGACTGGACGAGGCATCGCTACGGGAGGCGGTGCTCACCGCTTACGAGAAGCGCCCCGCCTGGCGGGCCGACCCCGCACAACGCGAGGCGGAACGCCTCCAGCTCGCAGAAGAGCACGCACTCCTCTACGCGAGTCTGCTGTGATGCCCACCGAGTCGGCCACCCCGCTGTCCGCACGTACCCCCCTGCGGATCGCTCTCATCGCCTCCGCCCGCCACCCGATCCGCGACCCCTTCGCCGGCGGCCTCGAAGCGCACACCTGGACGTTGTCGAAGGCCCTGCGCACTCGTGGGCACGAGGTCACCATCTTCGCCGGGCCGGGTTCCGACCCGGCGCTGGGGGTGGTGGAGATGCCGTTGAGGCCTGTCCGGATCAGCGAGGCCGCCCGTCAGGACCCGAGCATGCTGGCCGCGCACTGGGTGCAGGAACACCACGCCTACCTGCAGTTGATGCTCGGCCTTGCGCACGGGCCCGAGCGGTACGACATCGTGCACAACAACAGCCTGCACTATCTGCCGGTGGCGATGGCCGCCGCGCTCTCCGTCCCCGTCGTCACCACCTTGCACACCCCGCCCACGCCCTGGCTCGAATCGGCGGTCCAGGCCGCGGCGCACTGCCCGGTGCACTTCAGCGCGGTCAGCGACCACACCGCCGCGGCCTGGCGCCATGTCGTACCCGTCGCCACCGTCGTACGCAACGGCATCGACACCCAGCGCTGGCAACCAGGACCTGGCGGCGAGGATCTGGTCTGGTCCGGACGGATCGTGCCGGAAAAGGGCACCCATTTGGCGATCGAGGCCGCACAGATCGCCGGCCGAAAGCTGCGCATCGCGGGGCCCGTGGGGGACACGGAGTACTTCGAGACGTGTATCCGGCCGCGCCTGAACCGTTCGATCATCTACGCGGGTCACATGTCCCAACCCGAGCTGTGCGACCTGGTCGGCTCCTCAGCGGCAGCTGTCGTCACTCCCTGCTGGGACGAACCCTACGGACTCGTGATCGCCGAGGCCCTGGCCTGTGGCACACCGGTCTGCGGCTTCGCGCGAGGAGCACTGCCGGAAATCGTCACCCCCGACTGCGCCCGCCTCGTGGCCCCTGGTGACTGCATGGCGCTGGCGAAAGTCGTCGAGCCGACGATCGGCCTCTCCCGCGCCGCCGCCAGACACCACGCCGAGACCTTCTGCTCCATGGACGTCATGACCCGCAGCTACGAGACCTTCTACCGGCAGGTCGCGGCATGATCGGCTACTACGTCCACCACCAGGGCAGCGGCCACCTCAACCGCGTCCGGACCATCGCCGCGCACTGCCCCTTCCCGGTGACCGGCCTGTCCAGCCTGCCCGCGCCCGACGACTGGCCCGGCGACTGGGTCCGTCTGCCCGCGGACGACGACGGCGACCCGGCGGCCTTCCGCGACGTGAGGGCCGGCGGCCATCTGCACTGGGCACCCCTGCGGCACAGCGGGTTCCGCGGACGCATGGCGGCGATCGCCCAATGGATCGCCACCGCCGCCCCTCGTCTCCTGGTGTCCGACGTCTCCGTCGAAGTGGCCCTGCTCGCACGGCTCCTGGGCGTTCCCACCGCGGTGGCGGCCATGCGGGGCGAGCGCACCGACCCCCCGCACCAGATGGCCTACGACCTGGCCGACCTGCTCATCGCCCCCTGGCCCGCCTCACTGCCCGAGCCCGGCTGGCCGGAGCGCTGGTACGCCAAGACAGTGCACACCGGAGCCTTCTCCCGCTTCGACGGCCGTCCCCTCCTCCCACCGGCCGGTGAACCCACGAGCGGGACCCGCCCCCGGCGGGCGCTCCTGCTGCTGGGGTCCGGCGGGACCGACATCTCGCCCGGAGAGGTGAAAGCCGCGCAGGAAGCCACACCGGCCTGGCGGTGGACGACGCTGGGCGGCCCGGACGGCGGATGGGCGGCCGACCCGTGGCCCGCTCTGTGCGCGGCCGACGTCGTGATCACCCACGCCGGCCAGAACGCTCTCGCCGAGTGCGCCGCCGCCCGACGACCGGCGGTGGTCGTCCCTCAGGAGCGGCCCTTCGGCGAACAGACCGCCACGGGACGTGCCCTTGCCCGCGGCCGCCTGGCCGTCGTCACCCACGGCTGGCCCGACGCCGAGGAATGGCCTGCCCTACTGGGCCGGGCCCGTGCGCTCGGCGGGGACGGCTGGACACGGTGGGCACCCGGCGACGGCGGCGCCCGGGCCGCGGCTGCCCTTGCCCACGCCGCCTCCTGGGAGAGCGGCCTCTGATGCGTACCGCAGTGATCACCCTCGCCGCCGGCCGGCACCGGCATCTCAGCCTCCAGCAAGCCGGACTCGCCGCGAGCTCGTACCCCCCGGACCAGTACGTGGTCGTCGCCATGGACGACCCGCACCTGCGCACCGTCCTCGCCGACCGGGACCCTGCCGCGACGGTCATCGACTGCCCGGTGAACGAGGGGAACCTGCCCCTGGCTCGCGCCCGCAACCTCGGCGCCGCCCGCGCCCTCCAGGACGGCGCCGAACTGCTCGTCTTCCTGGACGTCGACTGCGTCCCCGGCGAACGACTGCTGGAACGCTGCGTCCAGGTGGCGAGTGACCCTGCCCACCGCCACTCACTGCTCTGTGGCACCGTCGCCTACCTGCCCCCACCCGGCCCCAGCGGCTACCGCCTGAGCGACCTCCACGCCCTCGCCGCACCCCACGCCGGGCGCCCCTCACCAGCACCCGGCGAGATCATTGAGGGCAGGGACCACACACTGTTCTGGTCGCTGTCCTTCGCCCTGACCGCGGACACCTGGCACACCATCGGCGGGTTCTGCGACGAATACGAGGGGTACGGCGGCGAAGACACCGACTTCGGCCAGCGTGCCCGCGCAGCAGGCACACGCCTCATCTGGGTGGGAGGCGCGCCGGCCTTCCACCAGTACCACCCGACCTCCACTCCGCCGGTGCAGCATCTCCGCGACATCCTGCGCAACGCCGCCGTCTTCCAGCGCCGCTGGGGCTGGTGGCCGATGAACGGCTGGCTCGATCAGTTCGCCGATCTCGGTCTGATCCACTGGGACCACGCCACCGGGCGGTGGGAACTCGCTCCGGCCGCGGTGGGAGTCCCGGTCACGGAGAAACCCGACCAGCCGCCCATCCCGACAACTGGTCCCGTATGACCATCACTTGGCGGCGTCATGCTTCCTGGGCGGCGTCGATCTCGGCGATCAGCGCCTCGACGCGGCTCCTGATCTCGTCACGGATGGGGCGGACGGAGTCGACGCCCTTGCCGGCCGGGTCCTCCAGGTCCCAGTCGAGGTACTTCTTGCCGGGGAAGACCGGGCAGGCGTCGCCGCAGCCCATGGTGATGACGAAGTCGGAGGCCTGGACCGCCTCGGTGGTGAGGATCCTCGGCTCGGCGTCGGCGATATCGACGCCGGCCTCCTTCATGGCCTCGACGGCGGCAGGGTTGACCTGGTCGCCCGGGATCGAGCCGGCGGAGCGGACCTCGATCCGGTCGCCCGCGAGGTGACTCAGGAATCCGGCGGCCATCTGCGAGCGCCCGGCGTTGTGGACACAGACGAACAGCACGGAGGCGAGCGGGCTGGAGGACATCGGTTCTTCCTTCGTAAGTGATCGAGCGGGCCGTGCGGGTGCGCCGGGATGTGCGGTGAGGATGCGGGTCCAAGAAATCATCTGAAGCTGATATCAGCTTCAGATGATGTGAAACTATCAGCCCATGATGACGTCAGTCGACACTGATCTGTTGCGGGTTCTCGCCGACCCGCTCCGCCTCCGCATCGTCACCCTGCTCGCCGAGGAGACGCTGTGCAGCACGCACCTGATCGAGGAGACGGGGGCCACGCAGACCAACCTGTCCAACCATCTGAGGGTGCTGCGGGAGGCGGGGGTCGTGGACACCGAGCCATGCGGCCGGTTCACCTATTACCGGCTCAGGCCCGAGGTCATCGCCTCCCTCGCCGGCCGGTTCACCGCGCTCGCGGAGACCGCGCGTGTCACCGCGGAGAACGACACCAAGCGGTCATGTCCCTGATCCCCGCCCGCGCGGCCACCCGTACCGAGGAGTCCTGTTGACCGCCACCGAGGCCGCCGGGCGCGAAAGCGCCGGGGGATCGGCCATAGCCCCTGCCGAGACCGTGCCGCGGCCCACTCCGGGCGCCCCCGCGCTCAAGGCGTCGCCGCTGATCGCCAAGGCGGCAGCGGAGTTCACCGGCTCCGCCGCCCTGGTCGCGATCGTGGTGGGCTCCGGCATCCAGGCCACCGAGCTGACGAGGGACGTCGGCCTGCAGCTGCTGGCCAACTCCACCGCGACCGTCTTCGGTCTCGGGGTCCTGATCCTCCTGCTCGCGCCGGTCTCCGGAGCGCACTTCAACCCGGCCGTCACCCTGGCCGACTGGTGGGCCGCCCGTCGTGGCGGCGCCGGAACGACCCTGCGTGAGGTCGCCGTCTACATCCCGGCCCAGATCACCGGCGCGATCGGGGGTGCGGTCCTGGCCGACGCGATGTTCGGCGAACCGCTCGTGAAGTGGTCCACGCACGACCGCTCCGCGGGCCATCTGCTGCTGGGCGAGGTCGTCGCGACGGCCGGGCTCATCCTGCTGATCTTCGGCCTGGCCCGTACCGACCGGCTGCGCTTCGCACCCGTCGCGGTGGCCTCGTACATCGGCGCCGCCTACTGGTTCACCTCGTCGACGTCCTTCGCCAACCCCGCGGTGACGATCGGCCGCGCCTTCACCGACACCTTCGCGGGCATCGCACCCGGCTCGGTCCCCGGCTTCATCGCCATGCAGGCTGTCGGCGCCGGGGTGGGACTGGCGCTGGTGGCGCTCATCTTCCTGCCGGGACGGAGTCTCAGACGGTGACCGGTGCGGTCGGTCCGGTCGGACCGGTCACCAGCAGTTTGCCCATCGCGGCCAGCACGGAGGGTTCGACCCGGTAGTAGACCCAGGTGCCGCGCCGCTCCGAGGAGAGCAGCCCGACCTCCTTGAGCTTCTTCAGGTGGTGGGAGACGGTCGGCTGGGAGACGCCGACGTCGGAGATGTCGCACACGCATGCCTCGCCGCCGTCGCGCGAGGCCACCGCGGAGAACAGGCGCAGCCGTACGGGATCGCCGAGCGCCTTGAACATCCGTGCCGCGGTCTCCGCCTCATCGGCGGTGAACGGCCTCTCGGTGAGGGGCGGGCAGCACGACTCCACGGCACGGTCGGCGTCATCCAGGAGCGGCAGCACCCTCGTATTCGACATACGTCAATGTTGACACACATCGACATGCGTCGAACCAGCCAGACCGGAACCTGCAACGCAGGAAAGTGTCAGGTGCTCTTCCCCCTCCCGGTTTCGATATCTGTCTATGTTGACGCTCATCGAAGCAGGTGGAATGCTGGCCGCGTAAGAAATCGACGAACGTCGAAGCAAAGGGGAATCCCGTGAACGCGCCCACCACCGACCACCTGCCCGTCGTGGTCATCGGAGCCGGTCCGGTCGGCCTGGCCGCCGCCGCTCACCTCACGGAACGCGGCATCCAACCGCTGGTCCTGGAAGCCGGCCCCTCAGCGGGCACCGCGGTACGCGCCTGGGCACACGTGCGGCTGTTCTCCTCCTGGGCCGAAGTCGTCGACCCCGCCGCCGAGAAGCTCCTCGCCCCTACGGGATGGGTCCGCCCGGACCCCGCCACCTACCCGACCGGCGGCGACTGGGCCGAGCGGTACCTCCAGCCGCTCGCCGACCTCCTCGGCGACAGGGTCCGCTACGCCACCACGGTGACCGGCGTCGCCCGTGCGGGCCGCGACCGGATCGTCGACTCGGGCCGCGACGAGCAGCCCTTCAACGTCCACATCACCCGCGCGGACGGCACCGAGGAGCGGATCACCGCCCGCGCCGTCATCGACGCGGCCGGCACCTGGTCCGGGCCCGGCCCCATCGGTGCGGACGGCCTGCCCGCGCTCGGCGAGAAGGCCGCCGCCGAGCGCGTCACCTACCGCGTCCCCGACCTGAGGAACCCCGCGGTCCGTGCCCGCTACGCCGGCAGGCGCACCGCCGTGGTCGGCTCGGGAGCCTCCGCCTTCACCACCCTCGCCCACTTCGCCGACCTGGCGGAGGAAGAGGCCGGCACCCACGCGGTGTGGATCCTGCGCCGCGGGATCACCGGCTCGACGTACGGCGGCGGGGCGGCCGACGAACTGCCCGCCCGTGGCGCGCTCGGCCTGCGCGCCAAGGCCGCCGTCGAGAACGGCCACGCCTCCGCCGTCACCGGATTTCGCACCGAGGCCGTCGAGCGCGATTCCGACGGCCGCCCGGTGCTGGTCGCCGAGGACGGCCGCCGCCTCGACGCGGTCGACGAAGTCATCGTCCTCACCGGCTTCCGCCCCGACCTGTCCTTCCTCGCCGAGGTCCGCCTCGGCCTCGACGAGCGCCTCCAGGCGCCGACCGCGCTGGCGCCGCTCATCGACCCGAACGCGCACTCCTGCGGAACGGTGTACCCGCACGGCGTGAAGGAACTGTCCCACCCGGAGAAGGGCGTCTATCTGGTCGGCATGAAGTCCTACGGCCGCGCGCCGACCTTCCTCGCCATGACCGGCTACGAGCAGGTCCGCTCCATCGCCGCGTCCATCGCGGGGGACCAGGAAGCCGCCGAGCGCGTCGAGTTGACCCTGCCGGAGACCGGAGTGTGCGGCGGAGCGGGCCTGTTCGACGACCCCGACGCCGCGCGGAGCAGCGAAGGGGGCGGCTGCTGCTCGGCACCGGCCACCCTGCGGATCGGCATCGGAGCTCCGGCCTCGTCCGGCGGGTGCTGACCCTTCAGCCGCTGAGCGTCAGCCCTCTCGCAGATGCGGGTAGTCGGTGTAGCCCTGGTGGTCGCCGCCGTAGAAGGTGCTGGGGTCGGGTGTGTTGTAGGGGCCCTGGGCCGCCAGGCGGGCGGGGAGGTCGGGGTTGGCGAGGAACAGTGCGCCGAAGGCGATCATGTCCGTGGTGCCGTCCTGGACAAGGCTGAGGGTGTCCGGGCCGGTGGGCTCGGGGCGGGTGAACGGGTTGAGGATGAACGTGGCCGGCCAGGTTTTGCGCAGGCTGATGGTCAGTGCCCGGTCGGCGCCTTCGATCATGTGCAGATAGGCGAGGTTCAGCTCGCCGAGTCGGCTGACCAGAGTGGTGTAGGTGTTCTCCACGTCTGCCGCGTCCGTCTCGGCGATGTCGTTGTAGGGGTTGCCGGGAGAGATGCGGAAGCCGGTGCGGTGGCTGCCGATCGCTTCCGCGACGGCGGCGGCCACTTCCAGGCCGAAGCGGACCCGGCCGGTGACGTCGCCGCCCCAGTCGTCGGTGCGCCGGTTGGTGTTGGGTGCGAGGAACTGGTGGATCAGGTAGCCGTTGGCGCCGTGGATCTCCACGCCGTCGAAGCCCGCGGCGATCGCGTTGCGTGCCGCGTCGGCGAAGTCGGTGATGGTGCGGGCGATGGCGTCGGCGTCCAGCTCTCGCGGGGTGACGAAGTCCATCGGTCCCTGGCGGGTGAAGACCTGCCCGTCGGCGGCGACGGGTGAAGGGGCGACGGGGGTCGAGCCGTCGGGAAGCAGGCTGGGGTGGCCGATGCGGCCGGTGTGCATCAACTGCGCGAAGATCACGCCGCCGTCGACGTGGACGGAGTCGGTGACCTTGCGCCACGCGGCCACCTGCTCCGGGGAGTGCAGGCCCGGGGTGTCGGGGTATCCCTGGCCGACCTCGGAGGGCTGTATCCCCTCGGTGACGATGAGGCCCGCACTCGCGCGCTGGCTGTAATAGGTCGCCATCAGATCGGTCGCGGTGGCTCCCGGTCCGTAGGCCCGACTGCGCGTCATCGGCGCCATCACTATGCGGTTGGCCAGCGATCGGCCGCCGACATCGATCGGGGCGAAGGCGTTCGTCATCGGAATCTCCCTGCTGTCACGAAGAAAAGAGTGGGAAGAGAAGAAGGGGCGGCTGCGGCGCGGCTGCTCTGCGTGCACTTCTTGTGCGATCGGCGGAACGGCGGCGTCGGCGCCTGTGTGGCATCGGCGTGCTGCCGGGGTCGCGCCTCAGCAGCAGCGCCGTTACCCACCTGTCTGCGGCGCGCCCGCATGTCTCGGCGTGCGGTATCTCGACCGCCGCGGTGATGCGCCACCCGGGCGGGCGCCGAGGGGGGTTTCCTGTCGCTCTACGAGGAGCGAGGGCTGCCCGCGAAGCGCCCGTGCTCCGCGCGGAGTTGGAGTGGCCGGCCCGGTGACCGGGCCGCCCGGCCGTGCCTGATCACCCGACGGGGGCCTGCCGGTTGTGGTCCCTGACCGACTTCTCGATCGTGCGCGCACACGTGGTGAACATGTCGATCTGTTCAGGGGTCAGGTCGCGTACGGAAATCTGCTCCAGGGTGCGCCACATGTCGGCGATGGGCTCCCGAAGGGCTCGGCCGGCGTCGGTGAGGCTGACCACCATGACCCGCCGGTCGTGAGGAGCGGGCGCTCGGGTGAGCAGTCCGGCCTCCTGCATGCGGCGCAGTGACTTGGAGACGGTGGAGTGGTCGAGGCCGGCACGCTCCAGCAGTTCTGCCTGTGTCCGGCCGTCCCGGTCGAAGAGCTGCATCAGCAGCAGTTCCTGTCCCGGGTGCAGGTTCAGGGCGCGCAGCATGGCTGCGGCGTGGCCGCGGTGGGTGCGGGCGAGTTGGAAGATGGCGTAGCTCAGTCGCCCGTCGCGCGCCGTGTTCGGCAGTTCCGTTGGGGTGGTGTCGGACATTGGTGCTCCCTGACCGCAAGAGTGGAGGTGATTCGGTTGGTCGACGGTGAGGACGATCAATCGACGGTGAGGACGATCTTGCCGCGGTTGTGGCCGGCGTCGCTGGCCTGCTGCGCCTTGGCGGCATCCGCCAGCGGGTAGGTGGCGCTGAGCGTGGTCACCAGTGTGCCGTCGGCGGCCTGCTGGGCCAGTTCGGCCAGCCGCGCGCCGGAGCGGCGCTGCGGGCCCTCGGCGAAGACGATGCCGAGTTCGCGGGCGCGGAAGTCGGCGGTGGTGACGATGCGGTCGGTGCCGCCCCGCAGCGTGATGGAGTCCTCCAGCGCCCCCTTGCCCGCGGCGTCGAAGACGGCGTCCACCCCTTCCGGGGCGAGCTCGCGGACCCGCTGGACCAGGTTCTCCCCGTAGACCAGCGCGGTCGCGCCGAGCGAGGTGACGTACTCCTGGTTGGCGGCTCCGGCGGTGCCGATGACGCGGGCGCCGCGGGCGACGGCGAGCTGGACGGCGATGGTGCCGAGCGCGCCGGACGCTCCGTGGATCAGCAGTGTCTCGCCCGAGGTGACGCCGAGCAGGTCCAGCACGCGTTCGGCACCGTCGCTCGCCACGGGCAGGGCGGCGGCGTGGACCCAGTCCAGGCCGGCCGGCTTTGGCGCGAGGACGGACGCGGGTGCCAGTGCGTACTGGGCGTAGGAGCCGGTGTCGGACCAGCCCAGGACCTCGTCCCCCGCCTTCAGGTGGTCGACGCCCTCGCCGACGGCGTCGACCACTCCGGCGATCTCTCCGCCCGGCACGGCGGGCAGCGTGGTGGGGAAGATGGCCTCCATGACGCCGGAGCGGATCTTGCCGTCCACCGGGTTGACGCCGACAGCCCGGACGCGCACACGGACCTGGCCGGAGCCGGGCTGAGGAATGTCGAGGTCCGCCTCGTGCAGGACCTCGGTGCCGCCGAACGCGTCGAAAACGATGGCCTTCATGACTGTCTTCTCCTCTGGTGGGATGCTGCGCCGACCACTTCCGTTGCCAGCCACATAAAAGTAACACCGATTGTGTGGCTAGCCAAGTAATTGTTCTGGGGCGCGATGTCAGTGCCGTTCGCTACCTTCTGGTTCGGATCGGAAGTCCAGAACTGTTCAGGGGAGCGATCGATGGCGGCACTGTCCGAATTGTCGGAGCATGACGAGTTCTCGGCCGTGGTCATCAGGACCGACTTCACGGACGAGGCCGCGTGGCGGAAGGCGACGGCGGAGCTGGAGGCGGCTTCCCACTACGACTGCGATCCCGCGGAGACCTATGACGTGGTCGACATGCCGGAGTTGGACGGCGCGGACCCGGAGGCGGTCCTCGCGGCGATATCCGCCCACGAGGATCTCTGGACTCGGCTCAGTGTGGTCTTCATCGCGGACAGCGTCACGATGCGTGCCGACCACCGCGCCCTGCTCGCGGTCAGTACGTCGTCCCCGGAGGAGTTCGAGGGCGACGACGGCCACGAAGCCATGGTGGAGTTCGGGCGCCCGTTCCGTACGGTGCCGGGCGGTGTCCACACCATTCACGCCAACCTGACACTGGCCAACATGGACTTCGAGGAGTTCTCGCAGGCCGCGCGCGAGGACTCGGAGGGTGTCTTCCGCTCCTTCTCCTAGGCGACGGCCCCGCCCGGCAGGGCGTGTTCAGGGCGAGTCGACCGTGCTCGTCACACCTTCGCCCGGTCGTGCTTCCAGAAACCGGAGAACGTGATGCGGTCCTTGGGCAGACCCGTGCGGTGAAGATGGCGCCGCCCCTCCGTGGCCAGCGTCGACTCGCCCACCACGAAGGCGTATCCGGACGCGTCGACCTCGTGGCGTCGGCGGAGTTCCTCCAGCGCGGCGGCGCCCGGCACCGCGTGGGTGTCGTCGCGGACCACCCAGGTCACCCGGACACCGTCGGGCGCGTCGAGGTGGCGCCGGTCGCCGGCGACCGGGATCTCCTGGATGACGTGCCCGACGGTGTCGCGCGGCAGCGAGCGGAGGATGCCCGCGGTGGCCGGCAGGCCGCTCTCGTCGGCGACCACCAGCACCTCGGAGGCGTCAGCGGGACAGTCGAAGATCAGCCCCTGGTCGAGCAGGGCCATGGGGTCGCCGGACCGGGCCGCGCACGCCCAGATCGCCGCGTTGCCCTCGGGTTCGCCCGTCGGGCCGCAGTGCACGACGAAGTCGATGTCCAGCTCGGCGGTCTCAGGACGGAAGTCGGCCACGGTGTAGTTGGCGCAGTACGGCCGTACGTCCTCGGGGATCGCCAGGTACGGCTCCCACCATTTCGAGCCCTCCAGCTGGGATCGACCCATGCACCAGCCCCAGCACGGATACGGCGACGATTCCGCGTACGAGCCGTACCACCCCCCTTACGACTCCTGCGGCGCGTGCGACCCCCAGGGCCCGGGCCCGTACGCCGACGACATTCCGCGCGGGTCCGGGCGGGGCGATGAACCCCCTCGGCGGTACGCCTTCCGTCGGCGGCCCGTCGTCATCGCCACCGCGGGCCTGCTGGCGCTGGCCCTGCTCCCCGTCGCGGCCGACCGCCTCGTGGCGGCGCGCGTCGAGTCGCGTACGGCTGAGGCGTTCCAGGAGGGCATGGGCACGCCCCTTCCTCCCGAGGTCCATGTCCGCGGCTTTCCCGTCGTGACCCAGGCGGCCGCCGGAACCCTGCGGGGTGGACATCACCGCCCACGACATACCGTCCGCCGGATCGGCACGCCCCCTGCCGGTGACCGAACTCGCCCTGCGGCTGGAGGGGTTGACCGAGTCCGACGACGAGAGCGAGGCGCGGGCGCGCAGTGCGCGGGCCATCGCCGTCCTGTCGTACGCGGACGTCTCAAACACCCTCGGCCTGGAGATCTCCCAGGGCGACCGCCCCGGCCAGGTGACCGCGCTCGTCCTGCTGCCCTTCGGCGGGGAGGCCGCCGTACGGACCACCGTCTCGGCGGCCTCCGGCAATCGCATCGCCTTCAAGGATTTCGAGGTGACGGGCGGCTCGCTGCCCGCGGCGGGAGGCGCGGTGCTCGACAAGGTCTTCGAGCGGCCGATCCAGCTGCGGAACATTCCCGACGGTCTGCGCCTGCGGTCCGTCACCACCACGGCCGCGGGTCTCACGGCCCGTTTCTCGGGGGAGTCGGTCACCTTCCGCCCGGAAGGCGCGGCACAGGACGACGAAGGACGTGCCGACTCCGTGGTGCGCGGTGCGTGAACGCCCGGGGGTTGCTGGGTAGTTCAGCGCTCTTGTTCGCCGTCGCCGTGCCCGACCGGGACGGGGGCCGGGGCTGCTCGCGGGACTTCGGGCGGTGGAGCGGTGCGCGCCCCGAGAGCGGGCTCGCGGCGGCTGGGCGCCTTCACGGACTCGCCGCGCCACCGCATCCTGGGCTTCTTCGGTCAGGCGTTCCGTGCGGGAGAGGGTGGCGGCGCCCCGTCGTTCCCTGGGCTTCTTCGGCCAGGCGTTCCGCGCGGGGGCGGGGGAGGTCGGCGCCCCGCACCTCGCGCTTGTTCGGCCAGGCGCTCCGCGCGTTGACGGCGCCGCTCGGCCGGCCGGACTGGCGTCGATGTGTGGGCGCCCGGCCGACGGTGCTCGCGGTTGGTGTGTGGGCGCCCGGCCGACCGCACTCGCCGTCGCCGAGCAATAGCGCCAGCGCCGCGAGCACCGGGGGCGCGTGGACGCCCGCGCGGTCAGTCCCGTGACGCCGGGGAGTCCAGCACCCTTGCGACGAAGCCGGCGAGCTGAGCCCGCATCTGGTCGCGTGTCATCCGCTGTCCGCCGATGAGGTGTTCGACGAGGTCGGCGCGGACCGCGGCCAGTAGCGCGTGCGCGGTGAAGTCGCCGTCGGGGAGTCCGGGGACCTTCTCCAGGGCCTCCCGGAGGGTGCTGTGCCACCGCTCGTAGTGCTCGGCCTGGTAAGGGCTGTCGCTCCCGATTCCCTCAAGGGCCAGGGCGAGATGCCGGTTGTCGATCTTGAAGCGCAGGACCGCGTCCAGGAGGGCGGGTACGCGTTCGAGCGGCGGAGTGGCGGGTCCCAGTGGTGGTGGGCCCTCCTCGGCAGCGAGCCTGATCGGCGCGAGCCGCGTCTCGTAGAGCGCGTGGATCAGGCCGGTGCGGTCGCCGAAGCCGCGGAAGAGCGTCGCCTTGCCGACGCCGGCCGCCGCCGCGATGTCGGCCATGGTGACCGCCTCGGGGCTCTCGCAGGTGGCGAACAGGGTGTCGGCGGCCGCGAGGACGGCCTCGCGGTTGCGAGCGGCGTCCGCCCGTGGCTTGCGGTCGGACATGCGTGCCTCCAGTTGCAAAGCGGACCCCGGGTCCGTATCGTCTCAGTGAAGCGGACCCCCGGTCCGTATTCTATGGGACGGAGCACCCCATGAGCACGAACACCGCACCGGCGGAGCTTTTCCGCCACGGCCTGCGACTTCTGCTGGACAAGGACATCCCCGGCTGGGTGGACCTGTGGGACGAGGACGGGGTCATGGAGTTCCCCTTCGCGCCGGAAGGATGGCCGAAGCGGCTGGAGGGCAGGGCGGCCGTCGCCGAGTACATGCGTGCCTATCCCGACCACATCGAGCTGCACGGCTTCCCTCACGTCGAGATCCACCAGACCCTCGCCCCGGAGACCATCGTGGTCGAGATGCGCGGCGTCGGACGTCTGGTGGACACCGGCGGCCCCTTCGACATGACCTACATCGCCGTGGTCACCGTCAGGGACGGACTCATCACCCTCTACCGCGACTACTGGAACCCCCTCTCCGTCCAGGACCCCGCCGCGGACTTCGCCGGGAGCAACCGATGAACCCCGCCGAGGAATCGACCCTGGTGATCGGGGCCTCCGGTACCACCGGCAGCCGTGTCGTCGCGCAACTGGCCGCCGCTGGACGGCGCGTCAGGGCCGCGGGCCGCCGTGCCAGTCCGGTGGAGGGTGCCGACGCCGTGCGGTTCGACTGGGAGGATCCGACGTCCTTCGCGGGAGCCCTCGAAGGCGTGGACCGGGTGTATCTCATCCCGCCGCTCGGCGCTCCCGACCCGGCAGCCGTCATGCTGCCCTTCCTCCGGCAGGCCCGTGCGGCGGGAGTGCGGCGCGCGGTTCTCCTCAGCTCGTCGGCGATCCCCGCGGGAGGACCCGCCGTGGGACAGGTCCACCAGGCACTGCCCGGCCTGTTCCCCGAGTGGGCGGTCCTTCGGCCGTCGTGGTTCATGCAGAACTTCACCGGCGACCACGCGCACGCCCGGACCGTCCGGGCCGACGGCACCATCCTGACGGCGGCGGCCGAGGGCCGTGTCGGATTCGTCGACGCCGACGACATCGCCGCCGTCGCCGTCCACGCGCTGACCGCGACCCGGGCCCCGAACGCCGACCTGATCATCACCGGGCCGGCAGCGCTCAGCTACGGGGACGTCGCGGAGATCCTCACCCAGGTCACCGGCCGCCGCGTGACGCACCGTCAACTGACCTACGAGCAGCTGCGCGACCGGCTGACCGCCGACATGCCCGCCGAGTTCGCCGCGATGCTCGCCGGCATGGACCGGGCCATCGCCGATGGCGCGGAGGACCGCACCACCGACACGGTCGAGCGTCTCACCGGCCGCCCACCGCGCGGCTTCCGCGCCTTCGCGGAACGGGAGGCGGCCCGGCTCCGGGTCTGAGATCCGAGCCGGCGGCCCTCTTTGCCGCGGGAGTCAGGACCGTCTTCAACGGACGGCGTTTTCAACGGACGGCGGGGCGGGACAGGAGCTCGGTGACCTGTCCGCGGACCACGTCCCAGCCCGTCGCGTGCAGTCCGCCGAGCGTGGTGTCGCGCAGAGCTTGGAGAACCTGTTCGGCATCGGCGTCGTACTCGGCGCTGTCGCTGAGCACCTCGTAGCCGTCGCGGACGGCGACGCGCAGGCGGGACCGGCCGCCCTCGCCGCTGTGCACCGCCGCGGCGACGACGAGGGGCGGCGCTCCGCCCGCCTCGCCCGGCTGCTTCCGGTAACTGCTGGCGATCGGCTCCCGCCAGTGGACGCTGAGCAACAGGTGCCGCTTGGCCAGCACTTCGGCCAGATCGGTCTCGTAGACGCTGTCCGGCTCCAGGACCATGCCGCGGGCGTCCAGGACGAGCGCGGCGGGCAGCAGACATCGCAGGGTGCTGCCGACGAGATTGCCGCCGACGGTGGCTGCCCGGCGGACCGCGCCGGTCCCGACGGAGGAGGCCGCCCGATGCAGCGACTCCGGCACCCGGTCGTCGATCCGGCTCAGCACGACACCCGCGCCCAGTGACCCGCGCTCTACCGTGTTGGCGGCCGGCAGGTCGCGCAACGACATCGCCTGCTCCGGGAAACCGTCCCGCAGCCAGCCCGCCCACACCAGTGTCGCCCCGCCTATGGGCACCGCCCCCTCGGCCAGGCACTCCTGAGCTTCGGACACGGACGTGGGCAGACGCAACAGCACGGTGGCCGACCTGACTTTCTGGAACTCGGTGACCGAGGTGGGCGATACCCCGGCCAGTTGACCGCTGACAAGGCGCATTTTTCCCACGTACGCGGGGGCGCGTACAGGGCTCACTCCTCCACCCTGTGCTCCCCTCATGGGCGAACACCTAATCGAGGAGCCCTACACGCACATTCCGTGACCTGCTGGCGGCGGACGTCCGGGCCGACCGGGAAGGGGCCGGCATGTGCCCTTCCCGGTCGGCCCGGCGGGTCAGGACCCGGCGATCTCCGTGCGGACCGTCCGGGCCGCCGCGACCAGGTTCTCCAGCGATGCCCGGGTCTCGGGCCAGCCGCGCGTCTTCAGGCCGCAGTCGGGGTTGACCCACAGCCGCTCGGCGGGGATGGCCTCAAGTCCCTTGCGCAGCAGGGCCGATGCCTCGTCCGCGCTCGGCACGCGCGGTGAGTGGATGTCGTACACCCCGGGCCCGGCCTCGCGCGGATAGCCGTGCTCGGCCAGCTCCCGGGCGACCTGCATGTGCGAGCGGGCGGCCTCCAGGCTGATGACGTCGGCGTCGAGATCGTCGATGGCCCGGACGATGTCCCCGAACTCGGCGTAGCACATGTGGGTGTGGATCTGGGTCGCCGGGCGGACGCCGCCGGTGCTCAGGCGGAACGCCTCGGTGGCCCACGCCAGGTACGCCGGACGGTCGGCGGCGCGCAGCGGCAGTGTCTCGCGCAGCGCGGGTTCGTCGACCTGGATCACCGAAGTCCCCGCCGTCTCCAGGTCGTCGACCTCGTCGCGCAGTGCGAGGGCGACCTGTCGGGCGGTGTCACCGAGCGGCTGGTCGTCGCGGACGAAGGACCAGGCGAGCATGGTGACGGGCCCCGTCAGCATGCCCTTGACGGGACGGCCGGTCAGCGACTGGGCGTACGTCGTCCAGCGCACCGTCATCGGTTCGGGGCGGGAGATGTCGCCGGCCAGGATCGGCGGGCGGACGTAGCGGGTGCCGTAGGACTGGACCCAGCCGTGCTGGGTGGCGAGGTAGCCGGTGAGCTGTTCGGCGAAGTACTGGACCATGTCGTTGCGTTCGGGCTCGCCGTGCACGAGGACGTCGAGGCCGGTCTTCTCCTGGAAGGAGATCACCTCGCCGATCTCGGCCCTGATGCGCTCCTCGTACCCGGAGCCGTCGATCCGGCCCGCGCGCAGATCGGCCCGCGCGGTGCGCAGTTCGGCGGTCTGCGGGAAGGAGCCGATGGTGGTGGTCGGCAGCAGTGGCAGCCCGAGGTGGGCGCGCTGGGCGGCGGCCCGCTCGGGATACCGCGCCGAGCGGCGGGCGTCGGCCTCCGTGACGGCGGCGGCACGGGCCCGCACCGCGGGGTCGTGGGTGAGCGCCGAGCCGGCCCGGGAGGCCAGGTCGGCCCGGTTGGCGGTCAGTTCCGCCGCGATGGCCTCGGTCCCGAGGGCGAGGCCCCTGGCGAGGGTGACGATCTCGGCGGTCTTCTGGCGGGCGAAGGCGAGCCAGCGCAGGACCTCCGGTTCGATGTCGCTCTCGGCGGCGGTGTCGAGCGGGACGTGCAGCAGCGAGCAGGAGGCGGCCACGTCGACCTGGCCGGCCAGGCCCAGCAGGGTGCCCAGGGTGGCGAGGGACCTGGTCAGGTCGTTGGCCCAGATGTTGCGGCCGTCGACGACGCCGGCGACCAGACGCCTGTCCGGCAGTCCGCCGACGGCGGCGAGCGCGTCCAGGTTGGCGGCGGCCGTGCCGGTGAAGTCGAGGGCGAGACCGTCGACCGGGGCCTTGGCCAGTACCGGCAGGGTGTCGCCCAGCCGGCCGAAGTAGGAGGCGACCAGCAGTTTCGGGCGGTCGGTGAGCCCTCCCAGGTCGCGGTAGGCACGGCCGGCCGCGTTCAGTTCGGCGGGCGTGCGGTCCTGTACGAGCGCGGGCTCGTCGAGCTGTACCCATTCGGCGCCCGCCGCGCGCAGGTCGGCGAGGACCTCGGCGTACACGGGAAGCAGCCGGTCGAGGAGGGTCAACGGGGCGAAGTCCGCGGCCACTCCGGGCGCGGGCTTGGCGAGGAGCAGGTAGGTGACGGGGCCGACCAGGACGGGCCGGGCGGTGAGGCCGAGTGCCCGTGCCTCCGCGAACTCGGCGACCTGCTTGGTGGAGTCGGTGGTGAAGACGGTGTCCGGGCCCAACTCGGGTACCAGGTAGTGGTAGTTGGTGTCGAACCACTTGGTCATTTCGAGCGGTGCGACGTCCTGGGTGCCCCGCGCCATCGCGAAGTACCCGTCGAGCGGGCCGGCGGCGACGGCGCCGCGGTGGCGGTCGGGGACCGCGCCGACCATGACGCTGGTGTCCAGGACGTGGTCGTAGTACGAGAAGTCACCGGTGGGGACCTCGTGGATACCGGCGTCCGCCAGTCGCTCCCAGTTGGAGCGGCGTAGTTCCGCGGCGGTGGCCCGGAGGGTGTCGGCGTCTACGCGGCCCTTCCAGTAGCCCTCGATCGCCTTCTTGAGTTCCCGGCCCTGGCCCTGACGGGGGTAGCCGTACACGGTGGCCCGTGCCGCCGCGGCTGCGGACTTCGCTGTCACGGAAATCTCCTTCGCGAGATATCTCCCTGGGATCCCGGGACGGGACGGGGGCGCGAAGGGTGACGAACCGAACGGGACTCGTGCGCGGGGCACGGTCGTCCGCCCGACATGTACGCCGACCCGCCCACGAGGTCACCGGGATCTCCGCGCACGAGGGATCGCGCGCGGGCAGCGGGCAGGTCTTCGGACTTGTGGGCGCGTTCTCCCTGCGGAGGACACCTACTGGCCGTCGCTTCCCAGACCCGGCCGGGCCCAGTGCGTATGACGGCGGTCGTTCCCACTCACCGCTGCGGGGCAGTCCCGGATTCCCACCGGGTTCCCTCTTACGACGCATCCCGTCTGGCGGACGGGGCGAACCAGCTGCACACGTCAGCCTAGTGAGCTGGTTCGGAGATGCGTGAGCAGTAGCGGCAGATGCGGTCGAGGATCTGGTCGGCGGTCTTGGTCCATTTGAAGGGCCTGGCCTG
>NZ_JBIVKZ010000018.1:0-224637 GCF_044751025.1 Streptomyces sp. NPDC088747
GGCGCAGGGCGGGGCGCACACAATTGGCGTCGACTTCTTGATCTTTACGCTGTACCCGTCTGCCGGGGGGGTGGGGCGCCCGGCAGTTTAATGGGGCGGGGCGCCCCTCTCTCGTCAGTGGCTCAGTTTCCTGAACCGCCGTACCGCCAGCGGCAGGAAGACCAGCGTCAGGATCACCGGCCACACCCCGGCCATCAGCAGCGCGTGCTGCTCGACCCAGGAGTCGCCGCTGCCGACCGGCGTGCCGAACAGCTCGCGGGTGGCCGCGGCCGTGGACGAGATCGGGTTCCAGGCCGCGACGAAGCCGAGCCAGTCCGGCATGAGCTGCGGCGCGACGAAGATGCTGGAGATCATCGTCAGCGGGAAGGCCACCGCGAACAGCCCGCCCGCGGCCTCCGGGTTGGGCACCATCAGGCCGAGCCACACGCCGAGCCAGATCAGCGCGAAGCGCAGCCACAGCAGCAGGGCGAAGGCGGCGAGGAAGCCGAATCCGCCGTCGGGGCGCCAGCCCATGGCGACCGCGGTGAGCATCAGGATCCCCAACTCCGCGCAGGCGACCAGCAGATCGGTGACCCCGCGCCCGGCGACCACCGCGGACGGCGCCATCGGCATCGAGCGGAACCGGTCGATGACGCCCTTGGTGGAGTCGTAGACCACGACGGTCGCGGTGTTGATGAACCCGAAGGCCATCGTCATCACGAACATCCCCGGCATCAGGAAGTCCTTGTAGTCCCCGCCGCCCGGCACTTTCATCGCGCTGCCGAAGACGTATCCGTACAGCAGCACGGAGAGGATCGGGAAGCCCAACTGCCAGACGATGTTGACGGGTTGGCGCTGGTAGTGGGTCAGCCCGCGGCGCACCACGTTCCAGCAGTCGGCGATCGCCCAGTACGCGCGGCCGTGACGGGGTCCGGTCAGCTCCAACGCGCTCATGCCGCCGCCTCCTTGTCCTCGGGAGAGCTCTCCGTGCGGTGTCCGGTCAGGCGCAGGAACACGTCGTCGAGGCTCGGCCTGCGCAGTCCGATGTCCTCGACCGCGACGCCCTCGTCCTGGAGGGTGCGCGCCACCTCCGTGAGCGCGGCCACCCGGTCGGTGACCGGGGCGTGCACGCGGAGTCCGGTCTCGTCCGTCTCCGGTTCGCCGTCCGCGACCCGGGCCACCACCTTCACCGCCCGCGGGATGTCGGCGCGTTCACGCACCACCACCTCGACGCGGTCACCGCCGACGGTGCTCTTCAGCCCGTCCGGGGTGTCGTCCGCGATGGCCCGGCCCTGGTCGAGCACGGTGATGTGCGAGGCGAGCCTGTCGGCCTCCTCCAGATACTGCGTGGTCAGCAGGACGGTCGTGCCGCCGGTCACCAACGCCCGTACGGAGTCCCAGACTTCGCCCCGGCCGCGCGGGTCGAGCCCGGTCGTCGGCTCGTCCAGGAACAGCACGCTCGGGGTGAGGATCATCGACGCGGCGAGGTCGAGCCGGCGACGCATGCCCCCGCTGTACTTCCCGACCCCCCTGTCGGCGGCCTCGACGAGGTCGAACTGCTCCAGCAGTTCCCCCGCCCGCACCCGCGCCCCGCGCCCGCCCAGATGGAACAGCCGCCCGAACATCTCCAGGTTCTGCCGCCCGCTGAGCACCTCGTCCACCGCCGCGTACTGACCGGTGAGCCCGATCCGCGCCCGCACCTCCCGGGGCCGGCGGGCCACGTCCAGGCCCGCCACCCGCGCGCTCCCGCCGTCCGCCCGCAGGAGCGTGGCCAGGATGCGGACGGCGGTGGTCTTGCCCGCGCCGTTCGGCCCGAGCAGGCCGTGCACCGTCCCCTCCCGCACCGCCAGGTCGAACCCGTCCAGGGCCCGCTTCTCCCCGTACCTCTTCTCAAGCCCTTCGGCCCGCACCGCGTATCCGTCCACAGCACCCCTCCACCCCGGAAACCCCTCTATGAGTACACCGTACTCTTCGGAGAGTACACCGTACTCATATCTTGCGGCGGGGATTATCCTGAGCCCCATGACCAACGGCAGCGGCGGTACGGAGACCAGCGGCAGCGGAGACATCGTCCGCACCCTCGAACTGCTGTGGAACCCGGGCAAGCGCCCGAGCCGCGGCCGGAAACCGGGTCTTTCGGTCGAGCGGATCGTGGAAGCCGCCGTCCAGGTCGCGGACACCGAGGGCATCGAGGCGGTGTCGATGCGCCGGATCGCGACGGAGCTGGGCACCGGCACGATGTCGCTGTACCGGTACGTGCCGGGCAAGGGCGAACTGCTCGACCTGATGCTGGACCGCGTCCAGCGCACCGGCGACGACCTGGCCGTGTTCGGCGAGAACTGGCGCTCCGCGCTGGAGGCCCTGGCCCGCGAGAGCCTCGCGCTGCACCGGCGCCACACCTGGCTGCTCCAGGTCAACCAGTCCCGCCCGGTGCTCGGCCCGAGCGCGATCGACGGCATGGAGAAGGTGATCTCCCGGATCAGGCCCATGCGGCTGTCCGACCCCGAGCTGGTCTCGGTGGTCATCATGATCGACTCGTACGTCACCGGCGCCGCCAGGACCCAGCTGTACGCGCGGGAGGCGGAGCGGCGGACGGGCCTGACCGACGCGGAGTTCTGGGCGGCCCAGTACCCGGTCCTGGAGGAGATCATGACCAGTGGCCGCTACCCCGTCATGGCCTCACTGTCCGAGGACTCCTTCGGCCCCGACTTCGACCACTTCGAGTTCGGGCTGCAGCGCATCCTGGACGGCCTTGAGGTCCTCGTCGAGCGCCGCCGCCGCGACTGAGGGAGGGCCCGCCCCTCGGGTGACCCGCTCAGCCCCTGCGGCGCAGACGGCGGAGCCCCCACACCCCGCCCAGCACGACGGCGACGACGAGCGCGCCGACCCTGACGTCGGAGTCCATGCCCTCGCCGCCCGAGTCCGTGCCCGACGAACTCCCGCCCCCTGAGGGCGACTTGGAGTCCGAAGAACCGCCGCCCGGCACGTCCTCGGCGTTCACGGGGCTCTGCGTGCCCTCGCTGCCGAACATCAGCTTCGAGCCGTCGGCGGTGTAGGTGACGGACTCGCCCTGCCGTTGCAGGGGCACGCTCAGCCGTCCCTGTTCCTTGATCTTCCCGCCGTTCCAGGCGTACGCGTGGCCGCCGAAGTAGGCGCGCAGCGCGAGCTGTTTCCCGTCGGGCGAGAAGGCTCCGTCGGTGACCTGGATGTCGACGGGGGCGATGCTGCGGAAGACGTTGGTGCCGGAGGCGGAGAGCTCGGCGGGGCCCTCGTACAGGTGGCCGCCCTCGTCCTTCTTGTCGGCGATGTAGACCCGCCCGGTCTTCGGATGCACCATCAGCGCCTCCGCGTCACGGGGACCGTCCGCGTACTTCACCACGTACTGGGTGGCGCGGATCGTCTGGTCCTTCAGCTCCTTCGGCTCGGGCAGCTTGTAGATCCACACGTGGTTCCAGGTGCCGCCGAGGTTGTCGCCGATGTCGCCGACGTAGAGGTCGTCGTCGGGCCCGATCGAGATGGCCTCGATGTCGCGGGGGGCGCCGACGCCGGTCATGGTGACCGTCGCGACGGTCTCGCCGGTGGCGCTGTCGACGGCGTAGAGGTAGGCGCCGTCGTCGCTGTCGTTGTGGGTCCAGTAGATCCCGGGGTGGGCGCGGGAGGCGGCGAGGCCGCTGGACTCGGTGATCCGGGGGTCCTTGATGGTGAACCCCTCGTCCCCGTCGGCGCCCGCGGCCGGCGCCGCCAGCGCGATGACGAGGACGACTGCGGCTCCGGCGAGGCGGGAAAGGGTTCGACGCATGCCCCAAGCCTGCCACCCCGGACGCCCGTTCACATCGGCCTTCTCGACCGACCCGTCGCGAGACGGGCGTGGCACGGCGGGACTCACGTCGGCGGGCGGGTCCGGACTCCGTCCGCGCGCGGGTCCGGACGCACCTCCGCTGGCGGGTCCGGACTCACGCCCGCAGGCGGGTCGGACTCCGTCCGCAGGCGGCTCCGGACGCACCTCCGCAGGCGGGTCCAAACCCCCGTCCGCAGGCTGTCCGGACTCACGCCCATGGGCAGGTCCGAACTCACGCCCACAGGCGGGTCGGACTCCGTTTACAGGCGGCTCCGGACTCACGCCCACAGGCACGTCCCGACCCCGTCCACAGGCGGCTCCGAACTCACACCCATAGGCACGTCCCGACTCCGCCCGCAGGCGGCTCCGAACTCACACCCACAAGCACGTCCCGACCCCGTCCACAGACGGCTCCGAACTCACGCCCACAGCGTGGCAGGACTCGGGCCCGCCGGCGTGGCAGGACTCGGGCCCGCCGGCGTGGCAGGACTCGGGCCCGTCGGCGTGGCGGGACTCACATCCGCACCGTCCGTGCCACCCCCAGCCATCGTTCATGATGAGCCAATGCTCAGGTTCATGCCCGTCGGCGACTCCATGACGATCGGAAGCGCCGGCGAACACACATGGCGTTACCGGATGTGGCAGCACCTGCGCGAGACGTACCCGGGGCCGTTCCGGATCGTCGGCCCGCGCGAGACCCTCTACGACAAGGCGACGGGCTCGCCCGACTCCTACGAGTACGCCGACCCCGGCTTCCCCCGCGCCCACCTCGCCGGCTGGGGCGAGGGCTGGATCCACCTGACCCCGCTGATCCGCGAGGCGGTGCGGACCCAGCGGGCCGACGTGCTGCTGGTCTCGCTGGGCCTGATCGACCTGGGCTTCTACACGAACGCGGCCCAGACGGCGGACAACGCCCGCGCCTTCGTCGCGGAGGCCCGCGCCGCCAACCCCCGCATCCGCATGGTGGTGCTCCCGGTGATCCCGAACGTCCGCGTCGAGACGGACGCCCCCTTCGCCGCCGAGGTCGCCTCCTTCAACGAACTCCTCGCCAAGGCAGTCGCCGACCTCGACGAACCCCGCTCCCCCCTCCTCCTGGCGTCCCCGCCGTCGTACGACACCACCTTCGACACCTACGACGGCACCCACCCGAACGAGAACGGCGAGCACCGGATCGCGGCGGGGTTCGCGGAGGCGATGTACCAGGCCTGGGACCTGGGCGAGCCGTACTCCGGCTGAGCCGTCGGGCGCCGGGCTCAGCCCAGGTGGACCGGGGCCGCGCCCTCCGTGTGCTGCTGCCTGCCCGCGTTGACGGCGAAGGCCGTGACCAGCAGGCCGGCCAGGAACAGGACCGCGGCGGCGGCGAAGGCCATCGTGTAGCCGTGGGTCACCGCGTCGCCTGCCTTCGCCACCAGGGTGAAGTCCTCGGTGGCCAGGCCCCGGTAGAGGGACGAGGCGGCCTCGGGGAGTTCACCGTTCGCCGCCGACGTGGAGACCGTCGAGAGGATCGCGAGGCCGAGCGCGCCGCCGATCTGCTGGGCGGTGTTGAGGAGCGCCGAGGCGACCCCGGTGTCGTCGTGGGAGACACCGCTGACCGCGCCGAGCGTCATCGGGACGAAGGTCGCGCCCAGGCCAAGTGCCGTGACGAACATGGCGGGCATGACGTGCCCCGCGTACGAGGAGTCCGGCTCCAGCGTCGCGAACCAGCACATGCCCACGGCCGCCACCAGCAGCCCCGGCCCGGCGATCACGCGCGGCGCGAACCGGGCGACGAGCTTGGAGCTGACGCCCGCGGCGGCCGCCATCCCGAAGCTGATCGGCAGAAAGCCGAAGCCGGTCCTGACCGGGCTGTAGCCGAGGATCAACTGCATGTACAGCGTGAGGAAGTAGAAGGTGGCGAACATGCCCGCGCCGATGAACAGCATCGTCGCGTAGGAACCCCAGCGGCTCCGCTCCGAGAACAGCCGCAGCGGCATCATCGGGTGCGTGGTCCGGGCCTGGAGGAACAGGAAGGCGACGAGCAGGACGACCGCCGCGCCGAAGGAGGCCAGCGTGAGGCCGTCGGTCCAGCCCTGGTCGCCGCCGCGGGTGATTCCGTAGACCAGGGTGATCAGTCCGCCGGTGCCGGTGACGGCGCCGGGAACGTCCAGCCGCCCGTGGTGGCGTTCGGCCTCCACGAGGGTCCGTGTCCCGGCCAGTACGGCGAGGCCGATGGGGATGTTGACGAAGAACACCCAGCGCCAGTCCAGGACATCGGTGAGTACGCCGCCCAGCAGCAGGCCGACCGTGGCGCCGATGCCGGCCATCCCGGCGTACACGCCCATCGCCGCGTTGCGCGGCTTGCCCTCCGGGAACGTGGTCGTGATCAGCGCCAGCGCGTTGGGCGCCGCGAAGGCCGCGCCGACGCCCTGGAGTATGCGGGCGCCGATCAGCAGACCCTCGCCGGGGGCGAGCCCGCCGAGCAGCGAGGCGAGCGTGAACACCGCGATGCCCACCTGGAACATCCGCCTGCGCCCGAACAGGTCCCCGGCCTTGCCGCCGAGCAGCAGCAGACCGCCGAACGCGAGCGCGTAGGAGTTGACGATCCACGCCAGGTTCGCGTCCGACACCCCCAGGTCGGTCTGGATGGCGGGCAGGGCGATGTTGGTGATCGTGGCGTCGAGGACCACCATCAGCTGGGCGGCGGCGATCACGACCAGGGCGAGCCCGAGGTGCCGCCCGCCGGACGCGTGACCGGGGCCGGTGTCCGATCCCGCGGGGGCGATGACAGCGGTGCTGTCAGCAGACATGGGAATACTCCAAAGAATGGGCTGTGAACCCGAAAAGGGACTCAATCGATTTCCCGAGAACGGAATCGACCCGAAAAGTCAACTTCCATTGCCGGAGGGAAAGCCAGAGCGTACGGAACCGGTGGACACACGACGCTCACCATGCAATCCAGGACGGGTGCACCGACAGTGCACGGCCCGGTCCCGGGACGAACCCCAACCGTAACAGCCCCCAGGCGACCCCCCGGGCCCGAATTAACCCGCCCCGCTGTGGCAATTCTCCCCTTGACTACCCAACGGTTTCTGTGAGCACAGAACCCCACAACACCAGCCCCGAAACCCCGAATTCGTGCTCACACTTCCCCCGCGAAAGCAAATTCCACCTTCGGCACGGACGTGGACCTCAAAGGCACCCACCTAGGCCGCGACTGACCCGCGCTCGACCCGCGCCCGACCCGCACTCGGCCCCCGCCCGCCGCGAGCTGCCCTTGCCTAGAGCGCACTCCACGTCGTTGGCTTAGCAGTCATGAAGTACACGCAGCTCGGACGCACGGGACTCAAGGTCAGCCGGCTCGTTCTCGGGACCATGAACTTCGGTCCGCAGACCAACGAGAGCGACAGCCACGCCATCATGGACGCGGCGCTGGACGCGGGAATCAACTACTTCGACACGGCGAACGTGTACGGCTGGGGCGAGAACAAGGGCCGTACCGAAGAGATCATCGGAACCTGGTTCGCCGAGGGCGGCGCGCGGCGCGACAAGACCGTGCTCGCCACCAAGGTGCACGGGAACATGGCCGGCGACGGCGAGCCCTGGCCCAACCACGACAAGCTCTCCGCGCTCAACATCCGGCGGGCCGTGGACGCCAGCCTCAAGCGGCTCCAGACCGACTACATCGACATCTACCAGTTCCACCACATCGACCGCGCCACCCCCTTCGAGGAGATCTGGCAGGCGATCGACGTCCTGGTCCAGCAGGGAAAGATCCTCTACGCGGGATCGAGCAACTTCCCCGGCTACAAGATCGCCCAGGCCAACGAGATCGCGTCGCGTCGCGGCAACACCATCGGGCTCGTCAGCGAGCAGTGCCTCTACAACCTCGCCGAACGGCGCGCGGAGATGGAGGTCATCCCGGCCGCGCAGGAGTACGGCCTCGGGGTCATCCCCTGGTCGCCGCTCCAGGGCGGACTGCTCGGCGGGGTCATCAAGAAGGAGATCCAGGGCGGACGCAGGGCGAGCGGCCGGGCCGCGGACACCCTCGCCAACCCCACCTCACGGGCGCAGATCCAGGCGTACGAGGACCTGCTGGAGAAGCACGGGATCGAGCCCGGCGAGGCCGCCCTGGCGTGGCTGCTGACGCGGCCCGGCGTCACGGGTCCCATCGTCGGCCCGCGCACCGCCGAACAGCTCACGTCCGCGCTGCGCGCCGTGGAGCTGGAGCTGAGCGAGGACGTGCTGTCCTCGCTCGACGAGATCTTCCCCGGCCCCGGCCCCTCTCCGGAGGCCTTCGCCTGGTGACCCAGCCCCTCTGACCTTGGAGGGCGCTGGTCACCCAGCCCCTCCGGGGGCGACGCGCGGGAGGCGGCGGCGGGCTACTGGCCGACCGCCGCCGCCAGCGCCACCACGACGAACATCAGCACGAGCACGCCTGCCATGATCCGGTTACGAGTCTTCGGGTTCACGAGTCGAGGTTAACGGGCCGCGGCCCGCTGCCTTCAGGCGCCTGCCCGAAGCACCGCCGAACAGCGGCTACGCCCCCAGCGGCCAGCGCCGCACCGTCTCGTAACGGGGCCGCTCCCCCGGCACCCCCGACCTCGGCAGCTCGCTCCGTACGAGGCACAGCTCCCGCACCGTCCACTCGCGCCCCGCGAAGGCGTCCAGGACACCGGCGTACGCGTCGAAGGCGGTGTCGGAGCGGCCGCGGGCCAGCGTGAGGTGGGGCCGGTAGTGGCGGTGGTCCGCCAGGGTGACGCCCGCCTTCCGGCCGGCCGCCTCCGCGCGGTCGGCGAGCAGGCGGAGGGTACGGATCTCGCCCGCCACCCCCGCCCACAGCGCCCGCCCGCCGAAGTGGCCCCCGCCGCACAGGGAGAGGGGGAAGGCGGGAGTGCGGTGGGCCGCGCGGGCAAGGCGTTCCGAGAGGCCGGGAACGGATTCCTCGTCGACCTCCCCGTAGAACGCGAGCGTGCAGTGCCAGCCGGGCCGGCCGGTCCAGCGCAGCCCGTCGGCGCCCGGCAGCCGGTGCAGTTCCCCGACCGCCGTGGCGAGTTCGTCCACCACGTCCGCCGGCGGCAGCACGGCCGCGAAGAGCCTCATGCCCTCACCCTCGCAGGCAGCGCAGGCAGCGCACGGGCCCGCCTCACGCCGCCGCTGCCAGCGGTTCCCGCCGCTCCTTCGGCACGAAGCGGGCGTGCGGGTGACCGCCGTTCCAGCCGAGGGAGAGGCGCAGGCCGCCGATGCGGACCAGGACCAGGCCGATGGTGACCGCGGAGAGCGTGGAGATCAGGCCGCCGAGGGCGAAGCCGACCCGCGGGCCGTAGGCGTCGGTGACCCAGCCGACCAGCGGCGCCCCCAGCGGCGTACCGCCCATGAAGACCATCATGAACAGGGCCATGACCCGGCCGCGCATGGCGGGGTCGGTGGCCATCTGGACCGAGGTGTTCGCGGTGACGTTGACCGTCAGGCCGAAGACGCCGATCGGGACCATGAGGAGGGCGAAGAGCCAGAGCGAGGGCGCCGCGGCTGCCACCACCTCCAGGGCGCCGAAGGCCACCGCGGCGGCGATCAGGACACGCAGGCGGGCCGTGCCGCGCCGGGCGGCGAGCAGCGCGCCGGCCACCGAGCCGACCGCCATCAGGGTGTTGAAGAGGCTGTAGGCACCGGCGCCCGCGTGGAAGATGTCGTCCGCGTAGGCGGAGAGCCAGACCGGGAAGTTGAAGCCGAAGGTGCCGATGAAGCCGACGAGGACGATCGGCCAGAGCAGTTCGGGGCGGCTCGCGACATAGCGCAGGCCTTCGCGGAGCTGGCCCTTGGCACGCGGGGCGCGCTTGACCAGGTGCAGCTCGCGGGTGCGCATCAGCAGCAGGCCGACGGCGGGGGCGACGAACGAGAGGCCGTTGAAGAGGAACGCCCAGCCCGTGCCCACGCCGGTGATCAGCACGCCCGCGACGGCGGGGCCGACCAGGCGGGCGGACTGGAAGTTGGCGGAGTTCAGACTGACCGCGTTCTGCAGCTGGTCGGGGCCGACCATCTCGGAGACGAAGGACTGCCGGGCCGGGTTGTCGACGACCGTGATCATGCCCACGAGGAAGGCGGCCAGGTAGACGTGCCAGACCTCGACGTGTCCGGAGAGCGTCAGGACGGCGAGCGCGAGGCCGGTGACGCCCATGGCCGCCTGGGTGGCCAGCAGGGTCGGGCGCTTGCGCAGCCGGTCGACGAGGACACCGCCGTACAGCCCGAAGAGCAGCATCGGCAGGAACTGGAGCGCGGTGGTGATACCGACCGCGGCGGAGGAGCCGGTCAGGCTCAGCACCAGCCAGTCCTGGGCGATGCGCTGCATCCAGGTGCCGGTGTTGGAGACGACCTGGCCCATGAAGAACAGGCGGTAGTTCCGGACCTTGAGCGAGCTGAACATCGACGAGCGGGTGCGGGGGGCGGGCGGAGAGTCGTGGGTGGCAGGTGCGGGGGCGGAGTCTGCTCCGGGTCCCGAACTCAAAAGGGCTCGCCTCCTGGGCGTAGGAAAACTTCTTCGGTCAGATCTGGGCGAGCTTCTCCAGGACGGGGGCGGCGGCGCGGAGCTTGGCCCACTCGTCCTCGTCGAGGACCTCGGCGAGTCCGGCCAGCCACGCGTTCCGCTTGCGGCGGGCCTCTTCGAGCATGGCCTCGGCCTTGTCGGTCTGCGTGACGACCTTCTGGCGCCGGTCCTCGGGATGCGGCTCCAGCCTGACCAGTCCCTTCGCTTCGAGCAGGGCGACGATGCGGGTCATCGAGGGGGGCTGCACATGCTCTTTGCGGGCGAGTTCACCGGGCGTGGCGTTGCCACAGCGGGCGAGGGTGCCGAGCACCGAGATCTCGGTGGGGCTCAGCGACTCGTCGACGCGCTGGTGCTTGAGCCGACGCGACAACCGCATGATCGCGGAGCGGAGGGAGTTCACGGCGGCAGCGTCGTCGCCATGGTTGAGGTCAGGCATGTTCCTTAGCATAACTCATTACTCTCGCTAAAGACCACCCGGGTGCCCGCGAAACCGAAAACCGAATCTTTACGTCACTCATATGAGTGAGTCCGATCCGGAAAGTGACCCCTCACCCGGCGGGGTACCGCGACCCTCGACTCCATGGGGACCAGCGTGCTCAGCCTGCGGATAGACGGGGAGCTGCTCGACCGGCTCCGACACCACGCCGCCAAACGCGGAATGAGCGTCCAGGACTATGTGGTCCGGACGCTCGTTCGCGACGACTTCGACGAGCGGTTCCAGACCGCGGTCGACGAGACGGAGAAGTTCTACGGGGTCACGTGAGCCGGTGGTCACGAGAGCCGGGGGGCCCGCGTGAGCCGGTCGGTCACGCGAGCCGGGGTCACGTGAGCCGGTCGGTCACGTGACCCCGTACGACCGCCTACGTGAGGCCCAGCGCCGGCATCAGGTAGTAGAAGCCGAACACCGCCGCCACCACGTACATCGGGACCGGGATGTCACGGCCGCGTCCCGCCGCCAGCCGCAGCACCACGAAGGTGATGAAGCCCATGCCGATGCCGTTCGTGATCGAGTAGGTGAACGGCATCATCAGCATCGTCACGAAGGCCGGGATGGCGATCGTGTAGTCCGCCCAGTCGATGTCCTTGATCGAGTGGGACAGGATCAGGAAGCCGACCGCGAGCAACGCCGGGGTGGCCGCCTGGGACGGGACCATCGTGGCGACGGGGGTCAGGAAGAGCGCGACGGCGAAGAGCCCGCCGGTGACGACGTTCGCGAAGCCGGTGCGCGCACCCTCGCCGACACCCGCCGTGGACTCCACGAAGCAGGTGGTGGCCGAGGAGGAGGTGGCGCCGCCCGCGGCGACCGCGATGCCGTCGACGAAGAGGACCTTGTTGATGCCGGGCATGTTGCCCTGGGCGTCGGTCAGCTTGGCCTCGTCGCTGACGCCCATGATCGTGCCCATCGCGTCGAAGAAGCACGACAGCAGCACGGTGAAGACGAAGAGGACGCCGGTCAGCACGCCGACCTTGTCGAAGCCGCCGAAGAGGCTGACCTTGCCGACGAGCCCGAAGTCGGGGGTGGCGACCGGGTTGCCGGGCCACTCCGGGGTGGTCAGACCCCAGGAGGGGATCTTGGCGACGGCGTTGATGATCACCGCGAGGACGGTCATCGTGACGATCGAGATGAGGATCGCGCCGGACACCTTGCGCACCATCAGCGCGAGCGTGAGCAGCGTGCCGAGGACGAAGATCAGGACGGGCCAGCCGTTGAGGTGACCGTCGCCGCCGAGCTGGAGCGGGACGGTGGTCTGCGCGATGTCCGGGATGCGCGAGACGAAGCCGGAGTCGACCAGGCCGATCAGCATGATGAAGAGGCCGATACCGATCGAGATGGCCTTGCGCAGGCCCAGCGGCACGGCGTTCATGACGCGCTCGCGCAGGCCGGTGGCGACCAGGAGCATCACGACGAGGCCCGCGAGGACCACCATGCCCATGGCGTCCGGCCAGGACATCCGCGGGGCGAGCTGGAGGGCGACGACGGTGTTCACGCCGAGTCCGGCGGCCAGCGCGATCGGCACGTTGCCGATGACGCCCATCAGGAGCGTGGTCAGGGCCGCGGTGAGGGCGGTCGCGGTGACCAGCTGGCCGTTGTCCAGCTGGTGCCCGTACATGTCCTTCGCGCTGCCCAGGATGATTGGGTTCAGCACGATGATGTAGGCCATCGCGAAGAAGGTGGCGAACCCGCCGCGGATCTCGCGGGACAGCGTGCTGCCCCGCTCGGAGATCCTGAAGTAGCGGTCCAGGGCGCCCTGGCCGGGCCGGGGTTCCGGCTGTTCCGGGTCGGTCGCCTTGGTGAGGGCCGAGGTGGACATGCGTGACCTCATACGTGCGGGGGCCCTGCGGGCCGGTGGGCGCCGGGCGGGACGGCGCCGGGCTGGGAACGTGATCGAGTCTGGCCGTCGCGTGATCACCAACGGGTTTCCTGAGTGTTTCCATTGGTGTTTCGTACGAACAGAAAGAGCCAGACTCAGGCGGTTTCAGTATGAACATATGAGTCCTAAATCGCCATCTCCGCGCGTAGACCCTTGGTATACAAGGCCGGTAAAAAGCCGGTGACCGGCCTGCGCGAAGCCCCGCAAGGCATGCTCGTAAGCTGTCCCCATGGCGAAGTGGACCCCCAAGCACGAGGCGCCGGAGCCCCTTGAGGGTCCCGTGGTCGCCACAGTCACCGGCGGCACGATCCTCTGGTTCGTCCTCTTCGTGGCGCAGCTGCCGTTCTACGGCTGGTTCGACGACCACGGGCACACCTGGTGGGTGTGGACGTGCCTGGTCGGCACGGGACTCGGCCTGATCGGCATCTGGTACGCCCGGGGCCGGGAGGCGGCCATCGCACGGGACGCGGCGCTCCGGGCCCGCACCGACCCGCCCGGCGTCGACTCTCCGGCGGAGTGACCGGGCTCCCCCTACACCCACGGCATCATTGACCGCCGCCCCCCGTCCTCCCCTGGTCGGATCTTTGGGGCACTCGGCGGGTGAAGCCGTATTTCCGCACGTACCGTCGGACGCATGACGCACATCGACGCGGGTGCCGAACTCGATCCCGTTCACCCCGTGCCCATACCCGCCGCCTCCGGGCGGGCGCGAGGGCTGACCGCCGCCGAGGTGGCCGAGCGGGTGGCGCGCGGCGAGGTGAACGACGTACCCGTGCGCAGCAGCCGCTCCGTGGGGGAGATCGTCCGGGCCAACGTCTTCACCCGGTTCAACGCCATCATCGGCGTGCTCTGGCTGATCATGTTGTTCGTGGCGCCGTTCCAGGACAGCCTGTTCGGGTACGTGATCCTCGCCAACACCGGGATCGGCATCATCCAGGAGTGGCGGGCCAAGAAGACCCTGGACTCACTCGCGGTGATCGGCGAGGCCAAGCCGACCGTCCGCAGGGACGGGGTCGCCGCCGAGGTCAGCACCTCCGGGATCGTGCTCGGCGACCTGATCGAGATCGGGCCGGGCGACAAGATCGTCGTGGACGGCGCCTGTGTGGAGGCCGAAGGCCTGGAGATCGACGAGTCGCTGCTCACCGGTGAGGCCGACCCGGTGGTCAAGCAGCCGGGCGACCAGGTGATGTCGGGCAGTTTCGTGGTGGCCGGCGGGGGCGCGTTCACGGCGACGAAGGTGGGACGGGAGGCGTACGCGGCGCAGCTCGCCGAGGAGGCCTCACGGTTCACGCTCGTCCACTCCGAGCTGCGCACGGGTATCTCCACGATCCTCAAGTACGTGACGTGGATGATGATCCCGAGCGCGATCGGCCTGGTCATCACCCAACTGGTGGTGAAGGAGAACGACTTCAAGGACTCCGTCGCCCGCACGGTGGGCGGGATCGTGCCGATGGTCCCGGAGGGCCTGGTGCTCCTCACCTCCGTCGCCTTCGCGATCGGCGTCATCCGGCTTGGCCGGAAACAGTGTCTGGTGCAGGAGTTGCCGGCGATCGAGGGGCTCGCCCGCGTCGACACCGTCTGCCTCGACAAGACGGGCACGCTCACCGAGGGCGGCATGGACGTCACCGAGGTGCGCCCGCTGGGTGACGGCGACGAGACGTACGTACGTACGGTCCTCGGCGCGCTCGGTGCGTCGGACCCGCGGCCGAACGCCTCCCTCCAGGCGATCATCGACGCCTACCCGGACAGCGGCGACTGGAGCTGCACGGAGTCGCTCCCCTTCTCCTCGGCACGCAAGTACAGCGGGGCGTCCTTCAGCGAGGACGACGGCGAGTCGAGCACCTGGCTGCTGGGCGCCCCCGACGTGCTGCTGGCCGAAGGGGACCCGGCGCTCGCCGAGACCGAGCGGCTGAACGAGGCCGGGCTGCGGGTGCTGCTGCTGACCCGGGCCGACCGGGACCTCGACGATCCCGACGTCACGGTGGGCGCGAGCCCCACCGCCCTCGTCGTCCTCGAACAGCGGCTGCGCCCGGACGCGGCGGACACCCTGCGGTACTTCGAGGAACAGGACGTCAGCGCAAAGGTCATCTCCGGCGACAACGCGGTGTCGGTGGGCGCGGTGGCCGGGAAGCTCGGGCTCAGCGGCGCGGTGGTGGACGCGCGCCATCTGCCCGCCGACCAGGCGGAGATGGCGAAGTCGCTGGATCAGGGCACGGTGTTCGGCCGCGTCACCCCGCAGCAGAAGCGGGACATGGTGGGCGCGTTGCAGTCGAACGGCCACACCGTGGCGATGACCGGCGACGGCGTGAACGACGTACTGGCCCTCAAGGACGCCGACATCGGGGTCAG
Organism: Streptomyces sp. NPDC088747; assembly: GCF_044751025.1. Lineage (NCBI taxonomy): Bacteria > Bacillati > Actinomycetota > Actinomycetes > Kitasatosporales > Streptomycetaceae > Streptomyces > Streptomyces sp. NPDC088747. Next base: position 15,056 of record NZ_JBIVKZ010000018.1, read on the forward strand.
CATGGGGTCGGGCTCCGAGGCGACCCGGGCCGTGGCGCAGATCGTGCTGCTCAACAACAGCTTCGCGACGCTGCCTTCGGTGGTCGCGGAGGGCCGCAGGGTCATCGGGAACATCACCCGGGTGGCGACCCTGTTCCTGGTGAAGACGGTCTACTCGGTGCTGCTGGCCATCCTGGTGGTGTGCTGGCAGGTCGAATACCCCTTCCTGCCGCGCCACTTGACCCTGCTGTCCACGCTGACGATCGGCGTCCCGGCGTTCTTCCTCGCCCTCGCCCCCAACACGGAACGGGCCAGGCCCCACTTCGTACGGCGGGTGATGCGGTACTCGATCCCCGGAGGCGTGATCGCGGCGGTGGCGACCTTCGTCACCTACCTGATCGCCCGTCACCACTACACCGGCACCGACGCGTTGGGCGCGGAGACGAGTGCCGCGACACTCACGCTCTTCCTGATCTCGATGTGGGTACTGGCGATCATCGCCCGCCCCTACACCTGGTGGCGGATCGCCCTCGTCGCGACCATGGGCGCCGGGTTCCTGCTGGTGCTCGTCGTGCCCTGGCTCCAGGACTTCTTCGCGCTGAAACTGGTCGGCGTGACGATGCCGTGGCTCGCGGTGGGTATCGCCGCGGTGGCGGCGGCCACCCTGGAACTCGCTTGGAGGTGGGTGGGCCGCCGCGCTTCCGCTTAGCGCTCGGCCGGCTGAGAGGACCGAGTGCCGACTGGGCTGCCGTTGTGGCCGGGCCCGCGCCACACCGCGGAGCCGCTTGTCGATGCGGCCCCGCCGTGGGGCGCGTTCCTACTGCACGTCTACGTAGTCACCGGCGACTGCGGCCGACGCGGCGGTCGCCGAACCCGCGTAGGTGAAGCGGTAGTAGCCGTCGGTGGAGGCGGTGACCGTGGTCTTCAGGGCGCCCGTCGAAGTGGACTTGATGCCCTTGACATTGGTGTAGTTGGTGGTGCCGTTCTTGCGGAACTGCAGCACCACCGACTGACTGCCGTAGCCGCCATAGGTGTTGGTGTCCCAGTTCGCTCGGGTCAGCTTGCCGGTGACGGTGATGGTCTTGCCCTTCTTCACCGGCTCCGGGGCCGCGTTGACCGTGAGCTTGGCGGTGCGCAGAACCTTGACGGTGCCGACATCGCCCTGGATCTTCGTGCTTCCGTCTGCTGCGGCGGCGAGGCCACCCGTCTTCCAGGTGCCTGCCTGAGAACTCGGCAGGAATTCCTTGGACGGACTGATGTAGATCACGGCCGAGCAGTTGAGAACGGTGGTGGAGACCTCGGTGCAGTTCGCCACGTCGTCACTGCTGAAGCCATAGGGCGCCGTCAGCGGCGAGGTGCCTCCGCGATAGATGAACGGAGCGCTGGCAAGGCTGTTCTCGCCGGCGTCGAGGCCGGCGTCGTGAGTCAGCCTGTAGGTGACCGGCACGGAGACCTCGCCGGTGGCACCGACAACGATCGACTTGCCGTTGTTGACCTTGATGCTGGAGAAGGTGACGTCGAGATCGGCGACGGCAGCCGTGGCGCCGACCGAACTCAGGGCCACCTTGCTGGAGACCGGAGAATCGGAGGCCTCCGCGGCCGGGACGGCGAAAGCGGAGAGGACCAGGGCGCCCGAGAGGGCGGCCACGGTGGCGCGCATGCGCATGTGTGTTCCCCAAGTGGAGAAGGGGCCCCGCCGCGCGTCAGTCCACATGCCTTCGTGGTCACGTACGGGGCCCAAGTGATCGTGGAGTCTGTTGACCCGGTTGATCAGATCCACAGCGCAGGCGAATAGTTGTACGACTCCGCGGAGAATTCGTGAGTGGCGCTACACCGTCGGCCACATGGACTTGCCCGCCGACAGCACGCCCTTGCCGTCGCCCGCGTACAGAACCAGGTCGCCGTTGGCCTCCAGGGCAGCGAGGTCTGCCAGGCCGTCTCCGTTGAAGTCACCGCCGAGCACAGAACGCACGGTGCCCCACCTTTTCTCGGACCACATCGAACGGCCGGTGCCGAAGTCGAAGGTGCCATCGGCTTTGCCCGCATAGAGGTGCAGCGCTCCGTCGGTAGCGACCGCGGCGATGTCGTCCCGGCCGTCGCCGGTGAAGTCGGCCGTGGTGATGAGCCTCTTCTTCCACGACTTGGTCGACGACAGCGTGTTCTTCTGGTTGACCAGGTTGCCGGCGGCATCCCGCTTGTAGCTGTAGAGGGAGCCATCGGGCCACTGGAAGACCAAGGTGTCGCGCGCGGCGGTGCCTGTCCGGAGGCGTGCGGCGGGCAGGCCGTCCTTCCAGGTCGCGTCGGTCCACAGCAGGGTCCGCTTCCATACGCCCACAGCCCAGGCGTGACGGCTGGACAGGATGAGTTCACCGGTGCTGTCACCTGAGATCACTTCAGCGCCCTGTGAAGCATCGAAGTCACCGGCGACGAGTGCCTTCTGATCGCCCCGTATGACGGTTGCCATGGAGGCCCCGAACTGAAGAGTGCCGTCCGGACGTCCATGGAAAACCTCGCCATAGTCAGGTTCCATCAGCGAAGCAACGTCATCGATACCGTCCCCGTTGAAGTCGCCGCCGGTCATGACGCCGGTGATGTGCTGCTGACGGAAGCTGAGCCGGACCTGCTGCACCCAGTCCGCGATGTCATCGACACGGGTGGCGACGGCACCAGTGCGAGTCTCATCAGAGTTGAAGCATCCGCCGTCCCAGGATGCAGACACGACAGCGGTGACCTGGCCGCTGGAGTTGAGCACCGGGCCTCCGGCGTCCCCCTTGCACAGGGCGCCACTCGATGCGGGCGAGATCGCGAGGGTGGTGGGGTTGACCAGGTCCACTCCGAAGGAACCGGTGTGGGCGCGCTCAGGGATCCATTCCGAGTGCGTGCGGCCGTATCCGATCGCCCTCAACTCGTCCCCCTGGGCCGGGGTGGCGCCACTGACGGCAGCGGACCGGATCTCGGGGAACGGCCCGTCGAGATGGTCAATGGGGGTGGTCAAGTCGCCCAGACGCGCCATCACGACATCGCGGCCAGGGTAGGGCACGATCTCGCGGACTCCCTGTTTCAACTGAGCTCCGAGGGAGGGCTTTATACCATCGGCAGCCACTACGGCGAGGAAAGGCGGTGCGCCCCGAGTGAGCGAAGTCGCCTGCTGGGGGTTGGCGGCGAAGCAGCTCGCGGCGGTGAGAACCCACTGCTGGTCGACCAGGGTGCCAGAGCAACTGCGCTCTTTCTCGGAACCCATGGCGATGTGCAGCTTCACCGCGAACTGATCCTTGCCATCGGCGACCTGATCGCCGACGACGGATTGAGCCGGGGCCGCGGCCAACAGGCCGGTGACCAACCCGGCTGCCGTCAGTCCGGTGGCCCACACTGTGCGCGTTTTGCGCGGACGGGTGTCATTCACTTGTGCCTCGCATCAAAGTCTGTCCGGACGGGGCACAGGCCCCGCAAAGAGAGGAGGGAAGGGCGCCTCCCACCGTCGATGTACGGCAACGAGGCCGGGACCGACCGGTGGATCGAGCAAGGTCAGCCGGTCACTATGAGTTCGACGAGTACCGCCCTGGCGCCCCCGAAGACCCCTTCACCGACAGAAGCCCATCCATCCTTCTCGACAATGACCGACGTGGTCTCGCCGTTGGCCGTGAGGTCGGCTCGGACCGGATGGTCCATGGTCTCCACGGCGATCACTCTGGGGAGTTCCAGCGTGAGTCGGCCGGTTTCGCCAAGGGCCTTGAAGCAGTACACGTCCTTGCGGCCAACGGTGGGGTCCCCGACACTCAGCACGCGGATCTGCTGAGCAGCCTGGTCGCAGTCGACCAGCAGGATGCGTCCGTCGCCCTTCTTCAACTTGATTCCTTCGTCGGCCAGAATTCGATCTGCCCCGGGATAACCGTATTCCTCGACCGCGGCAGGCGGATTCTCGTCCACCTGGGACTGCGGCGGGTCATCGGCAGAGGCCACAGAAATTCCCGTTAGCGTGGCACACGCTGCCACGATTCCGGAGACCATTAGTTTTCGAGCATGAAAAGGCATCAGGAGATCCTTTCCGGCACGGCTCCTCGCATCGCAAGGCCCCCGCCAGGATGTTTACTGGAAGGCAGAAAACGCAAGGGCGCGACCACTCTCGGTCGCCATATACGCCCCGATCAGCCAGCCGCGCGAGCGTACGTCCAGGCCTTCACTCACCCCCAAAAGAGTAGGCCCGGAAGAGATATGCGCTGGTCAGGCCAACATCACCGGGAAAAGTCAAGGCATAGCGTATGCATAGCCCTAGTCAGCGTCAACAGGTATTTACCGGCCACCCCAAAAGAGCCATTCAAGCCTTCCCAAAAACCCCATATCACCTCAACTGTGCACGATCAAATATCCGCTCGCGCAACGAATAATAAAAGCTATGCTTACCCGTCGACATTCGGCGACTTGCCTTTCACGGGTCGCCGCCGATTACCGAGACGGGTGTTCAGTGAATCGAAGAACTGACCAGCTCGATACCGCGGGGAAAACGACAGGTGTCCTGCGGAGGGCTGTACTGAGTCTGTTACCGCTCGCCCTCGCCGTCGGCCTGTTGGGCGCTGCGCCGGCCGAGGCCGCCTACAGCTCGCAGGCAAGTGTCCGGGGTGCCAACCAGGCTGTGGTCACAGCCGCGGACCGTGGCCTGGTTGTCGATTACTGGAGGGCAGGCGGTCCCGGCGTCAGGGCAGCCGCCGAAGCGGCACTGACCGGCAGCGACACCGATGTACAGAACTTCCTCGCCGTTGCGGACGGCTTGGCTTTCCAGGACGAGCGGGTGACGGCAGTCCAACTGGCTTCTGTCGGGGGCCCGGAACTGCTGACTGCGGCTCGTGGGGCGCTCTCCGGAACCCCGGAGGAGTTGCAGGCCTTCGTCAGCTGGGGCTGGGAAGCCCCGATGCGGCAGGACAACCGGATCCGCGTCGCCCAGATCATCGACACCAGCGGGCCGAACGTCCAGGACGCCGGAAGGGCCGCGCTGAACGGCACGGCCGAAGACGTCAGGAAGTTCCTGGCGGAGGGCCGGTACTTCCAGGGTGAGCAGGACGCACGTGTCCAGCTCACGCAGATCATCAGCGTGGGCGGCACCAACGTGCGAGCGGCTGGGCGCATCGCTATCAGCGGCACCGCCACGGACATCCGGGAGTTTCTCGAGGTCGGACAGTTCGTAGCACGGGCCAAGGACCAGGAACACGCCACCGTCGCCGAACTCGCCGCGCAGGCAAAGGAAGCGGGACGGCAGGCCGCCGAGCAGACCGCCGCCGCCAAGACAGAGTCCGCGAAGGCCGTGAAGGCCTCGGAGCTGGCCAAGGCAGCCGCGCAGGAAGCCGAGGCAGAGGCCAAGGCCGCCAAGGACGACACCGACAAGGCCGCCCGCGCCGCCAAGCGGGCCGCTACCGCGGCGTCCCAGGCCGCCGCCTCTGCGCAACGCGCGATCGACGCGGCCAGTGCCGCGAACAACTCAGCACGTGTGGCTGCCAACGCGGCCGCTCAAGCGGCTGCCGCAGCGGCCGGTGCCTCCCAGGCTGCCTCGCGTGCCCGCAACGCGTCCGCGGACGCCGCGGTCGACGCCAAGAATGCGAACGCGGCCCGTGCCGCGGCCGAGGACGCCGACAAGGCCGCCGCAGGAGCCACCCTGGCCGCGGACGCGGCCGACGAGGCGGCCAAGGCTGCCGACGCGGCAGGCGACGCCGCCCACTCGGCGGCGAGCGCAGGCGCCAATGCGAACGCAGCCGCCGACGCCGCGATCGAAGCCGGTAACTACGCCGGTCAGTCGAGTTCCGCAGCTGCCGAGGCGCGTGCCGCGGCGGCGACAGCCAAGCGCCATGCGAGCGAAGCCAACCGAGCCGCGGCCGCGGCCGAGAGCCTGGCCCGCAAGGCAGCCACCGCGGCCCGTGAGGCACGGGATGCCGCCAGGTCAGCAGCCACGCATGCGAAGAACGCCGCAGCAGCCGCCAGAGACGCCGCCGATCACGCGGGTGATTCGGCACAAGCCGCCACCAGGTCCACCCAGCACGCGGGCGCCGCCAGCACTGCCGCGAACGCGGCCTCCGCCGCCGTGGTCAAGGCCCAGGAGATCTACACCCTCTCCCGTGAGGTCGAGACCGAGGAACTACTGGTCCGAACCAATGAGGGCGTAGAGCGGTCCAAGGACGACAAGGCCGCGAACGATGCCCGCGTCGCTGCGCAAACCGAGCGTGAGAAGGGCACGAACGACCGGAACGTCGAACGGGACCGACTGGTCGCCGAGGCAGCGAAGCCCGGCGCCGACCTCGCGGCCGTCGCCGACCAGGGCCGGGACTTGGCCGTCCTGGTGATGAAGAACGGCACGGCGTGGGGCCGTGGCGCGGCCGAGGCCGCTCTGAGTGGACCCGACGAGGTCGTCCTCGACTACCTCCGTAATGGCTGGAAGACCGCCGAAGAGCAGGACGAGCGCGCTTACGTCGAACGTCTCGCCGAAGAGAGCGCGGACAAGGCCGTGCGCGACGCGGCCGAGGTCGCCCTCGACGGGGACGCCACCGCCATCAGCGAGTTCGTCGACAACGGTCAGTACCAGGTCGGCGCTCAGGGCATGCGCATCGCCATCGCGCAGGTTCTCGCCGATGCCGGTCCCATCCTCGTAGAGGCCGGCCGCAAAGCCCTCGCCACGAACGATCCGAAGAAATACAGCGAGTTCCTGGTCGGAACGCAGTACAGCGCACGGACCCAGGACGAGCGGGTCAAGGCCGTGCAGCTGATCGGCAGTGGCAGCCCTGAGGTGAGGTCGGCGGCCCGGGTCGCCCTGGAAGGCTCGCCCCAGGCGCTGCACGCATTCGTTGCCGTCGGCCAGTACAAGGCGCAGCGCAAGGACTACCTGGCCGCCACCCACACGGCCCAGGTCCAGAAGCTGATCTCCGACGCGGCGAAGATCGCGGCCACCGCCCAGCAGAACGCGGCAACCGCTCAGAAGGTCGCCGCCACCGCTCGCAAGGCGGCCGCCGAGGCCAATCAGTGGGCCCAGAAGGCCAACGCCTCCGCGGCCGAGGCCGAGGACTACGCCGAGCAGGCCGACCAGTACGCGAAGGACGCCGAGGCATCCGCGGCCCAGGCCGCCGCATCGGCCAAGACGGCACGGGACGCCGCGAACCGCGCGGACGTCTCCGCCGCCAACGCGGCCCGGTCCGCTGCAGATGCCACGCTCTCCTCCGAGGCGGCACAGGCTTCCGCGTCCAACGCGGCGTACTACGCCGAGGACGCCCGCGAATCAGCGGTCGCGGCGGGCAAGGATGCCGCCGCCGCGCTCGAGGCGGCCACCAACGCCTTCACCGTCGCGGTCAAGAAGTACCGCGAGGAGGAAGAGGCGCGGCGCAAGGCCGCCGTCAAGGCCAAGGAGGAGGCCGAGAACGGGCCCAGCGCCGCCGAAATGTACCGCTGCCAGCAGGGGTACATCCCGTGTGACCCGCAGGGCTTCGCCCGCTGGTGCCAGCACCAGGAGGTCTACTGCGACATCGTGGCGCACGGCAAGGAATTCGGCGACGCCATGGAGGACCTCTGGAACATCGAGAAGGAGCTCCTGGGCCTCGGCGAACTCGAGAAGTGCTTGCAGAACAAGGACTTCGACAGTTGCAAGAGTCTTGCCGTCGACGCCCTCCTCAGCAGCAAACTCAAGTCGCTGGAGCGGGCGTATGACGAGCTGAAGCTGCTGAAGCGCGGCTGCAAAGTCGTAGACGGGGCATCGCTGACCACGACGATCCCGGCGAGCTTCACCACGAGTGCGGTGGCCGCGTCGAGCGGGGTGCCTTGTGGGGAGCACGATGTTCCGGGGCTGCCTCGAAGTGTTGACGAAATCAAGGACTCCTTTGGCTGCGAAGTATGTGCCGATAAGATCAGGAAGAGCCTCGGAGACGGCGAGATCGTCACCATCAAGCCGGTGACCCAAAGAATACTTCCCCGGTACCGAGGGGTGGACGCGGGCTGGTACCACCACGTGGTCGTGGTCCTTAACGGTCGGGTCTATGACGCCTGGACCGGACGGGGCGGCGACACAATCGCCGAGTACAAGGCGCAGTGGTCCAACCACGACAACATCAATTTCGGGTTCGGAGACTAATGACCGACAAGCAGACCATTCAGGATATCCGTGATCATTATGAGGAATACGGCCTGAACGGCACCTACTACCCGACGGTCATGTTCCTCATGGGACTCGACGTCGGCAGGTCGAACGGACTGCTGCGCGGCTTCATCGAGTGGCTGGTCGTCCGCCAGAACGAGCGCAGCAGCGCCTACTGGCATCAGCTCGTCCTCCTGGACCTGTTCCCCGACATGCGCCTCAACGACTGGAAGCGAACAGACCACCTGACCCCGGACCAGCACCGCCAAGCCGTGGAGCATCTGTTCGCGCTTCTCCTTGAGTTCCTGGACGTGCGGAACGATCCCCAGGATCTGGGACGGATGTACACGCGGTACGCAGCGATGTCCAAGCATCTCTGGGAATAGACGAAAGAGCCGCCCCACCGGCATCTCAGCGATGGGGCGGCCTCTCATCCGTACAGCTCTCAGTCGAACCAGCGGTCCCGTTCCAGTTCCTCCGTGCGGGACGGGTCCTCCAGGAGGGCGGCGACCTCGAAGCGGCGGGGCCACTGGGCGGCGGTCCAGGCCAGGGCGGCGGCTACGCCCTCCAGGGTGGCGGCGTGGAGTACGCCGTCGCGGGTGCGGCGCCAGTCCAACTCGACTCCGTCTACGACGAGTTCCTCGTGCTCGATGTATGTCGAAGGGGTGCCGGGACCGAGCAGTACCCGTACCGGCTCCGGTACGTCGTGCTCGACGCCCTCGGAGTCGACCTCGCCCGTCACCGACTCGCTGAGCCGCCGTACCTGGAACAGCTCGGCGAGTTCGGCGGCGCGGGCGGGCCGGACCGGGAGCAGTGGCACGCCGCCGGTGAAGGGGAGCAGGTCGGGTGAGTCGACGACCACGGCGTCGGCCGCGTCCACGACGGTCACCCGACCGTCGACCACCGCCCGCAACTCGTCCGGCAGGGTCACCTGCTCCGGATCGAGGTCGGCCAGGGCGCTGTAGAGGGCGTGCAGTTGGGCGCCGGACACCTCGCGGTCGGGGTCGGCGAGGCGGTCCAGGAGTTCGGCCGCGCCGCCGGGCTCGTCGAGGAGCGCGGCCAGCGAGGTCCGTACGCCCAGTGCCCGCAGCACCTGCTCGTCCTCGAAGCCGCTCGCGTCGGCGGCGTCGTAGAGCCCGTGAAGGAGCGGGTCGCCGCCGGCGGACCGCAGGCCGGCCGGGCGACGGCCGTCCAGGACGGGGTGCCCACGCAACCACCAGGCGGTGTAGGACCGTACGGTCTCGTGCGTCCCGTCCGGGAGCAGCAGCCGCACCGGCTGGGTGAGGGCGTCCCGCAGTGGCGGCCTGGACAGCAGGGCGAGCGCCTGCGGCCAGCGTTCGTCGTCCACGAGATCCAGGTCCCGTACGGCGACGATCTCGGTGGCGACGGGCGGCACGGGCGTGTCGGGCAGCCGGTCGAGGACGTCCTCGCTCCAGACGTCCACGGCGTCGAGGAGACCCGCGTCGTCCGGCTCGGCGAAGTCGGAGTCGCGCGGCTCCAGTTCGTCCGGGTCGAGGACGACGTCGGTGGCGCGTACGAGGGCGAAGTTCGCGAGGACTCCACAGGCGGCCAGCGGCTGCTCGCCCCAGCGGTCGGCCAGTTCGGCGTCCACGAAGGCGAGTTCGTCCTCGCGCATGACCTGGGCGAACGGGCTGCCGGGCAGAACCAGTTCGCCCGCGGGCACCAACTCGCCCTCCTCGTCGGGGAGGGCGAGGGCGCCGAGCCAGGGTTCGTCGCCCGGTTCGAGAGCCGCGGCGCGCACGAGCGCGAGGACGGTGTCGGCCAACTCCTCGGCGTCCGGGGCGTCGTCGTCCCAGACTCCGCCCTCGTCGTCGAGCGAGGCGGCGACGGCGGCACGCACCTGCGGGGTGGTGAGGACCGCGCGGGGGGTGGCCGGGAGGGCGCCGAGCTTCTCCAGGAGCGGGTGGGCGGCGTCCGGGTGGGCGACCTTCAGCCCCAGGCGGGCGAGGGTCTCGGGCGCCGCGGCGGACTCGGTGTCGCCGGGCAGCGGCAGCAGCACGTGCCGGGGGCCGATGGTCGTACGTCCTCCCCCGGAACCGAACGCCTGCGAGGTGCCGCCGGCGAGCGGCACGGGCAGTCCGGAGAGCCGGTCGGGGTCGACACCGGCGAGGCTGTCGTACAGCCGCCGCCACCAGACCGGGTCCTTCTCCAGGCCGGCCAGCCGGTCGACGGCCTCGGTGAGCGGGACCCTGGCGACGCCCAGCGTGCGCAGTTCCGCGCGGCGTTCGAGCCCGCCGGGCAGCAGGCTGGGCAGCACCTCGGCGAGCACCCGGACGGTCTCGGCACCGACGCCCTCGACGATCTCCGCGTCACGGGGACGCAGGGCCGCCGGGTTCTCCACGGATCCGATACCGGTGTCGATGCCGGGGTCGATGTCCGTGTCGGGCCAGTCGGCGGGGGTCTCCGGGGCGGCGCCCGGCGCGGCGGCGGGCGGCAGGAACGCGGTGCGCGGCAGCCGTTCCAGGATCGCCTGCCGCAGGGAGCCGTCCAGTTCGCCCTTGCCGAGCGGACCGGGCACCAGGTTGATGATCCCGGTGTCCACCGGCCGCCAGGCGGCGAGCAGTTCGGCGAACGCGTCCGCCGCGCGCTCCACGATGAAGCCGGTGAGGGGGCCGGGAGCGGCGTGGCGGCGGGTCGGGTCCAGCGGCAGGGAGGCGATCAACAGCGCGGGTACGCCCAGAGGTTCGTCACTGGGCGTGGGCGCGTGCACGACGGGGCTGGTGCGGGGGCGGGCCGGGGCGCCGTCGGCGTCCACGGGGACGGCCCAGGTCACCGACCAGTGCGGGCGCAGCCGTTCCTCAACGGGGCGGTCGGCGAGCAGGTCGGGTTCGAGGGAGCCGTGGCGGGAGACGGTGCGCCAGCGGGTGGTGCCGTCGCGGGAGTCCTCGATGACGGCGCCGTGCTCGTCGGGGCGGCGGCGCAGCGTACGGACTTCGTCGTCACCAATCTCGACGACGACCTCTTCGAGGCCGGGCAGCGCGAGGAGCAGCGCGTCGTCGATGTTCTGGAGAAGGCGCTCGGCGAGATCCTGCGCGGCGGGGTCCCGCAGGGGCAGGATCACGGCGGTGTCGTACGAGTCCGGGGCGGTGCCCTCGGCGGCGAACGGCAGCCTGAGCAGGGGCACATGACCGTCGCGGCGGCGGATCTCCTCGCCCAGGCCGGGGCTGTGTCCCGCGGTCTCGGAGGCCAGGTCGCGGGCCTCGGCGAGGGACCAGCGCACGCCGCCGTGCCGGCCCACCACGGCGGGCTCGTCGGTCACCGCGAGGACCGCCGCAAAGCCAACGCCGAAACGGCCGACGGCGGTATCGGCGGAGTGCGTGTCCCGCTTCGCGGAGGCGCGCAGAGTGGAGAGCGACTCGACGCCGGTCGCGTCGAGGGGAGCGCCGGTGTTCGCCGCAACGAGCGCGCCGTCACGGAGAGTGAGCCGGAGACGGCCGGGGGTGTCGGACCTGGCGGCGGCGTCGGCGGCGTTCTGAGCGAGTTCGACGACCAGGCGGTCCCGGTATCCGCCGAGTACGAGGTCCTCCTCGGCGTTGGCGTCCTCGCGGAACCGCGCCGGGCTGGTCGCCCAGGCGTCCAGCACACCCCGCCTGAGACGGGCGGTCCCGAACGGGTCGGTGCCCTCGGTTGCGGGCCGCACGAACTTGCTCACGTTGGTTCTCCTCATCGGCGTGACGATGAAGGTACCGCGCGACGGACTCCGGGTGCCCCGCCCACCCACGCCGATGCCGCCCCGCAAGCGGGCGGCCCCCGAAAACCCCCTCCGCGTTCCCGCGAACGCCGGGGGCGGGTCAGATCCGGGGCGCCCCGGACACGTACGGCACGAAGTCGGCCCAGGCCTGCGGCGTGAGCGCGAGCCGGGGACCGGTGCCGGTGCACTTGGAATCACGGACGTGGATGGTTCGGGGGGCTACCGCGACTTCGACGCAGGAATCGCCCTCACTGCCACTGCTGTAGCTGCTCTTGAACCAGTCCAGCGCGATCTCCACGCAAGAGTCACCCTCGCTGCTGCTGCTGTAGCTGCTCTTGAACCACGCGAGATCGGAGGCGTCCCCGGCCGAGGTGTCACGGATCATCTTTCCCCCAGCAGTTGTTCGATGAAGGCCGCCGACTCACGGGGCGTGAGAGCTTGGGCCCGGATGATGCCATACCGCAGTTCAAGGATACGGAGCTGCCTGGGCTCAGAGACCGGCCGCCCACCGGCCACCACCGGTGACCGTCCCACCGCGGCGCCGTCGGCGAACTTCAACACCTCGATGCCGCCGTCCGTTCCTGCGTGCTCCTCGCGATCCATCGGCATCACCTGAAGCTCGACGTTCCGCAACTGCGCTGTCTCCAGGAGGAGTTCAAGCTGCCGGCGCAGCACCTCGCGTCCTCCGAGCGGACGTCGAAGGGCCCACTCCTCCAGGACGAAGCTGAGTTCGGGCACCGGGTCCCGCTCGAATACGGCCTTACGGGCCACCCGTGCCGAGATGAACCGCTCCACCTCGTCCTCGGTGTACGCGGGACGCCTCATGAGGAGCAACCCGCGTGCGTACTCCGGGGTCTGCAAGAGCCCGTGAATGTTCAGCGGGTCGTAGAGCTGGAGCTCGACCGCCTTGGCCTCCAACTGCCCCAGCTCCCGCACCTTCCTCGGATACCGGACCCTCTTCACGTCCTCCCACGTCGCCGAGATCAGTCCCCCCGCCCCCAACACCTCGTCCGCCCTGTCCAGATACTCCTGGCGGGGGATCCGCTTGCCGCCCTCGATCTTGTAGACGAGGTCCTCCCCGTACCCGACGGCCTCGCCGAACTCGGCGGCCCGCAGCCCGGACGCCTCGCGCCGCAGCCTGAGCTGCCGCCCCACCGTGGCGATGACCGCGACGCCCCATTCGTCGTCGGGGTCCACCTCCCAACCCGGCTCGTCCGCCTCGGTCCTGAGCCGACCCGCACCCGCGTCCACCGACATCCCGCCCCCTCCGCCGTACCCAACGCCTCACGACGGCCTACCCGTACGCCCGCCCCCGACAGCCCGGACAGCACCGGACAAGCTCCGGACAGTCACCGTACGCAACGGCGTCGTCACTGTTCACGGTAGGCAGGCGCGGCCACGCTGAGTGACGTGAATCAGGAAACCTCCACCCTCATCCGTAACTTCAGCGTGCCCCTGTCCGCGACGCCACGCGGCGCCCGGCTCGCCCGGCTGCTCGCCACGGAGCAAATGCGGGACTGGGGGCTCCCGTTGGACCCGGCGGCGCACATCGTGGCTGAGTTGGCGGCGAACGCGGTCACGCACGGCCGGGTCCCGGGCCGGGACTTCCGGCTCACGCTCTACGTCGTCGGCGACACGCTGCGTATCGAGGTCACGGACACGAGAGGTGACCGTGCCCCGCACGCTCAACACCCCGCCGCCGCCGACGCGGAGTCGGGCCGGGGGCTGCTCATCGTGGACGCCCTCGCCGACCGCTGGGGCACGAACACGGGTCCGCATCCTCGCAAGACCGTGTGGGCCGAAGTCGCCCTCCCGGCAGCGCCACCACCGAAGCTCAGTCCTCTGAGCTCCGGTGACGTGGGCGGTCTCTTCAAAGGACCGGGGAGAAAGAACCCTGACCAAGCCTCACCCCTCCCTCCCGCAACGCAAACTCACTCGCGAGAGTGAACATCACCAACTCGGGTGGGCTCGGGCCCAGTTGCCTGCCCTACGCTCAGCGCGACAAGCACGGACAACCGCAGACATACGACGGCCCTCGCCGGGACTGGCATCCCAATGCGAGGGCCTGACCACCAAGGAAGAGATCGCTTCCCGATGGACACGCAAAACACTAGCGCTCCCGCGCGCCCCCAGTCCCGTACTCGGGCCCGGAATCACCCCCACTCCGGTGTGATTCACGACAACGCCCGGCACACCGAACGCTTCACGGTGATCGGCAACCACCTCGCCCAGCACCCGGAGTTGTCGGGCCTCGCCATCGGACTGGCCGTCCACATCCAGTCCCTCCCCACGGGTGCCTCCGCCGACATCAAGACGCTCGCGGCCCGCTTCCCGGAGAGCCCGGCCCGTATCGCCGCCGCCCTGCGGGAGTTGGAAGCCCACGGCTATCTGCGCCGCACCCGCGAACGCGTTCCCGGCGGCCGCATCGTCACCCGGACCGTGTCCTGCAACCGGCCCGGACACCACGACCGGGCCGCCGACGCCCCGAAGCCACCGCGCAGACGCCCGGACGCCACTCCACCGCGCAGGAAGCTCCCACCCGTCCCGCGGCCTGCCTACTCCTCCCCCACCCTCCTCCAGCAGGCCACCGACCTCCTCGCCGGCCTCCGACGCCAGGACCCCCGCCTTCTCCTCTCGGCCACCGACGCCGAACACCTCGCTCCCGGCGTCGCCGCCTGGCTGGAGCGCGACCTCACCCCCACCGCCGTACGCCACGCCCTGGCAGCGGACCTGCCACCCGAGGACCTACGCCGCCCGGCGGCCTTCCTGGCCCACCGCCTGACCGCCCAACTGCCACCGCCGCCGCCATTTCGGGCCCCGGACCCACACCCGGAGGTGCGGCACCCACTCCAGAACTGCGACGGCTGCGACCGGGCGTTCCGCTCCCCCACCCCCGGCCGCTGCCACCACTGCCGATCCGATCTCCCGGAGGCCGCCTAACATGAACGTGACGATCCTTGCCCCTGGGCACAGACGAGGAGCGAACGCCATGACCATCGCCCCCGACCACGCCCAGCAGGGCGCCTCGCACCTGTACCGGGCCATGCGGGACTTCGTGGAGTCCACGGACGGCACCCTCCCCGGCAAGTTCGAGATCACCAAGGAAGGGATCGTCCTCGACATGATGGCGCCGGTCCGACCGCACGAACTCACCGCACTGCGTCTCCGCAAAAGCCTTGAGAAGGTCATGCCGGAGGAGATCGTGGCCCACACGGGCGAGCCCGACGTCGAAGTAGTGCCAGAAGGCATCATGCGCCGCCCCGACATCATGGTGATCGCCGAGGTGGACATGGAGGGAGAAGGTTCCTTCGACCCTCGTACGCTCATCGCCGCAGTCGAGATCGTCTCCCGCTCCAACCCCGACAACGACTGGGTCGGCAAGGTGCGCGACTACCCGCTGATCGGCATCCCGATCTACGCGATCTTCGACCCCCGCACCGGCACCGGCGCCGTCCTCACCGACATCCACTCCACCCCCGCCGGCCCGCGCTACGCCACCCGCAAGGACTTCGTCTACGGCGAGGACGTCACCATCGGCGACTGGACCATCTCGACGGAGGACCTGCCTCGCTACTCCGACGAGGCCGAAGGTGGCAGCAGGAGCTGATCAGGAACTGACCAGGAGCTGACTACGAGTGGCCCAACTCCGCCGCGGCCTCGTCCGAGTCCTCCGACACCGACCCCGAGTCCGCCGCCGGGCGGAGCGGGAAGGGGTCCACCCGGGTCTCGTCGATCACGTGCGGTGCCGGACGCGGCGGTGCGGGCATGACCGCGGCCTCCGAGTGGCCGCCGCAGCCGTAGGCGAGGGAAACGACGTGACCGTCGGCCGGTGAGAACTCGTTCGCGCAGACTCCGAACGCCTGACCGAGCGACCCGCCGATCCGGTTGAGGAACCCGCAGCTGACGCACGCCGCCGGTGCCGCCTGCGCCATGGGTGTCTTCGGCCCGTACGACTCCTCCCAGCGGTCGGCCGCGACGTGCAGCCCGTACCGCGACAGGACTCGCGCACGCCGCAGCCCCAGTTCCTCGGCGACGGACGCGATCGAACCGCGCCTCGGCGCGAGGAGCAGGTCCGCGGGCGCCACGCCCGAGACCTCGGCGTCCTCCGCCTCCACCAGCTCGGCCATCTCCTCGGAGAGCGGCGAGTTGGGCGGCGGCTCGTCCTCGCCGGTGTAACCGGGCTCCAGACGCAGATCCTCGGCGTCCGTGGGCAGCAGGTCACCGGGGCCGAGGTCACCGGGGCGCAGCCGCTCGCTCCACGGCACCCACTCGGGGGCCAGGAGGGAGTCCGGGCCGGGCAGCAGCACGGTCTCGCTGAGGGTGACTAGCTTCGCGCGGGAGGCGCGGGCGACGGTGACGGCCCAGCGCCAGCCGCGGTAGCCCATCTCCTTGCACTCGAAGAAGTGCGTGACGACACGGTCGCCCTCGGAGACCAGCTCCACATGCTCACCGACGACGCCGGGGGCGGCGGCCTCCTCGGCGGCGGCGCGGGCGAGATCGATCGCCTCGGCACACAGGCGGTCGGGGGTGCGGCTTCGCGTGGTCGCTGCGCTCACAGGTATCGCTTCTCTCCTACGCCGTCTCACGGGTGCGCCATTCCACGGCGGGGGTGCGGACGGAGCGGACCGGGGGACCGCGTCGACGTCCGCGCCCGATCGCACTCGGGCGCACCTACGTCATCCATTCTGCGGGATGACCGAGAGGCGCGCGGCCGAGAACAATCGCCACTGGCGCGCTACGCACGCTACCTTCTCCTGGCCCCTGGGCCCACACCGGCGGGCCTCTTCGGCGCTCCGCGCCGGGTTTTTCGGCACTCCGCGCCCGGTTTTTCGCCGCTCCGCGGTCCCCGCCACCCGCCGCTCCGCGGCCGGATCCCCGCCGCTCCGCGGCGATCTTTCCCGCCCACCCGCCCGTGACTGTCGGCTGGAAAGTGACGGAAAACGCTGAGAATCACGGACGCGCCGCCCTGCGCGCCGCTCACCCCCGCGCCTCCCCTCCCTCACCCCACTCAGCCCCCATACGCGCGGTAACTGCACTACGCACCCCGATCTCGGGGCACTATGACGGGGTGGCAGCCGCAAGGACGCCCCACGGAGCCACCGGGGTCGGTGGGGCCAAGGGGAGTAGCCGAGGTGGTGGATCGGCCCGGGTGACCGGGTCCGTCCGCGCGGTCGGCCGTGCCCTGCACTTCCCGGTGACAGGCACGGCGCGCGGAATCCGCAAGGCGACACACGCGCACGGCGCGGGCGAGTCGGGCCTCGGGAAACTGATCGAACTGCACGGGGTGAACGGCGCGGGCGACGTCATGATCACCGTCGCCCTGGCCTCCACCGTCTTCTTCTCGGTGCCCACGGACGAGGCCCGCGGCCGGGTCGCGCTCTATCTCGCCATCACCATGGCGCCCTTCACGCTCCTCGCCCCGGTGATCGGCCCGCTCCTGGACCGTCTCCCGCACGGCCGCCGGGCCGCGATGGCGGCGGCGATGCTCGCCCGCGCCTTCCTGGCTCTGCTGCTGTCGGGCGCGGTGGTGACCGGCAGCATCGAGCTGTATCCCGCCGCGCTGGGCGTGCTGGTGTCCTCGAAGGCGTACGGGGTGGTGCGCAGCGCTGTGGTGCCACGACTGCTGCCACCGGGGTTCTCCCTGGTCAAGGCGAACTCACGGGTCACCCTCGGCGGCCTGCTGGCCACCGGTGTGGCCGCACCCATCGGGGCGGGGCTCCAGGCACTCGGCCCGCGCTATCCGCTCTACGGCGCCTTCGTGATCTTCATCGCGGGGATGTTCCTGTCGTTCTCGCTGCCGCCCAAGGTCGACTCGGCCAAGGGCGAGGACAAGGCGCTGCTGGCGGCGGACCCCGAGCATCTGCACGGGCCGCACCTGAAGAAGACGCCGCGTCCCGGACTGCGTACGGTCGGCACCGCCGTCACGCACGCCCTCGGCGCGAACGCCGCGCTGCGCTGTCTCTCCGGCTTCCTGATCTTCTTCCTCGCCTTCCTGATGCGGGAGCACCCCCTCGCGGGCGCGAGCGCGGCGGCCTCGCTGGCGATAGTGGGTGTCTCGGCGGGCGCGGGCAACGCGCTCGGTACGGCGGTCGGAGCCTGGCTGAAATCGCGTGCTCCCGAGATCATCATCGTGACGGTCGTCGCGTTCGTGCTGGGGGCCGCGATCACCGCGGCGGTGTTCTTCGGCGCGGTCGTGGTGGCCTGCCTGGCCGCCGTCGCCGGCTTCGCGCAGGCCCTCGCCAAGCTGTCCCTGGACGCGCTGATCCAGCGCGACGTGCCCGAACTCGTCCGTACGTCCGCCTTCGCACGCTCGGAGACCCTGCTCCAGATGGCCTGGGTCCTCGGCGGCGGCATCGGCATGGTGCTGCCCCTGAACGGCACGCTCGGCCTGTCGGTGGCCGCCGCGATCGTCGCCGTCGGCTGGCTCAGCACCGTGCGGGGGCTGGTGGGGGTGGCCCGGCACGGGGGGCATCCGCGTCCCCGGGTGGAATAGCGGCGGCGAACGGGCCGTACGGGTGTGGTCGCGCCCGCGTACCCACGGAGCCGCGGAACCCACGGAACCCACGGAACCCACGGACCCGGCACGTCCGTATCCTCCTGGCCGGGGGTGGGCCAGGTGCCTCGTCCGGGCGCGCCAGGTGCCTCGTCCGGGGGCGGCACGCCGTACCCCACGTGGGGGAAGCGGTGGGCCCGCCGGATAACCTTCGGCCATGACCTCTGGATTCAGCGCCGCGCGCCGCCGTCGCGCCGTCGCCGCCGTCGGAGCCGTATCCGCCGGAATTCTCGCCCTGTCCGCCTGTGACAAGCCGACGCCGATGGCCACCATCACGGTCGGCGACAACTCGGTGAGCTCCGAGACCGACTGCTACAACGACGGCAAGGAGGTGAAGGCCGCTGAGCTGGCCAAGTGCCTCAAGGCCAAGGACCTCAAGTCCATCAAGGTCGACCCCGACGAGACCGTGCGGTTCGGTGTGGACCCCGACATCGCGGACAAGGGCTGGACGATCCTGATGAACGGTCAGCCGCTGACCGACGCCAGCAAGAAGACGTACCGCACGATCCCGGGCAGCGTGTTCTTCAACGCGCAGTACGGCGCGAGCGGCGACTCCACGCTGGTCTCCATCAAGGAGGGCGACGACACGGTCACCGGGCTGTGGTCCTTCACGCTCAAGAAGGACTCCTGACCACGTCCTACGTACCCGCGGCACGTGTCCTCGCGGCCACCGCCGTCCCCCTCGAACGGGACGCGGTGGCGCGGGCGTTCGCGCCCCTGCCCCTCCTTGAGGTCCCGCTCCCGGGGGCCGTCCTGCACCGGAGCGGCGCGCTCGACCTGCTCGCCGCCGGCGTCGGCCCCGCCCGCGCCGCCGCGTCCACCGCCGCCGCCCTCACCGCGGCCGCCCTGGCGGACAGCCCGTACGACCTCGTCGTCTCGACGGGCATCGCGGGCGGTTTCCAGCCCGACGCGCCCGTCGGCTCCCTCGTGGTCGCCGACGAGATCACGGTGGCGGATCTGGGCGCCGAGACCGCGGACGGTTTCGTGACCGTCACCGAGCTCGGCTTCGGGGTCGTCAGCCATCGTCCGCCAGAGTCACTCGTACGAGAGCTCGCGGCGGCCACCGGAGGACACATCGGAACGATCCTGACCGTGTCCACCGTCACCGGCAGCGCCGCCCGCGCCGCCGAACTGCGTGCCCGCCACCCGCGCGCCCTCGCCGAGGCGATGGAGGGCTTCGGGGTCGCCGAGGCCGCCGCCGCGCACGGCGTGCCCGTGCTGGAGCTGCGCGCGGTCTCCAATCCCGTCGGCCCGCGCGACCGCGCCGCCTGGCGCATCGGCGAAGCACTCACGGCACTCACCGAAGCCTTCGGGAAGCTCGCGCCCGTACTGGAGAGTTGGAACCCACATGAGCCCTGTGAACGCAACCACTGAGTCCCTGCGGATCGCGTACTCGCCCTGCCCGAACGACACCTTCGTCTTCGACGCCTGGGCCCACGGCCGCGTGCCGGACGCGCCCGCGCTCGACGTCACCTTCGCGGACATCGACATCACCAACGGCATGGCCGAGCGTGGCGAGTTGGACGTACTGAAGGTGTCGTACGCCGTGCTGCCGTACGTCCTCGACGAGTACGCGCTGCTGCCCTGCGGGGGCGCGCTGGGCCGGGGCTGCGGGCCGCTGGTGCTGTCCCGGGAGCCGGGGTCGGACCTCACCGGCCGTACGGTCGCCGTGCCGAGCGAGCGGTCGACGGCGTACCTGCTCTTCCGCCTGTGGGCCGCGGACACCATTCCGGGCGGGGTCGGCGAGATCGTGGTCATGCCCTTCCACGAGATCATGCCCGCCGTGCGGGACGGGAAGGTCGACGCGGGACTCGTCATCCACGAGGCCCGCTTCACCTACCAGAACTACGGGCTGCACAAGCTCGCCGACATGGGCGAGCACTGGGAGCGGACCACCGGGCTGCCCATCCCGCTCGGCGCGATCATCGCGAAGCGCTCGCTGGGCGAGGAGCGGCTCAACGCGCTCGCCAACGCGGCCCGCACGTCGGTCCGGATGGCCTGGGACGACCCGGAGATCTCCCGTCCCTACGTCCTGGAACACGCCCAGGAGATGGATCCCGCCGTCGCCGACCAGCACATCGGCCTGTACGTGAACGAGTTCACGGCCGATCTGGGCGACGACGGTTACGCGGCGATCCGGGGCCTGCTGACCCGGGCGGCGGCCGAGGGGCTCGTACCGCCCCTGGCCCCGGACGCGCTGAACTTTCCGTAGAACCCGGATTCCGCCTACACGTCGAGCTGGTCGGCGACCGCTCGCAGGAGGCCGGCGATCTTGCTGCCGGAGGCCTTGTCGGGATAGCGGCCCCGCTCCAGCATTGGCGTGATGTTTTCGAGAAGGGTCGTCAGATCCTGGACGATGGAGGCCAGTTCGTCCGGCTTGCGGCGCTGGGCGACCGCGACGGAGGGTGTCGGGTCCAGGAGGACCACCGAAAGTGCCTGGTCACCGCGTTGGCCGGCGACGACGCCGAACTCCACGCGCTGGCCGGGCTTGAGGACTTCGACTCCGGCGGGCAGGACCGAGGAATGAACGAAGACGTCGCCGCCGTCGTCGCGGGAGAGAAAGCCGAAGCCCTTCTCGCTGTTGAACCACTTGACCTTGCCAGTCGGCAAAGCACACGCTCCCTCGATCACTCCCGGACTGGACCCGGACGCCGTTGAACTGCCGTCGAATCACCTTACCGGGGGTCTCTCCACCGAGATACGCCTTAAAACGAGACTCGGGCCCTGGCTGTGGCGGCGGAGGCTGAAAGTGGTGTGGGGAGTGTGATGGGCCGTCGCGCCGTGCCGCCGCCGGTCCAGGTCGTCCATGCTGTCGGCGCCGTACGCGAGGCAGGGGGGATCTCGCAGTACCTGTATCACCAGGGTCTCCCCGACGTCCAGAACTCCTGCCAGCCTGGCTGTGCCGAAAGCGCCGACAACACTCCGTGGACAACTCCATGGACACGCGCTGCGGCTAAACCCCCATCAGTTCAATTCAGCTGCCCCGAATGCGCGACCGTGTCGGCGCATTCGTTCACGGCCGAAGGAACGGAGACCAATGGCGGCCAGCCAATTCACCACTCACACAGAACTTTTCGACCTGAGTGGGAAGTACGCCCTTGTCACTGGCGGCACCAAGGGCATCGGGATGATGATCGCGCGCGGCCTCCTCCAGGCGGGCGCCCGCGTCGTCATCAGCTCACGCAAGGCAGACGCGTGCGCGGAGGCACAGGATCTCCTGTCCGGGTTCGGCGATGTTCAAGCCATCCCCGCCGACCTGTCCAGGCGCGACGAGTGTCAGCGCCTCGCCGATCTCGTCAAGGGCGACTCGGAACGTCTGGACATCCTCGTCAACAACGCGGGAGCGATGTGGCGCGAGCCGCTGGCGACGTTCCCGGACGAGGCCTGGGACTCAGTGATCGACCTCAACCTCAAGGCGCCGTTCCGGCTGGTGCAGGCGCTCCTTCCCGCACTTCGCAGGGCGGGCACCGCCGATGATCCCGCGCGGATCATCAACATCGGCAGTATCGCCGCCATCCACGTCGCCCAGTCGCCCAACTACTCGTACGCCAGCAGCAAAGCGGCACTCCATCAACTCACCCGAGTGCTTGCCAGAGAGCTGGGCCCACAGCACGTCACGGTGAACGCGATAGCACCGGGGGTGTTCCCGTCGCAGATGATGGCGTCCACGCTCGACGCCATCGGCGACAAGATCGCTGCGGCGGCCCCTTTGCGCCGGGTCGGCCGCGACGACGACATGGCAGGTATCGCCGTGTTTCTCGCCGGCCGGGCCGGCGCCTATCTCACGGGCAGCATCATCCCGGTGGACGGCGGCATCGCGACGACCGCGACGGGTACTCCTTAGACCGCGGGACGGGATTACGGTGAGGGGATGGCCACAATGGATCCACGCACCGAGATCCGGGAGTTCCTCAGCTCGCGTCGCGCCCGCATCGCACCCGAGCGTGCGGGCCTGCCCGCCTACGGCGGCAACCGTCGGGTCAAAGGTCTGCGCCGCGAGGAGGTGGCGCTACTGGCGGGGGTATCGGTCGACTACTACGTGCGCATGGAGCGCGGCAGCCTCGCCGGTGCCTCCGACGGCGTGCTCGACGCGTTGGCCTCCGCTCTGCAACTCGACGAGGCCGAGCGCGACCACCTGTTCCACCTCGCGCGTGAATCCAGGGCGCCCAGCGGCACACGCCGGCGCAGGCCTGCCGTGACGGTGCGCTCGACGCTCCAGCAGGTGCTCGACGCGATCTCCGGTGCCCCGGCCTGGATCGGTACCGGCCGTTATGACGTGCTCGCCATGAACCACCTCGCCCGCGCGCTGTTCTCACCGGTGCTGGCCGACCCGCGACGGCCCGCGAACACCGCGCGGTTCATCTATCTGAACCCCGAGGCGGCCAGAGACTTCTTCGTCGACTACGACCAGATCGCCGGTGACGTGGCCGCGAAGCTGCGCATGGAGGCCGGCCGCGATCCGCACGACGAGGAGCTGATCGCCCTGGTCGGCGAACTGTCGACGTGCAGTGAGCTGTTTCGGCAGCGGTGGGCGACTCAGGACGTGCGGCTGCGCCGGTCCGGCCGCAAGCGTCTGCGCCATCCGATCGTGGGCCGGCTCGACCTGGACGTCGAGTCCCTGCAACTGCCCGCCGAACCCGGCCTGCACCTCAACGTCTACACCGCACCCGCGGGCACACCGACCGCCCACAATTCGGCGCTCCTGGCGTCGTGGGCGGCCACCCAGCAGACGCCGGCGACCGAACTCGAAGCACACAACGGATAGCCCGGACTGGGAGTGGAGCCGTCCGAGTCGCCGGATCGTTCCCTCGCGCCGGGAACTACCCTGGTCCGGTGCGTGACAAAACCCGAGCGAATTCCGCCGAACCCGGTGACCGGCTGATCCGTGCCGGTGCCATCGTCTTCTTCATCGGCGCCGTGGCCACTCTGGTCACCGTGGCCCCGCTGTTGCTCGACACGACGCCTTTCCCGACATACATGTTCGGATTGAGCATGCTGATGGGCGTCGGCTTCCTGATCGCCGGAGCGGGGGTGTTCCAGTCGCTCGCAGCGGGACGTCGTCAGGCCCGCGCCGACACCTCGCGGTAGTCCGTCAGCCACGCCGGGAACTCCGTCAGGTCGGCGAGCACCACGTCCGCGCCGGCCGCGCGCAGTTCGGCGGCGTCGCACGGGCCGGTGGGCACCGCGACGGAGTACGCGTGTGCGGTGCGGGCGCCGCGTACGTCGCCGGTGTGGTCGCCGACGTACACGCTCGCGCCCTGTTCGCGCAGTGCCTGCGCCTTCTGCTCCGCCCACAGGTTGCCGACGACCGCGTCCGCGTCGATGCCCAGGTGCTTGAGGTGCAGTTTCGCGTTGGGTTCCCACTTCGCCGTGACGACGATCGCGCGGGCGCCGGAGGCGTGTACCGCGGCGATGGCCTCGCGGGCGCCGGGCATGGCGGGGGTGGGGGTGATCGCGTGCGTCGGGTACATCTCGCGGTAGGTGTCCGCCACCGTGGCGATCTCCGTGGCCGGGAACCAGTTGACGAGCTCCTCCTCCAGCGGGGGGCCCAGCCTCGTGATGACCAGGTCACAGTCGATGTACGTCCCCGTCCGTGCCGAGAGCGCCCGGTAGCAGGCGTGGATCCCGGGCCGGGAGTCGATCAGCGTCATGTCCAGGTCGAAGCCGACGGTGAGAGTCATGGGGTCATTGTGCCCAGGGGCGGGAGCGGTGCTTTTTTCGCCCCCTCCGCCCCTTCCCGTCCCGTCTCTCGGGGGCTCCGCCCCCGAACCCCCGCTCCTCAAACGCCGGAGGGCTGAAATTCTTTCAGCCCGTCCGGCGTTTGAGGACGAGCGCGTCAGCGCGAAAGGGGGGGGTCTGGGGGCGGCAGCCCCCAGGAACGGGACGGGTAGGGGCGGAGGGGGCGAGGAAACCCGGTGGTCAGCGGCGGCGTTGGGAGCGCCAGACCAGGTACAGGGCCGAGCCGATGGCGGCGGCCCGGACGACCCAGGGCCAGGTCTCGGCGATCGCGTCGTTCAGGTGCCCCTCGGCGACGGGATCACCCCAGCGGCCGTTCATACGGCCCCAGAGCCAGCCGATGCCACCCGCCGCCGCCAGACCGGGCACGACGAGGACGGCACCCTTGACCTCGGCGGGGGTCAGCCGACGGGAGGCGTAGGCGATGACCCAGCCGAGGACGAGGGCGAAGAGGTTGCCCAGGACGGCGCCCGCGACGAGGAGCGCGGCGGCCAGCAGGAGCAGGGGGTTGCTCCACCGGCCGAGCCGGGGAAGCCGCATGAGCCGGCGCTTGGGGGCCTCGACGACGGGCGCCTCCTCGGCGTCCACGACATCGGCCTTGGCCACGGCCTCGGCCTCACGCACCGCCTCACCCTTGGCGGGCGGCGGCTTCAGCAGCTCGGGAATCTCCACGCCGCCCACGAACCCGGGCACGCTCTCCCCGGGCCCGAAGAGGCTGCTGTCGACCCGCCACCAGTCGGGCCGCATGGCGCTGTCACCCAGCTCGCTCGCGCTCGCGAGATGCGGCGGGGACGGCGCGTCCGCGTCCTCGGCGGTGTCCTGTGCCGCGGGCCGGGGCCTGGGGACGACACGGCGCAGGCCCTTGGCGCGGGGCGGCGGCGCGTCGGCCTGACGCTGGCTGGGAACGGCGGCCCAGCCGCCCGTCCCGCCGGCCACCTCGCCGGGAGTGCCGCCGCCGGCGGCGTCCACGATCTCGTCGGGGGTGCCGAGCCGGTCCAGGATGCGGCGGACGGCGGCGGGGGTGTCGGCGACCGCCTTGGCCCTGCGGCGGTCGATCTCGTTGCGCAGCTCCGACACGAGCCGCATGCGCGTCGCGGACGGCACCTGGCGCTGCTGGGCCAGGTCCCCGACCCGGCTCAGGTAGTCGAAGACCAGCTGGTCGCTCTCAATCCCCACGAAGTCCCCTCCGGGGCGCACGCGTTGGATACTCCGTGCTCACGACGGTACCGGGTTTCCCTCATCGCCCGCGCCCAGGTATGTCCCGGCTCCGGCCCGGGGAGGTCAGGGGCACAGGAAGGGAAACCCGCTACCGTTGGCCGGATGAGCACCGAGGAGCACCCCAGCGCGGACCCCGCCCCCGCGGGGAACGCTCCGCGTTCGCTGGCGGAAGCCCTCCGCACGCGTGACGACGCCTCACTGTCCGCGCTCCTGCGCGCCCGTCCGGACCTGATCACCCCCGTCCCGACGGACCTCACCCAGCTGGCCACCCGGGCGGGCACCCGGGCGTCGGTCGTGCGCGCCCTGGAGCGGCTCGACCGGTTCGCCCTCCAGACGGCGGAGGCCCTGGCGGTGGCGCCCGAACCGGCGACGTACGAGCAGTTGCTGGCCCTGATGGCGGGCGACGACCGCGACCCGGCGGTCACCGGAGCCTTCCCGCACGCCCTCGGCACGCTCCGCGACCAGGCTCTGGTGTGGGGGCCCCACGACAAGCTGCGGCTCGTGCGTACGGCCCGTGAGCTGCTCGCGTCGTCCCCGCAGCATCCGTCCCCGACGGGTCTCGGGCCGACGGTCGCGGAGGCCACGACGGGGATGTCGCCGGGCCGGATCCAGGAGATCGTGACCGCGGCGGGGCTGGCGAGCACCCACGACTCCGTGTCAGCCGTGGCGTCGCTGACCGCCCTGTTCACGGACCGCGCCGAGATGTCGGCGCTGCTGGACCGCGCCCCCGCCGATTCCGTGGACGTGCTCTCCCGGCTGGTGTGGGGGCCGCCGTACGGGCAGGTGACCGCCGACCCGGCGCGCCATCTGCGCTGGCTGATCGACCGGGGGCTGCTGCTTCCGACGGCGCCCGGCACGGTCGTACTGCCCCGGGAGGTGGCCCTGCATCTGCGGGCGGGCCGCGCGCACCGGGTGACGGAGCCGGTGGGGCCGCCCGTCGAGGCGGCGGCGACGCACCGTCCACAGGTTGTGGACAGTACGGCGGCGGGGCAGGCGTACACGGCGCTGGCGACCGTCGAGGAGCTGCTGAAGGACTGGCACGAGGGTGGTCCGGCGGTGCTGCGCGCGGGCGGGCTGAGCGTGCGGGACCTGAAGCGGACGGCGGTGGCGCTGGACGTGTCGGAGCCGGTCGCCGCGTTCTGGGTCGAACTCGCCTACGCGGCGGGCCTGTTGGCGTCGGACGGTGAGGCGGAGGAGCGGTACGCGGCGACGCCCGCCTACGACGAGTGGCTTGAGCGGCCCGCCGCCGAGCGCTGGTCGGTGCTCGCCTCGGCGTGGCTGGCCTCGACCCGCACGCCGGGCCTGGTGGGCGCGCGGGACGCGAAGGACCGTACGTTGTCGGCGCTCGGCCCCGGACTCGACCGCTCCTCGGCCCCCGAGGTCCGCCACCGTGTCCTCGCCCTGCTCGCCACCCTCCCCGAAGGCGCCTCCCCCGCCCCGGACTCCGTCCTGGCGCGGCTGCGGTGGGAGCGCCCGCCGCGCAACCCGCAGTCGGCGGACGACCTGCGCACCCGGCTGGCCCGCTGGACGCTGTCCGACGCGGAGTCGCTCGGCGTGACGGGCCGGGGCGCGCTGTCGGCGCAGGGGCGGGCGCTGCTGGGTCTGCCGCCCGCGGTCGCCCACGACACCGCTCCCGCGGCGGGACCCGGCGACAAGCTGCCCGTCCACAAGCGTCCCCATCCCGTCCCCGAGTCCCTCCCCGCCACCACCTCCCCCGCCGAACGGGCCGCGGCCACCGCGCGGGCGGTCCGGCTCCTGACGCCGCTGCTCCCGGAGCCCCTGGACCACGTCCTCCTCCAGGCGGACCTGACCGCGGTCGCGCCGGGCCCGTTGCGGCGCCCGCTCGCGGACACCCTGGGCGTCCTCGCGGACGTCGAGTCGAAGGGCGGGGCGACGGTCTACCGCTTCACGCCGGGTTCGGTGCGGCGGGCGCTGGACGCGGGCCGGTCGGCGTCGGACCTGCACGCGTTCCTCGCCGCGCACTCGCGGACGCCGGTGCCGCAGCCGCTGACGTATCTGATCGACGACGTGGCGCGCAGGCACGGCCATCTGCGGATCGGCTCGGCGTCGGCGTACGTGCGGTGCGACGACGACGCGGTGCTGAACGAGATCCTCGCCGACAAGCGGTCGCAGGTCATGCGGCTGAGACGGCTGGCGCCCACCGTGCTCGCCGCGCAGGCCGAGCCGGCGGCCCTCCTGGAGGGGCTGCGCGCGATGGGCTTCGCGCCCGCCGCCGAGTCCGCGGAGGGCGACGTACTGATCACCCGCGCGCACGCCCGCCGAACTCCGCCGCGCACCGCCCCCGCGCCCGTCCCGGAGGGCCCGCCGGTCCCCGACGCCACCCTGCTGGGCGCCGCGGTCCGCGCGATCCGCGCCGGTGACCTGGCCTCCACGGCGCCCCGCAAGCCCACGTCCGCCGACGGCCCCGGCGGCGACCTGCCCCGCACCAGCTCCGCCGAGACCCTCGCCACCATGCAGGCCGCCGTCATGACCGGCGAGGCCCTGTGGATCGGCTACGTCAACGCCGAGGGCACCGCCACCCAGCGGGTCATCGCCCCGATCCGCGTCGAGGGCGGTTTCGTGACGGCGTACGACCACACGGCGGACGAGGTACGGACGTATCCGCTGCACCGGGTGACGGGGGTCGCGGAGCTCGCCGACGGGCAGGCCTGAGCGACCACCAGGTGTGGGCGAGGCCAAGGCTGGGCGACGACCGCCCATGATCGCCCGCCGGTGATGCACACTGGACGTTTGGCCGAGCACCCGCGCGTGGGTGCCGCCGCGCAGAAAGGTACGGGCGTGAACGGACCTCTCATCGTCCAGAGCGACAAGACACTCCTGCTCGAAGTCGACCACGAGAACGCCGACGCGTGCCGTCGGGCCATCGCGCCGTTCGCCGAGCTGGAGCGGGCGCCCGAGCACATCCACACCTACCGGGTGACACCGCTGGGTCTGTGGAACGCGCGGGCGGCCGGGCACGACGCCGAGCAGGTCGTGGACGCGCTCGTCGAGTTCAGCCGCTATCCCGTGCCGCACGCGCTGCTGGTGGACATCGCGGAGACCATGGACCGCTACGGGCGGCTCACCCTCAGCAAGCACCCCGCGCACGGGCTGGTCCTCACCACCACCGACCGGCCGATCCTGGAGGAGATCCTGCGCTCCAAGCGGGTCGCGCCGCTGGTCGGCAACCGGATCGACGCCGACACGGTCGCCGTGCACCCCTCCGAGCGCGGGCAGATCAAGCAGACGCTGCTGAAACTGGGCTGGCCGGCCGAGGACCTCGCCGGGTACGTCGACGGCGAGGCGCACGCGATCGAGCTGGACGAGAGCGGCTGGGCGCTGCGGCCCTACCAGCGGCAGGCCGTGGAGAACTTCTGGCACGGCGGCAGCGGCGTCGTCGTGCTGCCCTGCGGCGCGGGGAAGACCCTGGTCGGCGCCGGGGCGATGGCGGAGGCCAAGGCGACCACCCTGATCCTCGTCACGAACACCGTGTCGGCCCGGCAGTGGAAGCACGAGCTGGTGAAGCGCACGTCGCTGACGGAGGAGGAGATCGGCGAGTACAGCGGTACGCGCAAGGAGATCCGGCCCGTCACCATCGCCACCTACCAGGTGCTGACGACGAAGCGGAAGGGCGTCTACCCCCACCTCGAACTCTTCGACTCGCGCGACTGGGGGCTCATCCTCTACGACGAGGTGCACCTGCTGCCCGCGCCGGTCTTCAAGTTCACCGCCGACCTCCAGGCGCGGCGGCGGCTCGGTCTGACGGCGACGCTGGTGCGTGAGGACGGCCGCGAGTCGGACGTGTTCTCGCTGATCGGGCCGAAGCGGTTCGACGCGCCGTGGAAGGAGATCGAGGCCCAGGGGTACATCGCGCCCGCCGACTGCGTCGAGGTCCGCGTCAATCTCACCGAGTCCGAGCGGCTGGCGTACGCCACCGCCGAGACGGAGGAGAAGTACCGCTTCTGTGCGACGACCGCGACCAAGCGGAAGGTGACGGAGGCGCTGGTACGGCGGTTCGCGGGGCAGCAGATCCTGGTGATCGGCCAGTACATCGACCAACTCGACGAGCTCGGCGAGCACTTGGACGCGCCCGTCATCAAGGGCGAGACGAGCAACGCCCAGCGGGAGAAGCTCTTCGACGCCTTCCGGCAGGGCGAGATCTCGGTCCTGGTGGTGTCGAAGGTGGCGAACTTCTCCATCGACCTGCCGGAGGCGACCGTGGCCATCCAGGTGTCGGGGACCTTCGGTTCGCGCCAGGAGGAGGCCCAGCGGCTCGGGCGGGTGCTGCGGCCCAAGGCCGACGGCCATCAGGCGCACTTCTACTCCGTCGTCGCCCGCGACACCATCGACCAGGACTTCGCCGCCCACCGGCAGCGGTTCCTGGCGGAGCAGGGATACGCCTACCGGATCATGGACGCGGACGAGTTGCTGGCGGCGGACACCGACGGCTGAGACCCGGCAGCCCGGCAGGCCAGCAGGGCGAGTCCCGCCAGGGCGTAGGGCGACGCCAGCGGCTGCTGCCACCACGGGAGTCGCAGGTCCAGGTCGCCCGCGTGCGGGACCAGCCAGAGGGTGCGGGCGGTGAAGACCGCCGTCACCACCGCGGCCGTACGGAGTCGGCGCTCGGCGTACAGCACGGCGATCAGCGGGACGCACCATACCCAGTGGTGCGACCAGCTGATCGGGCAGATGAGAAGCGCCGTGGTGGCGGTGATCAGCACGCCCCAGCGCTCCCGCCGGGCGCGGCGGGCGAGCCAGAGGCCGCCGACGGCGACGGCGGCCGCGGGCAGCGCCCAGGCCGGGCCGGGCGACTGCTCCCCCAGGGCGCGGGCGACCGCCCCCTGGAGCGACTGGTTGTCGACGATCCACGCCTTGCCGACGCGGCCGGTCTCGTACAGCCGCCGGGTCCAGAAGTCGGCGCTCGCGGCGGGCAGGACGAGCGCGCCGAGCAGCACGGTCCCCGCGAAGGTGGACGCGGCGGTGGCCGCTTCCCGGCGGCGGCCCCTGAGCAGCAGGTACGCGATGAAGAGGGCCGGTGTGAGTTTCACCCCGGCCGCGATTCCGAGGGCGATGCCCTTGCCGCGGGCGCCTGCCGGGCGGGTGAGGTCCCAGAGGATCAGCACCGCGAGGGCGAGGTTGATCTGGCCGAACAGCACGGTCTGGAAGACGGGTTCGAGCCAGAGGGCGAGGGCGGTGGCGGCGCAGCCCGCGGACAGACGTACGGGCAGATCGGCGAGGCGGCAGGAGAGGCGGACCAGCGCGGCCAGCAGGACCACGTTCGCCGCGGCGAAGGCGAGTTTGAGGGCGCCGAGCGGGAGCCAGGTCGTCGGCACGAAGAGGAGCGCCGCGAAGGGCGGGTACGTCGCGGGCAGCCGCCAGCGGGTGACGGTGAACCCGTAGAGGTCCGTTCCTGCGGCGACGGCAGCGCCTTCCGCCCGGTAGACCAGCACGTCGGCCATGGGCGCGCGGGTGAGGACACACAGCGCGGCGAAGGCGGTGAGGGAGAGGACGAGGAGGACCGGACCCGCGATCGTCGTCCGGTCGGGGGCGACTTCACTGGGTGAGCAGCAGGTCACGTTCCGTTGAAGCACGGAGTGACCCTAGTGGGCGGGCGGTTGAGCTCGGCGTGCGGCTCACCGGCGCGGTGTGATGGGTCACCAGCGCGGGGTGTACGGGTCACCGGCGCGGGGTGTACGGCTCTTCGGCGCGGGATTCACGGGTCACCGGCGCAGGGTGTACGGCTATCCGGCGCGGGATTCACGGGTCACCGACGCAGGATGTACGGCTATCCGGCGCGGGATTCACGGCTCCGCGCCTCACCGGCGGCCGATGTGCGACGCGCGGCTCACCGGCGCCGCACGCCCGCCTCCTCTCCGTACTCACCGAGGAGCACCACGCTGAGTGCCGCGCCCGCGAACACCTTGACGGCGCGCAGGGCGTCGCCCACGGGGTGACGACGGTGGACGCCCGAGACGGCGGTCGCACCTGTCTTGGCGGAAGGACCTGGGGTGAAGGTTGCTGCGCTCATGTATCCATGGTCCGTCGCACCGCCCCGAATGGCGTCGCCCTGCGGACCGAACCTCGACTCGTCCCTCATCCACCAGGGGGGTGCCCCGCCTACACCTCGCGACGGACCCGACCCCTAGGGACGTCAGGGGCGCGCCCCTGAGGCCGCTAAAACGGTTGGCCCCGGAATCGCCCGCTCGCCTACAATCTCCGCTCTTGCCCGCCTCCCGTCGTGGAGTGCCGCCACCCGGACGGAAACCGGGCGGCTTTCGGATTCACTCAGGCAGCAGGCCCCCGGAGGCAACCCCCGTGTCCACCCCGTCCGACGCCCGCACCGACCCCCAGGACCCCCTCACCCGCGAACGGACCCACCTCGGCGACTCCCGCGCCGCCCTGCGCGCGATGCGCGAGGACGTGGAGAACCTCGACATCAAGGACGTCACCGCGAACTGGGTGAACGCGGCCGTCCTCCAGCACCAGATCGACGAACGCATCAAGGCCCTCGCCGACCTCAGCCACACCCCGCTGTTCTTCGGGCGGCTCGACTACCTGCACGCGCCCGGCGCCGACAAGGCCGAGGGCGCGGAGGGCGAGCGCTTCTACATCGGGCGGCGGCATGTCCACGACGCCGACGGCGACCCGATGGTCATCGACTGGCGCGCTCCCGTGTCGCAGCCGTTCTACCGGGCCTCCAAGAAGAACCCGCTGGATGTCGGGCTGCGCCGCCGGTTCGGTTACACGGGCGGCGACCTCACGGCGTACGAGGACGAGCACCTCTCCGACCCGTCCGAGGCCGCGGCCACCAGCAAGCTGCTCCAGCAGGAGATCGAGCGTCCGCGCGTGGGCCCGATGCGCGACATCGTGGCGACGATCCAGCCGGAGCAGGACGAGATCGTACGGTCGGGGCTGGCCGGCTCCGTCTGCGTGCAGGGCGGCCCCGGCACCGGGAAGACCGCCGTCGGCCTGCACCGGGTCGCGTATCTGCTGTACGCCCATCGCGAGCGGCTCGCCCGCACCGGCACCCTGGTCATCGGACCGAACAGCTCCTTCCTGCACTACATCGAGCAGGTGCTGCCCGCGCTGGGCGAGTTGGAGGTCAGGCAGGCGACGGTCGACGACCTGGTCGCCCATGTGGAGGTGCGCGGCACGGACGGCGCCGCCGCCGCGGTCGTCAAGGGCGACGCCCGGATGGCCGAGGTGCTGCGCAGGGCGGTCCGCTCGCACGTGACCCTCCCCACCGAACCGGTCATGGTCGTGCGCGGCTCCCGGCGCTGGCGGGTACCGGCGCACGAACTGGAGGCGATCGTCCGTGAGTTGCTCGACCGCGACATCCGGTACGGTGCCGCGCGCGACGCCCTTCCGCAGCGGATCGCGCACGCCGTGCTGGTCCAGATGGAGCGCGCGGGTGAGGCGCCGGACGACCGGGTGCAGGACGCGGTCGCCCGAAACCCCGCGGTGAAGGCGGCCGTCAAGGCGATCTGGCCGCCCGTCGAGCCCGCCAGACTCGTCCTGCGCCTGCTCTGCGACGCGGACTTCCTCGCCGTGCACGCGGCGGGACTCCTCGACGAGGAGGAGCAGAAGGAGATCCTCTGGCAGAAGCCGGCGCGGTCGGTGAAGGCGGCCAGGTGGGCTCCGGCGGACGCCGTGCTGATCGACGAGGCGACCGATCTCGTGCAGCGGACGCACTCGCTCG
Organism: Streptomyces sp. NPDC088747; assembly: GCF_044751025.1. Classification (NCBI taxonomy): domain Bacteria; kingdom Bacillati; phylum Actinomycetota; class Actinomycetes; order Kitasatosporales; family Streptomycetaceae; genus Streptomyces; species Streptomyces sp. NPDC088747. Next base: position 48,054 of record NZ_JBIVKZ010000018.1, read on the forward strand.
GCCATGTCGTCCTGGACGAGGCGCAGGACCTGTCGCCGATGCAGTACCGGGCGGTGGGGCGGCGCTGCACCACCGGCTCGGCGACCGTGCTCGGTGACCTCGCGCAGGGCACGACGCCGTGGGCGACGCGGAGTTGGGCCGAGGCGCTCGGCCATCTCGGCAAGGCGGACGCGGTCGTGGAGGAACTGACGGCGGGTTTCCGCGTCCCCACCGACGTCATCACCTACGCGTCCCGGCTGCTGCCGCACATCGCGCCCGGCCTGACGCCGGTGGCGTCGGTACGGGAGAACCCGGGCTTCTTCGAGGTGCGTACGACGTCCGCCGACTCCGAAGTCGTCGCGGCCTGCGAGGAGTTGCTGCGCAACGAGGGCTCGATCGGGCTGATCGCGGCCGACGCCCGGATCCCCGTCCTCGCCGAGGCCCTCGCGGCGGCCGGCATCACCACCCTCGGCCCCGGCGAGGAGACGACCCCCGACACCCGCCTCACCCTCGTACCGGCCTCGCTCGCCAAGGGACTCGAGTACGACTACGTGGTCCTGGACGAACCCCGGGCGGTCGTGGACGCCGAACCCGACGAACGCACCGGCCTACGCCGCCTCTACGTCTCCCTCACCCGAGCCGTCTCAGGCCTGATCGTGACTCACACGGCCCCGCTGCCGGCCCAACTCGCCGCGTCGGCCTGAGGGGCGGCGCTACGCGTCCAGGGTCGTCCGCCACTGACGTACCGAGTCCGCCGAGACGGGGCCGGACCAGCCGTCGGGGCGGGCGGCGCCGCCGATGTGGAAGGCGTCGATGCCGGCGGCGCGCAGCGGTGGCACGTGGTCGAGGCGGAGGCCGCCGCCGACCATGACCTCCGGCTCGTAGCCGGGTTCGCCGCGGCGCGCGGCCTCGGTGAGGAGGACGGGCATGCCGTCGTCGACGCCGGCCGGGGAACCGGCGGTGAGGTAGGCGTCGAGGCCCGGCAGTTCGGCGAGCTGCTTGCGCAGGGCGTCGCGGTCGGCGGCGCGGTCGATCGCGCGGTGGAAGGTCCACCGGCAGCCGTCCAGCTCGGCGACGATCCGCTCCACGGCGTCGAGGTCGAGGCCGCCGTGCTCGTCGAGGAAGCCGAGCACGAACTCGTCGGCCCCGGCGGTACGCAGCTCCCCCGCGGCCCGTACGAGCGCGTCGGTGTTCCCCGCCGTGAACCCGTCCGTGAGCCTGAGCATCACGCGCAGCGAGACGTCGACGGCGGCCCGGATCCCGGCGAAGGTCTCGACGGCCGGGGTGAGCCCGTCCGCGGCCATGTCGGTGACCAGCTCCAGACGGTCCGCGCCTCCCGCCTCAGCGGCGACCGCGTCCTCCACACCGAGGGCGATCACCTCCAGGACCGCACGCTTGCGCTTGCTCATCGGACCTCTTCCCTAGGACGGCGACAGGTCTAGTCCAATCAAAGCGTACGCGCTCACCGCCCGTCCGGCGTTCGAGGACGAGACCCTTCAGGCCGCAACCCTTCAGGCCGAAAACGGAGCCCGGGGCGGCAGCCCCGGAAAAGGGACGGGAAGGGGCGGAGGGGGCGAACAAACCCCGCCCCGGCCGCGTACACCGGCGCACCCCGGCCCGCACAATGACCCCATGCCCGACCTCGACGCCCTCCGCACCCGCTGGACCCGTGCCCTGGAAGGGTCCCGCTCCCCCGGCGGCCGGACCCCCGCCCCGGCCCCGTACGCGGACAACCTCCTCACCCGCTGGCAGGAGCCCCAGCGCCGCTACCACACCCTCACCCACCTCACGGCGGTCCTCGACCACATCGACGTACTGGAGAAGTACGCGGACGCCCCCGACCTGGTACGCCTGGCCGCCTGGTTCCACGACGCCGTCTACCTCCCCGACCGCTCCGAGAACGAGGAACGCTCCGCCCACCTCGCCGAACGCGCCCTCCCCGAAGCCGGCGTGTCCGCGTCCGGCACCGCCGAGGTGGCCCGCTTGGTCCGCCTCACGGTCAGCCACGCCCCGGCCGACGACGACCGCAACGGCCAGGTCCTCTGCGACGCCGACCTGGCCGTCCTGGCGTCCCCCGCACCGGCGTACGCGCTCTACACGACAGCCGTCCGCGAGGAGTACGCCTTCGTCCCCGCCGAGGCCTTCCGCACCGGCAGGGCCGCGATCCTGCGCCAGCTCCTGGAACTGCCGAGGCTGTTCAGGACGCCGCACGGCGAACGGGAGTGGGAGCGGCCCGCCCGGCAGAACCTGCGGGCGGAGCTCGCACGGCTCGACGGCGACCCGCGGTGAGCGAGCGCCCCTCGGTCAGCGAGCGCTCCTCAGTCAGCGGGCGACCCCCGGTGAGCGACCGCCTCGGCGCATGCGGCGACACGACGACAGGCGGCCCCCCGGAGGAATGCGCCACCACCCCGCCCCCGTTGAACCCCGATATGCCCACCCGCGCCGATCGCCCCCGCATGCCCCTGGCCGTCTACGTCCTGGGGCTCTCGGTCTTCGCCCTCGGGACCTCCGAATTCATGCTCTCCGGGCTCCTCCCGCCCATCGCCGAGGACATGGGCGTCACCATCCCGCGGGCGGGCCTGCTGATATCGGCGTTCGCGATCGGCATGGTCGTGGGCGCGCCGCTGCTCGCGGTGGCGACGCTCAGGCTTCCCCGCCGTACCACCCTCGTCGCGCTGATCGCGGTGTTCGGGCTGGGCCAGGTCGCGGGCGCGCTCGCCCCGACGTACGCCGTGCTGTTCGCGTCCCGGGTGGTCAGCGCGCTGGCCTGTGCCGGGTTCTGGGCGGTGGGCGCGGCGGTGGCGATCGCGATGGTGCCGGTGAACGCGCGGGCCCGTGCGCTGGCCGTGATGATCGGCGGACTGTCGATCGCGAACGTGCTGGGCGTGCCCGCGGGCGCCTTCCTCGGTGCGGGACTCGGCTGGCGCGCCGCGTTCTGGGCGGTGGCCGCCGCCTCCGCGATCGCCCTCGTCGGGGTCCTCACGCTGATCCCGGCCCTCCCCCGTCCCGAGGAGAAACCGCGGCTCGGCAGGGAGGTGCGGATCTACCGCGACCGACAGGTCTGGCTCTCCATCACCATGATCGCGCTGGCCGCGGGCGGCGTCTTCTGCGCGTTCAGCTATCTCGCCCCGCTGCTCACGGACGTGGCGGGCCTGGACGACGGCTGGGTCCCGACGGTGCTGGCGCTGTTCGGGGTCGGCGCGCTGATCGGCACGACGATCGGCGGCCGTGTCGCCGACGCGCACCTCTTCGGCGTACTGCTCACCGGCACCGCGGCCTCGACGGTGATCCTGCTCACGCTGGCCCTGCTGGGCCGGTACGCGGTCGCCGCGATCGTGCTCTCGCTCCTCCTCGGCATCTCCGCCTTCTACACGGCCCCCGCCCTCAACGCCCGCATGTTCGACGTGGCCGCCACCGCCCCCACCCTGGCCGGCGCCACCACCACGGCCGCGTTCAACCTGGGCAACACCGGCGGCCCCTGGATCGGCGGCGCGGTCATCGACGCGGGGCTCGGATACGCCTCCCCGGCCTGGGCCGGCGCGGCCCTGACGGTGGCCGGACTGGGGGTCGCCGGGGTCTCGCTGCGACTGCACCGGCGTACCCGGGCATCGCGTGTGGTGGCCATGACGAAGACGGGCGCCGCCCCGAACAATCCGGTACGTACCGACGTGTGATCGCGCCTATCCTCACCCGCATGGGAGACATGGGCGGGGATCAGGTGGCGCAAGCCGTGGCGGGCAGCGCGGCGCTGCTGCGGTCGGTGCGAGAGCGGGACTGGGAGGGCGTCAACGCGGGCCGGCTGGACTGGAGTTGCCGCCGGACGGCCGAGCACATCTGTCTTGATCTCATCATGTACGCGGGCCGGCTGGCCGCGCGTGCCACCGGATATGTCCCCTTCGAGATCGTCGTCCCCGACGGCACGGACAACGCGGGTGTCGTGGACGTGCTGGAGACGACCGGCGCCCTGCTCACCGCCGCGATCCGTACGGCACCCCGCGAGGTGCGCGCCTTCCACCCGTCCCCCTTCCGCAGCGCGAACCGCGAGGGTTTCGCCGCGATGGGCGTCGCCGAGGTCCTGCTGCACACGCACGACATCGCCGAGGGCCTGGGCGTGCCGTACGAGCCCCCGGCCGAGCTCTGCGAGGGCGTCCTCACCCGCATCTTCCCGCACGTCAGGCCCGGCCTCTATCCGTGGCGCACGCTGCTCTGGGCCACCGGGCGCGGCGAACTGCCCGGCCGCGCCCCGGTGACCGGGTGGACCTGGAGCAACAACCTGGTCATCGGTGCCGGGCGGCTCACCCTGCAAGGGGTCACCCCGGCCGCCGCCGCCGAGCTGCGCGCGGGCGGCACCGGCGGGTTCGAGTGGATCGAGGGCGGCCCCTTCGAGGGCACGCGCGACGCCGCCGGCATGGTCCTGAAGGCGTACGAGGCGGGGGTGCACCGCCCCGAGTGGGGACTGTTCGTGCTGGTCAGGACGGAGGACGGCCGCGCGGTCGGCGGCATGGGCTTCCACGGCAACCCGGACGAGGAGGGCCGCGCCGAGATCGGCTACGACCTGGCGCCGGCCGCCCGCGGCCAGGGCTACGCGACCGAGGCCCTGCGCGCCCTGTCCGAGCGGGCCCTCGCACGCGACGACGTGAAGGCGCTGTTCGCGACCGTCGACCGGGTCAACACCCCGTCCCAGGGTGTCGTCTTGCGCGCCGGGTTCACGCGGGTGAGCGAGGAGCACGGGGAGGACGGGGACCAGTACGCGTACGAGCTGCGGGGCTGAACCCCGCCCGCCTACGAACCGCCCTGCCGCTCCCACCTCTTGGGCCTGCGCAGCCCCGCCCCGTGCAGCAGCCGTACCACCTCGCGGCTGCTGACCTGCACCGCCCCGGCGCGCACGGCGTCCTCGTACCGGTGCGAGGGGATGTCGTAGTGGTCGCGCTCGAAGGCCCGGCGCGGGGCGCCCAGCCCGTCGGCGAAGGCGTGGAGTTCGTCGTAGGAGACGTCGCTGATCAGGTGGGACCAGACCCGGCCGTGGCCCGGCCAGATCGGCGGATCGATGTAGACGGTCATGAGGGCCCGGACCCCTCGCCCGCGGAGCCGAGCGAGCCCACCGAGGCCACCTTCACGCCGGCCTGGTGGCACACCCAGTGCGGGTCGGGGCCCAGCTCGGGTTCGACCTCCAGGGCGTGCGGGTCGCCGGAGCCGCAGACGGGGCACAGCGGCCACCGCCCGTACCGTTCGAGAAGGCCGTCCTGTACGTCCTGGGCGACCAGCCCCGCCACGTACTCCGCGCCCTCGGGCCACTGCTCGACCCACCAGCGCCGCTGCACCACCGAGTCCTCGACGAGCGAGACGACGTCGGCGTCGGCGACCTCCCGGGCGGCGAGGTCGGCCAGGACGCGGGCGCGGGCGGCGTGCAGCGCCTGCTCCAGGGGGCTGACCGGGCCGCTGCCCGGGTCGTCGGTGGGGTCGCCGATGGGGTCCATGCACCTATTGTGCGCACCCTTGACCGTGTACCCCAGCAGAAAATATCTTTCAGGAGTGACCCATGAAGTGAAGGAAATTTTCGCCGGTGAGGCGCCGCCCGCCCCGGCCGCCCTCGCGGCCAAGGTGCGGACGCTCGCCCCGTCGATGACCCGCTCCATGCAGCGGGTCGCGGAGGCCGTCGCCGCCGACCCGGCCGGCTGCGCGGCCCTCACGGTCACCGGCCTCGCCGAGCTCACCGGTACCAGCGAGGCGACGGTGGTCCGCACCGCCCGCCTTCTCGGCTACCCCGGCTACCGCGACCTGCGGCTGGCCCTCGCCGGGCTCGCCGCCCAGCAGCAGTCGGGCCGCGCGCCCGCCGTCACCGCGGACATCGCGGTCGACGACCCCATCGCCGACGTGGTCGCCAAGCTCGCCTACGACGAGCAGCAGACCCTCGCCGACACCGCGGCCGGGCTCGACATGGCCCAGCTGGGCGCGGCGGTCACCGCGCTCGCCACCGCCCGCCGCGTCGACATCTACGGCGTCGGCGCGTCCGGCCTGGTCGCCCAGGACCTCTTCCAGAAGCTCATGCGCATCGGGCTCATAGCCCACGCGCACAGCGATCCGCATCTCGCCGTCACCAACGCGGTGCAGCTGCGTGCCAAGGACGTGGCGATAGCCATTACCCACTCCGGCTCGACCGGGGACGTCATCGAACCGCTGCGGGTCGCCTTCGAGCACGGCGCGACGACGATAGCGGTCACCGGACGCCCCGACGGGCCCGTGACGCAGTACGCGGACCACATCCTCACCACCTCGACGGCCCGCGAGAGCGAGCTGCGGCCCGCGGCGATGTCCTCGCGCACGAGCCAGCTGCTGGTCGTGGACTGCCTGTTCGTGGGCGTCGCCCAGCGCACGTACGAGACGGCGGCCCCCGCGCTGTCCGCCTCGTACGAAGCGCTGGCGCACCGGCACAGCCCCCGGGGCCGTACGCGCTGACGCGCGGCGGAAGCCGGATGCCGGATGCCGGATGCCGGATGCCGACGGAACCACCACGGAAGCCGGGGAAGCCCGGATGCCGTCGGAACCACCACGGAGGACCGGGAAGCTTGGATGCCGACGGACCACCGCGGAGGACCGTCAAGCCTGGATGCCGACGGACCACCGCGGAAGGCCGGGAAGCCCGGATGCCGACGGAACCACCGCGCAGGACCGGGAAGCCCGGATGCCGCCAGAACCGCGCGGAGGACCGAGAGCCCGGATGCCGACGGAACCACCGCGGCCCGTTCGTGGACGGTCGCGCCCACGCGGCGGAGCCGCACCTGTCACCACCCCGCGCCCCCTGTGGGCGGGTCTCACCACCCCGCGCCCCCCTGTGGGCGCGTCTCACCGCCCCGCACCGGAAAGAGCCGTTCCTCATGACCTCTAACGCCGACTACCGCAACCTGCTGGCCGAGTTGGAGACCCTCACCACCGAGGCGTTCCGGCCCGAGCTGTCCGAGATCGACCGGCTCCCGACGCTGGAGATCGCGAAGATCATGAACGGCGAGGACGCGACCGTCCCGGCCGCGGTCGCCGAGCGGCTCCCCCTCATCGCCGCCGCGATCGACGCCGTCGCGGAGCGGATGTCCCGGGGTGGCCGGCTGGTCTACGCGGGCGCGGGCACCGCGGGCAGGCTCGGTGTCCTGGACGCGTCCGAGTGCCCGCCCACGTTCAACACCGACCCCTCCGAGGTGGTGGGCCTGATCGCGGGCGGCCCTGGCGCGATGGTCACGTCGGTGGAGGGCGCCGAGGACTCCAAGGAGCTGGCGGCGCGGGACCTCGCGGATCTCGGCCTGACCCCCGACGACACGGTGGTCGGGGTGTCCGCCTCGGGCCGCACCCCCTACGCCATCGGCGCCGTCGAACACGCCCGTGCGCGGGGCGCGTTGACGATCGGCCTGTCCTGCAACGCGGACAGCGCGCTGGCGGCCGCCGCCGACCACGGCATCGAGGTGGTCGTCGGACCCGAACTGCTGACCGGCTCGACCCGGCTGAAGGCGGGCACGGCACAGAAGCTGGTCCTGAACATGCTCTCGACGATCACGATGATCCGGCTCGGCAAGACATACGGGAACCTGATGGTCGACGTACGTGCCTCGAACGAGAAGCTCCGGGCCCGTTCCCGGCGCATCGTGTCGCTCGCGACGGGCGCGGGCGACGAGGAGATCGAGCGGGCCCTCGCCGCGACGGACGGCGAGGTGAAGAACGCGATCCTCACCATCCTCGGCGGCGTCGACGGGCCGACCGCCGCCCGCCTTCTGGAGGAGAGCGACGGCCACTTGCGCGCGGCGCTCGCGGCGGCGCCCCGCTGACCAGCACCCTCGGGTGGTGCGCACACCGAAGGACCCCACCTCGCCCGCCGCCACCGCGGCAGCCCTGCTCCCCCTCCTCGGCGGCCCCGCGAACATCACCTCCGTGGCCCACTGCATGACCCGCCTCCGCGTGGGCCTGCGGGACCGGACCCTGGTCCAGGAGGAACCCCTCAGAGCCCTCCCCGCCGTCCTGGGCGTGGTGGCGGACGAGGACACCTACCAGGTCGTCCTCGGTCCGGGCCGCGTCGCCCGCGTCACACCGGAGTTCGAGGCGCTGGTCCGGGCGGCGGAGACACCGACGCGGACGCCGACACCGACACCTACGCCGACATCAGGGTCGGTGCCGGAGTCGGCGTACGGGCCGGGCATGCCGACGGGTGAGCGGGGCGGCGGCCCGGCCACCGCAGCCGCCGAACTCGCCGCGCGCGGATCGGAGCTGAGGGAGGCGCGGCGCCGGCGCAACGCGACCCCCGGCAAGCTCCTCCTGCGCCGCGTGGCGAACATCTTCGTCCCGCTGATCCCCGCCCTGATCGGCTGCGGGATCATCGCGGGCCTCAACGGCCTGCTGATCAACCTCGGCCGGTTCCCGTCGCTCACGCCGGCCCTCGCCGCCATCGCCTCCGGCTTCATGGCGCTGATCGCCGTGTTCGTCGGCTACAACACGGCGAAGGAGTTCGGCGGAACCCCGATCCTGGGCGGCGCGGTGGCGGCGGTCATCGTGTACGCGGGGGTCGCGAAGGTGACGGTCCTCGGGACGACGCTGGCGCCGGGCCAGGGCGGAGTGCTCGGCGCACTGGCCGCCGCGCTGCTGGGCACCTACGTGGAGAAGTGGTGCCGCCGCTGGGTCCCCGAGGCCCTGGACGTCCTGGTCACCCCCACCCTCACGGTGCTGCTCACCGGCCTGGTGACCCTCTACGCCCTGATGTACGCGGCCGGTGAACTGTCCGAGGCCATCGGCACCGGCGCGAACTGGCTGCTGACCACCACCGGTGCCTTCGCGGGCCTGATCCTGGGCGGCCTCTTCCTCCCCCTCGTCATGCTCGGCCTGCACCAGGCCCTGATCCCCATCCACACCACACTCATCGAACAGCAGGGCCACACGGTCCTGCTCCCCATCCTCGCGATGGCGGGCGCGGGCCAGGTGGGCGCCGCCCTGGCGGTCTACGTCCGGCTCCGCCACGACCAGTCCATGCGTACGACGATCAGGTCGGCGCTCCCGGCGGGGCTGCTGGGCGTCGGCGAACCCCTGATCTACGGGGTCTCGCTGCCCCTGGGCCGCCCCTTCCTGACCGCCTGCGCGGGCGGCGCGGCGGGCGGCGCGTTCGTCGGCTTCTTCGCGATGCTCGGCGACCAGGTGGGGTCGACGGCGATCGGGCCCTCGGGGTGGGCGCTGTTCCCGCTGCTGGCGGGGGGCGGAGGGCTGGCGACGACGGCCGCGATCTACGCGGGCGGCCTGCTGACGGGCTACGCGGCGGGCTTCGCGGCGACGTACTTCTTCGGCCTTGGGCCGACTGTCGGTGGCGTGTGCGATTCTTCGAAGGGTCAGGAAGTCGCCCGGGGAGGGACCGGAACACCGTGAACCACGCACAGCTCACCGCTCTCGGCCGCGCCCTGCGCGTGCTGGGCGAGCACGGCGACGCGCTGAACTCCGACACGCCCGACACGAAGCTGCACGAGGTGAAGGCCGACCTGAAGCGGGCGCTGGACCTGCTGGACGAGACGGTCACCACCGCCGCGCCCACCACCCGCTGCGCCGAGCATCCGAACGGCCCGGTCGACAAGGCCGCCGACGACCTGTGCCTGCTCTGCGAGACCCGCCGCCGCGCCGCCCGCCGCTCCCGGGTGAACGACTCCTACTCGCACGGCCGTCCCCCCGGCCCGGAGGAGGCCCCCGAGCGCACCAAGTCGCGCTACGGCGTGCGCGAGGACCGTCCCCAGCCCCAGCAGCGCTGGCTCCCGGAGGTCTGGAACGGCCAGGCGTGGCAGCTCTGCGGCACCCCACGCCGGGACCGGATCGAGGCGGAGCGCTATCTCGCCGCCGAGCGCAAGACCCCGCGACCGGGCATGGCGTACCGCCTGATCCACGAGTTCACGGACTACGAGGTGCTGCGCATCTGGGGCACCCCCGTGAAGATCGACATCGAACCGATGGGAAACCTGTAGCCCAGCGGCCGGAGTTCATGGACGGAGCCCCACTGACGGGCCGCCCGCCTATGCCCGGTCCGCTCCGGGCCCCATCCGCGCGATCAGCGACCGCGTCTGCTCCTCGTCCAGCTCGTACACCGTCTCGTGGGCCCGCGGATCGCGTGCGTGGAAGGTGTGGAACATCGGGCCGGACGGCCCGCCCAGCTCCACCAGCGACGCCGACGCGCCACGGACCGCCCGTTCCGTGCCGGGGCGCGTGGTCAGGTCGATGCGGTTGACGACGCCCGGTGTCACCCACACCGGCGTGGCCTCCAGGAAGCCGAAGATCTGCAGATGGAAGTGGCCGGTGAGGACGGCCAGGACGTCCGCGCCGCGGATCGCGTCGGCCAGCTCGGCCGGGTTGCGCAGGCCGAAGGCCCGTTGGGTGGGGACGTCCAGGGTGATCGGCGGGTGGTGGAAGACCAGGACCGTGCCCCGTGGCGCCGGTGTCCGCAGGACCTCACGGAGCCAGTCGAGCTGCGCGCCGCCGAGGTGCCCGTGCACCATGCCAGGCACCAGCGAGTCGAGGGTGACGAAGCGGTAACCGTCGACGGTGCTCACCGCCGCCCGCTCGGAGTCGGCGGAGTCCATCACCGCCTCGGCGCGGTCCGTGCCGTCCGCGTCCAGGTGGCCGCTGCCCAGCACCTTGCCGAAGGCCTGGCGCTCGTCGTGGTTGCCGGTGCTGTAGAAGACCGGGATGTTCCCGCCGAGTTCCCGGAGCGCGAACTCGCTCAACGTCTCGCGGACGGCCGTGTACGCCTCCGGGGCACCGTCGTTGGCCACGTCACCGCTGACGACGATCGCGTCGACGCCCCGCTGGTGCCGCAGATCGGTGAGCAGCAGCCGCAACGACTCGCTCGCGTTGACGCCGGCCGCGTTGGGAGCGTCCGTACGTTCTATGTGGGTGTCCGACAGATGCAGTATCCGCATGCTCCGAAGCTAGCGGCCACCGGTCCGGGCAACCAGAGCACGCCCTCGCCCCTGCCCTCCGGAGGAGGTGGATGAGCCGAGGGCGGGCACGGGAGGAGCGGGGAGCGCCGGCAGAACCGGCAGCACGGGAAGGGAACCGGCGGCGCCGGGGTGCCCGGAGGCGTTGAGGGCCCCGGGAGGAACGGGGGCCCCGACAGAACCGGCAGCACGGGAAGGGAACCGGCAACGCCGGGGCGCTTGGAGGAATTGAGAGCCCCGGGAGCAACGGGGACCCCGACAGAACCGGCAGCACGGGAAGCGAACCGGCGGTGCTGGAACAACCGGCGGTGCCGGGGCGCCGGAAGGGCCGGGAGAACCGGACGAGGCGGGCCCCGGACAAGGCGGGCCCCGGACGAGTCGGGAGCGTCGGCGGAGCCGGAAGCGGCGGAGCCTTGGAGTCAGCTCAGCGAGCCCATGGCCGCCGGGTCGAACGCGGTCAGTTCGCCGTGTCGGCCGTCCAGGACCTTCGCCGCCCACTCCGGGTCCTGGAGCAGCGCGCGGCCGACCGCCACGAGGTCGAACTCCTCGCGCTCCAGGCGGTCCAGCAGGTTGTCGAGGCCGGCCGCCGCGGCGCCCTCGCCCGCGAAGCCGCTGATGAAGTCGCCGTCGAGGCCGACCGACCCGACGGTGATGGCGGGCTTGCCCGTCAGCTTCTTCGTCCAGCCCGCCAGGTTGAGGTCCGAGCCCTCGAACTCCGGGAGCCAGTAGCGGCGCGTCGACGCGTGGAAGGCGTCCACTCCGGCCTCGGCGAGCGGGAACAGGAGGGCGCCGAGCTCCTCGGGCGTCTCCGCGAGGCGGGCGTCGTAGGCCTCCTGCTTCCACTGCGAGTACCGGAAGAGGACAGGGAAGGACGGGGAGACCGCGGCGCGGACCGCGGCGACGATCTCGGTCGCGAACCTCGTACGGGCGACGAGGTCACCGCCGTACGCGTCGGTGCGCCGGTTGGTGCCCTCCCACAGGAACTGGTCGATCAGGTAGCCGTGCGCGCCGTGCAGTTCGACACCGTCGAAGCCGATGCGCTCGGCGTCCGCCGCGGCCTCGGCGAACGCCGCGATGACGTCGTCCAGGTCCGCCTGGGTCATCTCCCTGCCCTCACCGGCGGTGCCGTTGATCCGCAGGCCGGACGGGCCGACCGCGGGGGCTTCCGCGAAGGGCGGCTCACCCGCGCTGCGGACCATGCCGATGTGCCAGAGCTGCGGCACGATCTTCCCGCCCGCCGCGTGCACGGCCTCCGCCACCTTCGCCCAGCCCGCGAGCTGCTCCTCGCCGTGGAAACGCGGGATCCGGTCGCTCTGCCCGGCCGACTCGTGGCCGATGTACGTGCCCTCGGTGACGATGAGGCCCACACCCGCGGCGGCGCGGCGGGCGTAGTACGACACGACATCCTCGCCCGGGATGCCGCCCGGGGAGAACTGGCGGGTCATCGGCGCCATGACGATCCGGTTCGGGACGGTCAGGCCGTTGAGGGCGAGGGGGCGGGACAGGATCTGGGCCGCGCGCGAGGGGGCGAGTGTCACGTGAGTACTCCTGGGGGAGAGTCGGTCGGAAGCCGGTCGGCGCGAGATGCTCGTGCATAGGTACATGTGATGGATATGTGCACGTGCATTGACTCGCTTCAAGAGCGTCAACCGGTCCCCCCGTCATCGCATTCCGACCCCGGGGCAACCGTCATGTGATCCAGGTCACTCCCCGACGTGATCACGGAAACGGAAACGCCCGAGGGCGGCACCCCTTGGGAGAAGGGGTGCCGCCCTCGGTACGAAGGACGGTGATCTACCGGGGGCCGGAGCCCCGAGGTGGATCAGAAGTCCATGTCACCGCCCGGCATGCCGCCCGGAGCGCCGCCCGCGGCGGCCTTCTCCGGCTTGTCGGCGATGACGGCCTCGGTGGTGAGGAACAGCGCGGCGATGGACGCGGCGTTCTGCAGGGCAGAGCGCGTGACCTTCGCCGGGTCGATGATGCCTTCGGCGATCATGTCGACGTACTCACCGGTCGCGGCGTTGAGGCCGTGGCCGACGGGCAGGTTGCGCACCTTCTCGACGATGACGCCACCCTCGAGACCGCCGTTGACGGCGATCTGCTTGAGCGGGGCCTCCAGGGCGAGCCGCACGGCGTTGGCGCCGGTCGCCTCGTCACCCGTGAGCTCCAGCTTCTCGAAGACCGAGGAAGCCTGGATGAGAGCCACGCCACCACCGGCGACGATGCCCTCCTCGACGGCCGCCTTCGCGTTGCGAACGGCGTCCTCGATGCGGTGCTTGCGCTCCTTGAGCTCGACCTCCGTGGCGGCACCGGCCTTGATGACGGCCACGCCGCCGGCCAGCTTCGCCAGACGCTCCTGGAGCTTCTCGCGGTCGTAGTCCGAGTCGGAGTTGTCGATCTCGGCGCGGATCTGGTTGACCCGGCCGGCGACCTGGTCGGCGGAGCCGGAGCCGTCGACGATCGTCGTCTCGTCCTTGGTGATGACGACCTTGCGGGCACGGCCCAGCAGGTCGATACCCGCGTTCTCCAGCTTGAGGCCGACCTCCTCGGAGATGACCTCGCCGCCCGTGAGGATGGCGATGTCGCCGAGCATGGCCTTGCGGCGGTCACCGAAGCCCGGAGCCTTGACGGCGACGGACTTGAAGGTGCCACGGATCTTGTTGACGACCAGCGTCGACAGAGCCTCGCCCTCGACGTCCTCGGCGATGATCAGCAGCGGCTTGCCCGACTGCATGACCTTCTCCAGGAGCGGGAGCAGGTCCTTGACGCTGGCGATCTTCGAGTTGGCGATCAGGATGTACGGGTCGTCCAGGACGGACTCCATACGCTCCATGTCGGTGGCGAAGTACGCCGAGATGTAGCCCTTGTCGAAGCGCATACCCTCGGTGAGTTCCAGCTCCAGACCGAAGGTCTGGGACTCCTCGACGGTGATGACGCCTTCCTTGCCGACCTTGTCCATCGCCTCGGCGATGAGCTCGCCGATCTGGGTGTCGGCGGCGGAGATGGAGGCCGTGGAAGCGATCTGCTCCTTGGTCTCGACATCCTTGGCCTGCTCAAGGAGGGCACCGGAGACGGCCTCGACGGCCTTCTCGATACCACGCTTGAGGGCCATCGGGTTGGCACCGGCGGCTACGTTGCGCAGGCCCTCGCGGACCAGCGCCTGCGCCAGAACGGTCGCGGTGGTCGTACCGTCGCCGGCGACGTCGTCCGTCTTCTTGGCGACTTCCTTGACCAGCTCGGCGCCGATCTTCTCGTACGGGTCCTCGAGCTCGATCTCCTTGGCGATGGAAACACCATCGTTGGTGATCGTGGGGGCGCCCCACTTCTTCTCGAGGACGACGTTGCGGCCCTTGGGGCCAAGGGTGACCTTGACGGCGTCGGCGAGCTGGTTCATCCCGCGCTCGAGACCGCGCCGTGCCTCCTCGTCGAACGCGATGATCTTGGCCATGTGAAGTGGTCCTCCCGGACTGGGGTGGATTGCTCCGGACCGCGCCCGCGCCCGCGACGGACGGCCTGCGTGCCGCGTGGTTCCTTGCCCCACTTGGCCTGCGGGCCTCACTGACCCGGTCCTCGTTGTCACTCTCACCTTCAGAGTGCTAACGCCAATGATTAGCACTCGCCCCTACCGAGTGCAAGCGGCTCCGGAAGATCCGCAGGTGGAGCGGGGGGCGCACACGGGCGCGAGGGGCGGCGGAGGCCGGACAGACCGAAGGGCTCGTGCCCCCTGCCGGGGACACGAGCCCTTCGTCACGTCGAACAGAGCTATCAGTCGGCGCGTGCTTCAGCTGGTCGCCAGCCGGACCATGTCCGCCTGCGGCCCTTTCTGGCCCTGCGAGATCTCGAACTCGACCCGCTGGCCCTCTTCAAGGGTGCGGTAGCCGTCCATCTGAATCGCGCTGTAGTGGACGAATACATCCGCACCACCGTCGACCGCGATGAAGCCGTACCCCTTCTCCGCGTTGAACCATTTGACGGTGCCCTGAGCCATGCCTAACTCCCCTATTACTGGCCCTTGCACAGGACCGCACTTCGCGGGCCCGGGTCAGACCTCACCCCCCAAGGATTGGGGGTGTGCGCCGGAACGCGTCGACCGCGGCTGAATGTATCCGTCCAACTGCCCTCTGCAACAGGTCAATCGGACGAGAATTCTGGGCAAGACCGATCGGGAATATCCGGAGAATTCGCAAAGATTCCGGGCAAGTCGGGCCCCATAAATGCCATAAACGGCTCAAATATACGGGGTACATTGGCTGCTTCTTGTCGGGCGTCACGCGAGGACTCATATGCACCCGGCATGGAACCGACTCGAAAGCGAAGCAGCTTCCCCAACTGTACCGCGCTCAATCATACAGAATTGCCCCCTCCGCTTCTCTCACGGAGGGGGCAATTCGATGAACTCTCGGTAATTACCATTACCGAAGGTAACGGCGATTACTCAGTGTCAGCAGGGGTCAGCCGCCCGCGACGGCCGGGATGATCGAGACGCCCGCGCCGTCCGGCGTCGCCGTCTCCAGGCCCTGCTCGAAGCGGACGTCGTCGTCGTTCACGTACACGTTGACGAAGCGGCGCAGCTTGCCCTGGTCGTCCAGGACGCGCGCGGCGATGCCGGTGTGGTTCTGCTCCAGGTCGGCGATCACCTCGCCGAGGGTGCCGCCCTCGGCGGGCACCTCGGCCTTGCCGCCGGTGTAGGTGCGCAGGATGGTGGGGATGCGGACGTTGACGCTCACGATTGACCTCCGGTCAGGTTTACGGGCCCATGGGCGCGGTGCTGATACGGCATTCCAGCGGAACGCCCCCGCTCAGGACGCGAGGCCGGCCTCGCGGAAGGAGTCCAGGTTCGGGCGGATGGTCGCGGTGAGCCCGGTGTCCGAGGCCACCGCGTCCAGGGTCTTGAGACCGTCGCCGGTGTTGAGGACGACGGTGGTGAGGGTCGGGTCGAGCAGACCGTTCTCGATCAGCTTCTTCGTCACACCCACCGTGACGCCACCCGCCGTCTCGGCGAAGATCCCCTCGGTCCGCGCGAGGAGCTTGATCGCCTCGACGATCTGCTCGTCGTCCACGTCCTCCACAGCACCGCCCGTGCGCCGCGCGATGTCGAGCACGTAGGGCCCGTCGGCCGGGTTGCCGATGGCGAGCGACTTGGCGATGGTGTCGGGCTTCTGGGGCCGTACGACGTCGTGGCCGGCCTTGTAGGCCACGGACACCGGCGAGCAGCCCTCGGCCTGGGCACCGAAGATCTTGTACGGCCTGTCCTCGACGAGGCCGAGCTCGATCAGCTCCTTCAGACCCTTGTCGATCTTCGTGAGCTGGGAGCCGGAGGCGATCGGGACCACCAGCTGGTCGGGCAGCCGCCAGCCGAGCTGCTCGCAGATCTCGTACGCGAGGGTCTTGGAGCCCTCCGCGTAGTACGGCCGCAGGTTGACGTTGACGAAGCCCCAGCCCTCGCCGGCCGGGTCGCCGATCAGCTCGGAGCAGAAACGGTTCACGTCGTCGTAGTTGCCCTCGATGCCGACGAGCTCCCCGCCGTACACCGCGGCCATGACGATCTTGCCCTGCTCCAGGTCGTGCGGGATGAACACACAGGAGCGGAAGCCGGCGCGGGCAGCCGCTGCGCCCACGGCGCCGGCGAGGTTGCCGGTGGAGGAGCAGGAGAGGGTGGTGAAGCCGAAGGCGCGGGCGGCCTCGATGGCCTGGGCTACGACGCGGTCCTTGAAGGAGTGCGTCGGGTTGCCCGAGTCGTCCTTGACGAAGAGCCTGCCCGGGTTGACGCCCAGCTCGCGCGCCAGGTTGTCGGCCTTGACGAGCTTGGTCCAGCCGGGGTTGATGTTCGGCTTCTCCGCGACGTCCGCCGGTACCGGCAGGAGCGGCGCGTAACGCCAGATGTTTGCCGGGCCCGCTTCGATGCGCTTGCGGAGGTCCTCGGTCTCGTAGGAGGAGAAGTCGTACGCGATCTCCAGCGGTCCGAAACACTCCTCGCAGGCGAAGACCGGACCGAGGGGCACTCGGTGGCCGCACTCGCGGCAGGAAAGCGCGGCGGCGGGGCCCAGATCGACGGAGTTCGCGGAATCCGGGGAGGTCACGGTGTTCGTGGTGTTCGCGGTGGTGCTTGCGACAGTCTGCGCAGCCATGGAGGCGAGGCCCTTTCTCCTCATCTTCCTCACGACGCACTTCGCCGTGAGACGGATTTGGCACCTTCCCGAGCCGGGAGCCTCACCACGTCGACGTGACAAGAACCAGCTGGAGGGTTGCCGGGGCTTCAACGGGCCGTATCCCTCTGCCCCTCTGGATGAGCGGTATTCAGTTGTACGCTCAACGACCCCCGACATGCGATGGTCATCAGCGTTGTTCAAGACTGTAACCGAAGGCCTGGATGGTGGAGAGAGCCGTCCGAACCGCGAGATGCCGGAGACACCCCCTGCCGGCGCGGCGACGGGCACAAGCATCCCAATGAACGCAAGGGAGAGCCGCACGTGCTGGAAGACGTCGAGCGCTGGCTGAGCACGCGCTCCTGGTCCGTGAGTGACCGCCCGCTCAAGAAACTCATCGCCGCGAAACGCTCCACCCATTCCACGGTGAGCGTGGTCCTCCCCGCCCTCAACGAGGAGAAGACGGTCGGGGAGATCGTCTCCGTCATCCGCCGCGACCTGATGACCCGGAACGTCCCCCTCGTCGACGAGATCGTCGTCATCGACTCGGGCTCGACGGACCGCACCTCCGAGGTCGCCGCCGCGGCCGGCGCCCGGGTCGTCCACAGGGACGACATACTCCCCCGCATCCCGGCCGTGCCCGGCAAGGGCGAGGTCCTGTGGCGGTCACTCCTCGTGACCAGCGGCGACATCGTCTGTTTCATCGACGCGGACCTCAAGGAGTTCTCCTCGGACTTCGTCACCGGGATCGTGGGGCCGCTCCTCACCGATCCGGGCGTGGATCTGGTCAAGGCGATGTACGACCGCCCGCTGAACCTGCCGGGCGAGCCCTCCTCCGGCAGGACGGCGGCCGGCCAGGGCGGCCGTGTCACCGAACTGATGGCCCGCCCCCTGCTGAACATGCACTGGCCGCAGCTGGCCGGATTCGTCCAGCCGCTCGGCGGCGAGTACGCGGCCCGCCGCTCGCTCCTCGAACAGCTGCCGTTCCCCGTCGGATACGGCGTGGAACTGGGCATGCTCGTCGACGCCCTGCACCTGGTGGGCCTGGACGCGCTCGCCCAGGTCGACGTCGGCGTCCGCAAGCACCGGCACCAGGACGGCCAGGCGCTGGGCCGGATGTCCGCCGCGATCTACCGCACCGCGCAGCTCCGGCTCGCCCGCGGCCACCTCATCCGTCCGGCCCTCACCCAGTTCGAACGGGGCGAGTCGGGCTTCGAGCCGCGCACCTATTCCGTCGATACGGAGGAACGGCCTCCGATGGCGGAGATCTCGGAGTACCAGGCGCGCAGAGCGGCGTGATCCCGGGGGCCGAATACGTCCTCGCGGTACCCCGTCCGTACGTTTGAGCGTTTCCGGGCCGGGCTAGGTTGAGGCGTATGGCTTCCACGGCTTCCACCGCATCTCCGCAGGGTTCCCATCGGATCCTCGTCGCGTCCAACCGCGGCCCCGTCTCCTACGACGTCCACGAGGACGGCTCGCTGCACCCCAGGCGGGGTGGCGGCGGGCTGGTCTCGGGGCTGTCGGCGATCGGCCCGGACGCGGGCGCCCTGTGGGTGTGCTCCGCGCTGGGCGAAGGGGACCGTGAGGCGGTGCGGCGCGGGGTCGGCGAGGACGGCGTACGGATGCTGGACATCGACGCCGACACGCACGCGGACGCCTACAACGGCATCGCGAACTCGGTGCTGTGGTTCGTCCACCACATGCTCTACCAGACGCCGCTGGAGCCGGTCTTCGACGTGGAGTTCCGGCGCCAGTGGGCGTCGTACGAGGCCTACAACCGTGCCTTCGCCGAGGCCCTGGCCGACGAGGCGGCGCAGGGTGCCGTGGTCGTCGTGCAGGACTACCACCTGACGCTGGTCCCCGGCATGCTCCGGGAGCTCCGTCCCGACCTGCGGATCGGCCACTTCTCGCACACCCCGTGGGCGCCGGTCGACTACTTCCGCCTCCTCCCCGACGACATCGCCGAGCAGGTGCTGCGCGGCATGCTCGGCGCCGACCGCCTCGGCTTCCTCACCCACCGCTGGGCGTCCGCGTTCACCGCGTGCGCCGAGGAGGTCGTCGGCGGCCTCGGGGACACCCGCGTCGGCGTGCACGGGCTCGGCGCGGACGGCGACTTCCTGCGCGAGCGTTCGCACGAGGCGGACGTCGCCGAACGGATGGTCACACTGCGTGAGCAGATCGGCGAGGGCCGGAAGGCGATCGTGCGGGTCGACCGCACCGAGCTGTCGAAGAACATCGTGCGCGGCCTGCGGGCCTACCGGCAGCTCCTGGAGGACCAGCCGTCCTGGCGCGAGCGCGTCGTGCACGTCGCCTTCGCCTACCCCTCGCGGCAGGACCTCGCCGTGTACCGCGACTACACCGCCGAGGTGCAGCGGGTCGCCGACGACATCAACTCCGCCTACGGCACGCCCGGCTGGACCCCGGTCGTCCTGCACGTCAAGGACGACTTCGCCCGCTCCCTCGCCGCCTACCGGCTCGCCGACGTCGCCCTCGTCAACCCCATCAGGGACGGCATGAACCTCGTCGCCAAGGAGGTGCCCGTCGTCTCCGACGAGGGATGCGCGCTGGTGCTGTCCCGGGAGGCGGGGGCGTACGAGGAGCTGGGCGACGACGCGATCGTGGTGAACCCGTACGACGTGGTCGGCACCGCGCGGGCACTGCACGAGGCACTGTCCATGGGCACCGGCGAGCGGGCCGAACGCACGAAACGCCTGGCCGCCGCGGCGACGGCACTGCCCCCGGCCCAGTGGTTCCTCGAACAGCTCCGGGAGCTGGAGAACAAGGTCTAGGAGTGGCCCAGGAGTGGCCTAGGAGAGCTCCGCCGCCAGGGCCCTCAGCAGCTGTACGACCCCCGCGGGGCCGTCCACGACCAGGTCGGCCCGCTCCGCCAGTTCCGCCACCTCGGAGCTGCCGCTGCACACCAGCAGGCCCGGAACACCCACGGAGCGGAGTACCTCGACGGCCGCGAAGGCGGGGAGGTCGCCGAGGTCGTCGCCCGCGTACAGGACGGCCTCGGCGCCCGTCTCGCGGACGTGGTCGAGCAGGGCGACGCCCTTGTCCATCCCCGGCGGGCGGAGCTCCAGGACCATGCGGCCCGGCTCGACGATCAGACCGTGCCGGGCCGCCAGCTCCGTCAGCGGCCCCCGCAGCGCCTCGAACGCCGCCTGCGGGTCCGCCGCCCTGCGCGTGTGTACGGCGACCGCCCGGCCCTTCTCCTCGGTCCAGGTTCCCGGCCCCGCGCCGACCGCGGCGAGGATCCCGGGCAGTTCGGCGCGGGCCGCGGCGACCCCGGGGTACGGGGCGGGAGCGCTGACCTCACCGCTGCGCGCGTCCCACCGCTCGGCGCCGTAGTGCCCCAGTACGACCAGGTGCTCCAGGCCCGGCACGTCCGCGAAGCCGCCGTGCTCGACCGCCACGGTGGCCGGGCGGCCGGTGATGACCGCCACCGAGGCGATCCTCGGGGCGAGGGCCGCCAGGGCCGGGACCGCGTCCGGGTGGGCGCGGGCCTGCTCCGGGTCCGCGACGATCGGGGCGAGGGTTCCGTCGAAGTCCAGGCCGATCACCGTCCGGCCCGGGTGGGCGAGGACGGCGTCGAGCCCGGCGCGGCCGGCGGGAGTGACGGGGGTCGGCAGCTTCGCCGCGTGGTCAGCCATGGTGCGACCCTATCCGCGCCCACCGGCAGAACGTTTTCTCGCCCCCTCCGCCCCTTCCCGTCCCGTCCCTGGGGGCTGCGCCCCCAGACCCCCCTGTCGCGCTTCGCGCTCGTCCTCAAACGCCGGACGGGCTGAAGAATTTCAGCCCCTCCGGCGTTTGAGGAGCGGGGGTTCGGGGGCGGAGCCCCCGAGTACGGGACGGGTAGGGGCGGAGGGGGCGAAAAACACCTCAGCGCTCGCCCCGGCGGGCGTCGCGTACACGCCGCAGCCGGTTCACCGTCACCGGATCATGGGCGAGAGCCCGAGGATCATCGAGCAGCGCGTTCAGGAGCTGGTAGTAACGCACGGGCGCCAGCCCGAGCCGCTCCCGTATCGCCCGCTCCTTCGCCCCGGGCCCGGAGAACCCCCGCCCCTCAAGGGCGAGAATCCCCCGCTCCCGCGGACCGAGCCCCTCGACAGGTTCCATGGCCATGGACAGCACGGTAGCCCCCGCCACCGACAGCCCTACGCCGCGTTGTCCGCCGCCCCGGCCTTCGCCTGAAGCGACCCCAGCACCCCGGCGGGACTGCCGTTCACCCCCACGGCCTTGCCGATCTGCTCCTTGATGTCGGCGCTGACACCGGCCCAGGAGGTCTTGTCGACGGGGTACAGCTCGGCGGTGGGGAGTTCGCCGAGGAAGGGGGCGAGATCCTGGTCGTCGCTGTCGGCGGCCATCGCCTCGGACGCGGACGTGGTGACCGGCAGCAGGTCGTACTCACGGGAGAAGGCGAGGACGTTCTCGTCGCTGTAGACGAAGTCGAGGAAGTCACCGACCTGCTCGGCGTGGCCGTTCTGCTTGAACGCCATCATCCAGTCGGCGACACCGAGCGTGGACTTGCTCTGTCCGTCGGCCCCGGGCATCGGCACCATGCCGTACTTCACGCCCTTGGCGGCGGCCGTCTTCATCAGCGTGGGGTGCCCGCTGAGCATCCCGACCTCGCCGCGGGTGAACGCGGCGAACGCGTCCGCCCGGTTGAGCTTCGCGGGCGCGGTCGGCCCGGTGAGCCCCTTGCCGACCAGCTCGTTCTTGAGCCAGGTGAACGTGTCGACGTTCGCCTCGGAGTCGATGGCGTACGTGCCGACGTTGTCGGTGTAGCCACCGCCGCCGCTCAGCATCCACTGCATCGTCTCGGCCTGCGCCTCCTCGGGCCCCAGCGGCAGCGCGTACGGGAACTTCACGCCGGCGTCCTTGAGCACCTCGGCGTCGGCGGCGAGCTGGTCCCAGGTCTTCGGCGGGGTGAGACCGGACTCGGCGAAGAGGGTCTTGTTGTAGAAGAGCAGCCGGGTGGAGGAGGCGAACGGCAGGCCGTACTGCGCCCGCTGCTGCTCCCCCGCGTCGGTGAGCTGGAGGGCGAAGTTGGCCTGCACGGGTATGGAGAGCAGTTCGTCGGCGGTGTAGAGCTGCCCCTTGGCCGCGTAGTCGGCGTACGCGCCGATCTGCGCCATGTCGGGCGCCTTCCCGGCCGCGACCATCTCCTTGACCTCACGGTCGACGTCGGTCCAGGAGTAGACGCTGACCTCGACCCTGACCGCCGGGTGGGCGGCCTCGTACTCGTCGACCAGCTTGTCCCAGTACTTCTGGGAGCTGTTGGCGTCGGAGTCCCCGTAGTCGGCGGCCACCAGCCGCAGCGTCACGTCCTCGGACTCCTCGGAGCTTCCGCAGCCGCCGAGGGTCGCTGTCATGCCCAGTGCGGACATCATCGCGATCATTCCTGTCGTACGCCGCCGCACCGCTTCGCCTCAACCCTCTGTTGACTCAATGTTCGATATCCCGGCATAAGGTCTACACCACGTAAGTGGACTAGACCTCTTCCGGGTTCACGGGCCACACTGTCCTCGTGAGACATGTCATCGCCCTTGATGTGGGCGGCACCGGGATGAAGGCCGCCCTCGTCGGCGCCGACGGCGGGCTTCTCCATCAGGCACGCCGGGCGACCGGACGGGAGCGCGGGCCGGACGCCGTCGTCGAGGGCATCCTCGGCTTCGCGGCCGAGCTGCGCGCGTACGGCGAACGGCACCTCGGCGAGCGAGCCGCAGCCGCCGGGGTCGCCGTCCCCGGCATCGTCGACGCCGACCTCGGCATCGCCGTGTACGCGGCCAACCTCGGCTGGCGCGACGTTCCCCTGCGCGACCTGCTCGGCGCCCGCCTCGGCGGCGTACCGGTGGCGCTCGGGCACGACGTGCGCACCGGCGGCCTCGCGGAGGGCCGGATCGGCGCGGGGCGGGGAGCGGACCGCTTCTTCTTCGTGCCGCTGGGCACCGGCATCGCGGGCGCCATCGGCATCGGCGGCCGGGTGGAGGCGGGCGCGCACGGCTTCGCGGGCGAGATCGGCCACATCGTCGTACGGCCGGGCGGGGTTCCGTGTCCCTGCGGCCAGCACGGCTGTCTGGAGCGGTACGCGTCCGCCGCGGCCGTCAGCCAGGCCTGGGCGGCGGCCTCCGGCGACCCGGCCGCGGAGGCGGCCGACTGCGCGAAGGCCGTCGAGTCCGGCGACGAGCGGGCCCTGCGGGTCTGGCAGGACGCCGTCGACGCGCTCGCCGACGGGCTCGTCACCGCCCTCACCCTGCTGGACCCGCGCACGCTGATCATCGGTGGCGGTCTGGCCGAGGCCGGGGAAACCTTGTTCACACCACTGCGGGCCGCGGTCGAGCGGCGCGTGACCTTCCAGAAACTGCCCTCCATCGTCCCCGCCGCCCTCGGGGACACCGCCGGATGCCTCGGCGCCGGCCTGCTGGCCTGGGACCTCCTGGCCAGGACCGGCACCGGCACCCGCACCGACACCGCCCGACCGGCCGGATCCGCTGACCGCGGCGATCCCGCCGACTCCGCCGACTCCACCGACTCCACCCGCTCCACCGACCCCACCGACTCCCCGGAGGTATCCGCCTGATGGCCACTAGCAAGGTTTTCGCCGGTGCACAGGTGGTACTTCCCACCGGAATCGTGAACGGCGGCCGGGTGATCGTCGACGGCTCGCGGATCGCCGGGAGCGCTCCCGCGGACGCCGAGACGGTCGACCTGTCAGGTCACTGGTTGGTCCCCGGCTTCGTCGACATCCACAACCACGGCGGTGGCGGCGCGTCCTTCACCTCGGGAACCGTCGAGGACGTCCTCAAGGGCATCCACACCCACCGTCTGCACGGCACGACCACGACCGTCGCCTCCACCGTCACCGGCGACATGGACGGCCTCGCCCAGCGCGCCGGGCTGCTCTCCGAACTGGCCGAGCAGGGCGACCTCGCGGGCGTCCACTTCGAGGGCCCGTTCATCTCGCCGTGCCGCAAGGGCGCCCACTCCGAGGAGCTGCTGCGCGACCCGGACCCGGCGGAGGTCCGCAAGCTGATCGACGCGGCGCGCGGACAGGCCCGGATGGTCACCCTCGCCACCGAACTGCCGGGCGGCATCGACTCCGTACGCCTGCTGGCCGAGCACGGGGTGATCGCGGCGATCGGCCACACGGACGCGACGTACGAGCAGACGGTGGAGGCCATCGACGCGGGCGCGACCGTGGCGACGCACCTGTTCAACGCGATGCCCGCGCTCGGTCACCGCACTCCGGGCCCCATCGCGGCTCTCCTGGAGGACGACCGGGTCACGGTCGAGCTGATCAACGACGGCACCCATCTGCACCCCGCCTCCCTGGAGCTGGCGTTCCATCACGCGGGCGCGGCCCGGGTCGCGTTCATCACCGACGCCATGGACGCGGCCGGCTTCGGCGACGGCCGCTACATGCTCGGCCCGCTGGAGGTCGAGGTCGCCGACGGCGTCGCGCGGCTGGTGGAGGGCGGCTCGATCGCGGGCTCCACCCTCACCCTGGACCGCGCTTTCAAGCGTGCGGTGACCGTCGACAGGCTGCCGGTCGAGGACGTCGTGGCGGCCCTCTCCGCCAACCCCGCCCGCCTGCTCGGCCTCTACGACACGGTGGGCTCCCTGGAGCCGGGCAAACGGGCCGACCTCGTGGTCCTCGACTCCACCTTCGACCTCAAGGGCGTGATGCGCGGGGGCGAGTGGGTGGTGGATCCCCTGCTGGGCTGATCCCCTGCTGGGCTGGTCCGCGACCGGGCTGGTCCGCGACGGAGCTGTTCCGCGACCTGGTTGGTCCGCGACCTGGCTCTTCCGCGCCCGGGTCGGCCCCCGATCGTCGACGTCCGACCCGTCGGGTGCCGCCGCGACGTCCGCTGCCTCGGCGCCCGCACGGTGGTGGCCTCGCTGGGCGCGGAGGGTCTCCTCGCGGTGAACGCGGAGGGCCACTGGCGGGCCGCTTCGCCCTGCCGCGTGCGCGGCAATCCGACGGGCGCGGGTGACTCGGCGGTCGCGGGCCTGCTGTCGGGCCTGGTGGACGGGCTGCGCCGGCCGGACCGGCTGGTCCGGGCCGTGGCTCTCTCGGCGGCGACCGTACTGGCCCCCGTGGCGGGCGAGTTCGACCGCCGGGGCTACCAGGAGCTGCTGGACCGGGTGACGGTCACCGGTCCGTCAGGTTCTAGCTCTTGACCTGGCCTTCCTTCAGCCACAGCTGGTCGAGGAGGGCGTTGCAGCTGTCGCCGTTCTGGCAGGAGACGGAGATCGTGTTGGTGCCCTTGGTGAGGGTGGGGTACGCGTAGGTCTGGGTCCAGCCCTTGGCGAATTCGTTGTCCTTGGCGCCCGCGAAGTTCCCCATGTTCAGCTTGCTGCCGAACTCCTTGCCGTTGACGGTGAGCGTCATCTTGGCGTCGGAACCGGCCACGCTGTAGCGGGCGAAGAGGGTGTAGGCGCCGTCCTTGGGGATGCCGTTGACCGTCCAGGTGACCTGGGCGCCGACCTGGTTGAGGCCCGTGACATAGACACCGCCGTCGGACTGCGCGCCCTCGACGTCCGCGGCCGTCGCCACGCCGGTGCCGAGGTTCAGCGCCTTCGCGTCGATCGTCGGCAGTTCGGCGGCGGGCTGCTCGCCGGAGGATTCGCTCGGCGACGCCTCCTGCGAGGCCGACTGCGTCGGGCCGACCGTGTCGCTGGCGCCCTTGTCGTCGTCGCCCGAGCCGCTGCTGAGCATGGCGACGCTGATGCCGACGACCACGACGGCGACCACCGCGATCGCGCCGATGAGCAGGCCCTTGGTGTTCGGCCCGCGACCACGGCCGCCGCCGGCACCGACGGAGCCGTGCCGCGCGGTGACCGGCCCGCCGGGCACGGTCTCGGGCGCCGCGTAGTTCGCGTTCGGCTGGTTGTAGGTGCCCTGCTGGCCGTAGGCCTGGGGCTGCTGCGGAACCGTCTGTCCGTAGGCCTGCGGCTGGCCGTACTGGGCGGTCGGGGCCTGGCCGTACGAGGCCTGGGGCTGCCCGCCCTGCTGCGGTCCGTTGCGGCGCTCGCCGACCGCACGCACCCGGTTCACCGAGCCGGGGTAGCCGTAGCCGCCGCCTCCACTGGGCGGGGTGGCTCCGTTGGCCTGGCCGTCGGCGTACAGGTAGCCGAACGGGTCATCGTCCTCGGGCGTGCTCGCGCCGTTGTTGCCGGGCGTCATCCCTTGGTCTCCTAGCGGGTGCGGTACAGATGCGGTACGTGAATGAATGGCGAGCCTACCCGGTCCAGCTGGGCCAAACGGGGGTCCTCACAGGCTCACCCCGCTGACCTGCGGGTTATCCGGCTCGCCGATGCGCTTTGGGACGAGACCGTTTCTCTATGTACATCCGCTCGTCCGCGGACTTCAGCACCTCGTCCGCCGTCATGCCGCAGTGCGCCCACCCGATGCCGAAGCTGGCGCCCACCCGGACGGCCCGGCCGTCGACCCTGATGGGCGGGATGATCGCGTTCCGCAGCCGGACCGCGAGGTCCTGCGCGTCGGCCCGGCCGAGCCCGTCGGCGAGCACCACGAACTCGTCACCGCCGAGCCGGGCGACCGTGTCGCCGTCCCGGACACCGTGGGTCAGCCGGCGAGCGACCTCGATGAGAACCTCGTCACCCGCGTTGTGCCCGAACCGGTCGTTGATCGACTTGAAGCCGTCGAGGTCGCAGAAGAGCACCGCGAGCCCCTTGGCGCCGTCGTCCGTCTCGCCCTCGGGCGCGACGGTGTGCACATGGTGGTCGAAGGCGTCGAACGCCTCGGAGCTGGGCCACGGGTCGAAGGCGTGGCCGTTGCCGTCGTAGCCGCTCCGGCCGTTCCCGTCGTACTCGCCGGTCGCGAGCTCCGCCTGCTGCGGGCCGTGGCCGTAGGCGGCGTCGAGGGACTCGATCGCGCCCGGGGGCAGCGCCTGCGGGCGCTGGCAGAGGCGCGAGCTGAGCCGGGCGCGCAGCTCGGCGGAGTTCGGCAGGCCGGTGAGGGAGTCGTGGGAGGCGCGGTGGGCGAGCTGGAGCTCGCGGCGCTTGCGGTCCTCTATGTCCTCGACGTGGGTGAGCAGGAACCGGGGGCCGTCGGCGGCGTCCGCGACGACGGAGTTGCGCAGCGACACCCAGACGTAGGTGTTGTCGCGGCGACAGAGCCGCAGCTCGGCGCGGCCGCCCTCCGCCGAGGTGCGCAGCAGCGTGCCGATGTCCTCGGGGTGGACGAGGTCGGAGAAGGAGTAGCGGCGCATCGCGGAGGCGGGGCGGCCGAGGAGGCGGCAGAGCGCGTCGTTGGTCCGCAGGATCCGGCCGTGCTGGTCGCCGCCCATCTCGGCGATGGCCATGCCGCTGGGCGCGTACTCGAAGGCCTGCCGGAAGCTCTCCTCGCTGGCCCGCAGCGCCTGCTGCTCCCGCTCCAGGCGGACGAGTGCCCGTTGCATGTTCGCTCGAAGACGCGCGTTGCTGATGGCGATGGCGCCCTGGAACGCGTACATCTGGAGCGCCTCGCGGCCCCACGCGCCGGGCCGCCTGCCGTTGCGCGGCCGGTCCACGGACAGGACACCGATCAGCTCACCGAGGCCGTTGCCCGCGACACCGGGGGTGTACATCGGCGCGAACAGGCGGTCGGAGGGGTGCCACTCGTCCTCGAAGCGGGGCGCGGGACCGTCGGTGTACCACTGCGGTACGTCGTCCTCGTCGAGGACCCAGCCCTCGGTGTGGGGTATGAAACGCAGGTCGCCCCAGGCCTCGCCCATGTTCAGCCGGCGGTCCCAGGAGGCGCGCGAGCCGACGCGGCCGGTGATGAGCGCCTCGGCGGCGGAGTTGCCGGCGAACGCGGCGACGACGAGGTCGCCGTCCGGGCGTACGAGGTTGACACACGCCAGCTCGTAGCCGAGGCCGGTGACCACTCCGTCGGCGACGGTCTGCAGCGTGTCCGCCAGGCTGCGGGCGGTGTTCATGTCCGCCATCACCGTGTGCAGTTGCCGCAGGGTCGCAAGGCGGACGTAGGGCTCCGACTCGGTCTCCATTCGCCCTCCCCTCGAGACCTCGCAGCAACTCCAGGGTTCTCTTCGGCGTCCTGGTTCTCTTCGACGTTCTCTTCCACCTACCGGTTGGTAGGTTCTTGCTCAGCGTCCCAGCCACTGAATCACAGCGCGCTGCCCACTCGGTACACAGGGTCAACAAAATATGGCTCCTGTGACTCAAGTCACAGCAGAACGTGAACAATTGAGTGGGGTTTCCGCGCTTTCTCCGTGTGCCTATTGAGCGCATATCCGCGAGCTGTGCAAGTACTGTGCGCGATTATGTCTGCCCGCTGCCGCTGGGGTGTAACGGCGAGCCCGGTTCGTCGGTCGGTGGTCCTAGGACCCGGCTCGGGCCGGGGACCGATGTGCGGCCCCGGGGTCGGAGAATAGCGTTTCGGGGTGTCGAACACTTTCCCCGCGGCCTCCCCCGTCGCTCCCGCCGCCGCCTCCCCCACGTCTCCCGTGCATGCTGAGGGGGTGAGCAACGACGAGTTCCGCGCCGCCATGTCCCGGCTGGCCGCGGGTGTGGTCCTGGTGACCGCGCACGAGCCCGCGCTGGACCCGGACGGGCCGGACGGCGAGGACGTCGGCATGACCGCGACGGCCTTCCTCTCCGTCTCGCTCGACCCGCCGCTGGTCATGGTCAGCCTGCGCGACGGCTCCCGCATGGACGACCTGCTCGCCGAACAGCCCCTGTGGGCCGTCTCCGTGCTCTCCGAGAGCCAGCGGCACATCGCGGGCCGCTTCGCCATGAAGGGCCGCATCAGCGACCGCCTCCTCTTCGAGGACATCCCGTACGTACGCGGCCAGGCGTCCGGCGCGCTGCTCGTGGGCGGCTCCCTGGCGACCCTGGAGGTCCGTACGGAGCAGCGGGTGCCCGCCGGTGACCACACCCTCGTCATCGGCCGCGTACTGACGGCGCGGGTGCCGAGCGCGGACGGCGGCCCGCTGGCGTACTTCAAGGGCAGATACCGGCAGTTGGGCTGAACCCACGGGGCGGCCGACGGGCCGTTCGCCGCCCCCGGGGACCGGCCTATCCCCAGCCGCGGCCGTCGCGCCCGCGCTTGGTGTCGGAGCGCTGCTTCTTCTCCCGCAGGCGCCGCTCGTTGATACCGCGGGGGATGCGGGTGGCCCGGCGGGGCTTGGGCGGGGGCGCGGAGGCCTCGGCGAGGAGGGCGGCCAGCCGTACGGCGGCGGTCTCACGGTTGCGCCACTGCGAGCGGTGCTCGGAGGCGCGCACGCTGATGACCCCGTCGACGAGCCGCCCCGCGAGCCTGTCGAGGGCGCGCTCCTTCCAGACGGGCGGCAGCGCCTCGGTCTTCGCCAGGTCGAACCGCAGTTCGACCTGGGAGTCACTGGTGTTGACGTGCTGTCCACCGGGGCCGCCGGACCTGGAGAAACGCCACATCAGCTCGGCCTCGGGAAGGGAGACGGAGCCGCGAATGACGTAAGGACCGGACATGGGATACATGGTCGCGCGGATGGCACGTCCACGTCACCATGTTTTCGCCGACACCTGGTCAGCGGCCGTCCGCGGCGGAAGGTAAAGAAAGTAAAGCGTCAGGAACCTTCGGTACCCCTCGTGGCGTTCTTAGGGGTAGCTGTAGCTTCGTGCCCGTACGAAGCCCAAACGTACGAGCACGGTGCACGTACGCAACGAGGGAAGGGACTCCCAACAATGGCTGTAAGCCTGTCCAAGGGTGGCAACGTCTCGCTCACCAAGGAGGCTCCGGGCCTGACCGCCGTCACCGTGGGCCTCGGCTGGGACGTCCGCTCCACCACGGGTACCGACTTCGACCTCGACGCCTCCGCGATCGCGGTCAACCCCGAGGGCAAGGTGTACTCGGACGCCCACTTCGTCTTCTTCAACAACAAGCAGACGCCGGACCAG
This sequence comes from Streptomyces sp. NPDC088747, assembly GCF_044751025.1. Classification (NCBI taxonomy): domain Bacteria; kingdom Bacillati; phylum Actinomycetota; class Actinomycetes; order Kitasatosporales; family Streptomycetaceae; genus Streptomyces; species Streptomyces sp. NPDC088747. Next base: position 78,025 of record NZ_JBIVKZ010000018.1, read on the forward strand.
ACCATCGTCCACACCGGTGACAACCGCACGGGCGAGGGCGCGGGCGACGACGAGGCCATCAACGTCAACCTGGCGGGCCTCCCCGCCGACGTCGACAAGATCGTCTTCCCGGTCTCGATCTACGACGCGGAGACCCGCTCGCAGAACTTCGGCCAGGTCCGCAACGCCTACATCCGCATCGTCAACCAGGCCGGCGGCACCGAGATCGCCCGCTACGACCTCTCGGAAGACGCCGCCACCGAGACCGCCATGGTCTTCGGCGAGCTCTACCGCAACGGCGCCGAGTGGAAGTTCCGCGCGGTCGGCCAGGGCTACGCGTCCGGCCTGACGGGCATCGCCCAGGACTTCGGCGTCAACGTCTGACGTACGCCGTCCGTCCGACGGAGCCCCCGGCCCGCTGAGCGCGGCGGCCGGGGGCTCCGGCGTTCCCGTCCACTCCGGTCCGGTCACGGCCGCGCGGGCTTCCCCTCCCCGTACAGCCAGTCGTCCCAGATCTCGCCGAAGTACTTGTCCGGCGCGGACTTCTCCACGTACGCCGTGAAGTCCGCGGTGGTCGCGTTGCCGTGGCGGTGGGCGGCGGCCCAGCCACGGAGGATGCCGTGGAAAACGACGTCGCCGACGGCGCGGCGGATCTTGTGGAGGACCATCGCGCCGCGTTCGTAGACGGGGCTGTCGGAGATGTTCGCGGCGCCGGATGGCTTGGCGGGCGGGAAGGCCCAGACGGCCGCGTCGAGCTCCGGATCGTCGAAGTAGTCACCGTTGTAGAGGGAGTTGAAGATCTCCTCGGCGGTGTCGCCGCCGTGGTCCTCCTCCCACAGCCACTCCGCGTAGGTGGCGAAGCCCTCGTTGAGCCACATGTCCCGCCAGGAACCGGGGGTGACGGAGTCGCCGAACCACTGGTGGGCGAGCTCGTGGACGAGGAGTCCGGTGTCGGGCGCGCCGGGGAAGACCGGGCGGTTCTGCGTCTCCAGGGCGTAGCCCACGTCGTCCTCGCGGTCGACGATCGCGCCGGACGAGGAGAAGGGGTACGGCCCGAAGGCGGCCTCCGCCCACTCCAGGATCCCCGGGATGCCCGCGAGCGCCGCCCTGCTCGCCTCCGCCTGCGTCGGGTCGACGGCGACGACCACGGGCAGGCCGTCCTTGGTGTCGGTCCGCGTGAGGTCGTACCTGCCGATCGCGACCGTCGCCACATAGCTCGCCATCGGCTCGGCGGTGTGCCAGGTGAAGGCGGCGCGGCCGTTCAGCGTCGACTCGTCCGTCAACTCGCCGTTGGAGACGGCCCGGAGCCCTTCGGGAACGGTGATCACGATGTCGTAGGACGCCTTGTCGGAGGGGTGGTGGTTGCCGGGGAACCAGGTCATCGAACCCGTGGGCTCGCCGAGCGCGAGGGCGCCGTCCGCCGTGCGGAGCCAGCCCTCCTGGGAGCCGTCGGGGTCGGTGAGGGTCTTCGGGACGCCGGAGTAGCGGACCGTCGTGCGGAAGGTCTCGCCCTTGTCGAGGCCGTCGCGCGGGCGCACGGTGAGCTCGTGACCGGCACGGTTCCAGCGGGCGTCCTCGCCCGCACCCGCTTCCGCCGCTGCCCCGGTCCCCTCCCCGATGGCCGCCACCGACGCCGCCACCGACACGGCCTCGACGTCCAGGCCCTTGAGGTCGAGGTTGAAGGCGCTGAGGTCCTGGGTGGCCCTGGCGGTGATCTCCGCCGTCCCGGTCAGGTGCTCGGTGTCCGGGTCGTAGGCGAGCTTCAGGCCGTAGTGCATGACGTCGTAGCCGCCGTTGCCGAGCTTCGGGAAGTACGGGTCGCGTACGCCGGAGGCTCCGGGCCTGCCTTGTACGCCGTCCCCGCCGCAGGCGGTGAGCACCAGGGCGACGGCGAGGGTGAAGGGCACTGCGACGGGCACGGTGAAGGGCAGCGCGGGCGAGGATCGGTGCACGCCGGTGATCCTACGAGGGCGTGACACCATCACCTACGTGCTCGACATCGGCTACGCCCTCTCCAACCGCTTCCCCGACCCTCCGCAGACCGACTACCGCCGCGTGGACGTCCACGCGCTGCGCCACGACCTGTTCTGCGGAGACGTCTACCTCGCCGACACCAAGGCGGACCGGGAGTTGTCCACAGCCTGGGGATGGGTGGCCGTCCTCGACTTCGCGTGGGCGCTGTGCGACATCGTGGAGCGGCTCGACCGGGATCCGCGCGGGAGCCGGGCCTCGCGCACGCAGCACGCCGAGCTCGACTTCACCGAGTCGACCGACCGGATGTTCTTCCAGCGGCGGTTCGGGTGGGTGGATGTCGAGGCCGACTGGATGCCGGTGGAGGAGCCGCCGCTCACCTTCTCGCACACCGAACTCCGCCGTGAGTCACGGGACTTCCTGCACGACCTCGTCGCCGATCTCAGCGATATGCACGAGGGCCTGCGGGAGAACCCGGCGGTGTGGACGCTGGAGGCGAGGTTCCCTCGGGTGGGCTGAGGGTTTTCTTCGCCGGGCGGCGCTAGAATTTTCAGCCCGTCCGGCGTTTGAGGACGAGCGCGTCAGCGCGAAGCGGGGGTCTGGGGGCGGCAGCCCCCAGGAACGGGACGGGAAGGGGCGGAGGGGGCGAAAAACCCACCCCTACTCCACCCGCACCCCCATCTCCGCCGCCAACACCCCCGCCAGATTCACCAGTTGCGCCGGACTGATGACCGCCCCGGCCAGCCGGTCCACCCCCCGCGCGATGGTGAACTCATCCGCCCCCCGCAGATCCACGTCCGTCAGAACCACCCCGGTGAGATCCACTCCCTTCACCACACAGTCGACGAACTCCACCCGCTCCAGACTCGCACCCCCGAAGTCCGGCTCCACCAGCACACACCCCTGGAACACGACGTCCCTGAGACGCGCCCTGCGCAGGTTGAGGTAGTCGATCTTCCCGCCCCGCACCAGGACCCGCTCCAGCACGGACCCGTGCAACTGCACGCCGCCCAGCCGCGCGTCCACGAGCTCGACATCACGCAACGTCGACTCGGAGAGGTCGGTGCCCACACCCCGTATCCCCGTCAGAACCGAGTCCAGCAGCCGCGCGTGACGCAGCCGCGCCTCGTCCAGCGCGCACCCGGTCAGCGCGCAGTCCATGAAGCGCGCGCCCCCGCCGTCCTGCCCGGCGAAGTCCACGTCCCTGAACTCAAGGCCGTCGTAGTCCCCGTCGGGCTCAAGCCCCGCACCCTCGTAGGGCTCCAGGGGCGGCAACCGCACCTCGGGCCGCCGCGCCCCCTTGACCAGTCTCTTCGCCTCGCCGGCCACTTTCCGCACCATGCCCCCCATGGTGCACCCCCGCACTGACAAAGCCGACGGCCCGCCCCTCCCCGACCCGACCTGGCCCTCCACCTCCACAGGACCTTGACCTCAAGCGCGCTTGAGGTCGGAGGCTGGTCGCGCAGGCAACGCACCCGGACCCCGAACCACGAACCACGAACCACCTGCCACGAGCCGCGACCCACAAGAAGGAGCCCACCATGCAAGCCATCCGCCAGCACGCCTTCGGTCCCGCCGAGAACCTCTCCTACGAGCGGACCGAGGACCCCGAACCGGGCCCGGGCCAGGTCCGTATCGCCGTCGTCGCGGCGGGCGTGCACCTCCTCGACGCCGCGATCCGCGAGGGCTTCAAGGGCCCGCTCCCCGAAGCCCCCGCGCTGCCCATGACCCCGGGCCGCGAGGTCGCCGGCACCGTCGAGTCCCTCGGCGAGGGCGTGGCCCGGCTCTGGCTCGGAAAGCGCGTCGTGGCACACCTGGGCCAGTCCCCCACGTCGGGCGGCTACGCGGAGCTGGCGGTCACTGACGTCGACCGCGTCCACGAGGTCCCCCGGAACCTGGACTTCGCCCAGGCCGTCGCCATGATCGGAACAGGCCGTACGACGATGGGGATCCTCCAGTTCGCGGACCTGGGCCCCGAGTCCGTCGCCGTGGTCCCCGCCGCGGCGGGCGGCATCGGCACCCTTCTCGTGCAGTACGCGAAGCACGCCGGCGCCACCGTGATCGGTCTCGCCGGCGGCCCGGAGAAGGTGGCCCGGGTGCAGGAGAACGGCGCCGACCTGGCCCTCGACTACACGGACCCGGACTGGCCGGAGAAGGCCCGCGCGTACCTGGGCGGCAGGGGCGCGACCGTAGTCTTCGACGGAGTCGGCGGCGAGGTGGCCCGCGGCGCCGTCGGACTCCTCGGCCCCGGCGGCAGCCACCTCGTCTTCGGCTGGTCGGGCGAGGGGATCCGAGACGGCGGGCCGCTCATCGTCGAAGGCGTGTCCGAGCAGGTACTCGGCCCGGAGATGATGCGCAGGACCGGCAGCTCCAACCCCGTCCGCACCCTGGAGCTGCGCGCCCTCGCGGAGGCCGCGGCGGGCCGGCTGACACCGGACGTCACCCGCTTCCCGCTCGCCGAGGCCGCCGCCGCGCACCGCGCCCTGGAGAACCGGGCCACCGTCGGCAAGGTCGTCCTCGAACCGTGAGCTCCCGGCCGGCCCGAGGCGCGTGACCGCCCCGGCAACACCGGCGCCCGTCCCGACGTACCCGGTGTGATCCTCGGCCGCGGCGGACTGGTCGCGATCGTCTACGGATTCAGCTACGGATTCAGCGAGGTGGAACCGAACGGCTGGACGGACCCGCTGTTCCTCGGCCTCTTCACGGCGGGCGTCGGGAACGCCCGTAACCGAGTCAGTCCGCTGAGGGCGTGTCCCCCGACGGCGCGTCCCCCGAAGGCACGTCCCCCGAGGGCGCGCCCAGCTCCCTGAGCGGCTCGTCCGTCAGCCGGTACACCGTCCACTCGTCCTGCGGTCGCGCGCCCCGCGCCTCGTAGAACTCGATGGACGGCCGGTTCCAGTCGAGCACCGACCACTCCAGCCGCTCGTAGCCGCGCTCCACGCAGATCCGCGCCAACTCGGCCAGCAGCGCCTTCCCGTGGCCGCCGCCGCGCGCCGGGGGCCGTACGTAGAGATCCTCCAGGTAGATGCCGTGCACCCCGCGCCACGTCGAGAAGTTCAGGAACCACAGCGCGAACCCCACCACCTCGCCCGGCACGTCCTCGGCGACATGCGCGAACGCCGCCGGGCGCTCCCCGAACAGGGCCTCGCGCAACTGCTCCTCGGTGGCCCGCGCCTCCACCAAGGCCTTCTCGTAGTCGGCGAGTTCACGCACCAGGGCGTGGATGACAGGGACATCGGCGGGAGTCGCTGGTCGGATCATGGGCGCAGTGTCACATACGTGCACAAGCCGTGCCGGTACGAGGTCAGCCGCGCCCCGCCACCCGGTCCGCCATCCGGGCCAGCCGGGACGACTCGGCGCTGTGCGTGGTGAGTTCACGCCGGTCGGCGGTGCGGTAGGTGGCGTACATGCCGTGCACCCCGATCCAACGGAACGGCTCCGGCTCCCACTTGCGCACCTGGTGGTTCACCCACGGGAGGCCGGTGAGCTCCGTCTCACCCGACTGGCCCGAGTCCTGCTGGACGAGGTCGCGCAGGGTGCGGGCGGCGAGGTTGGTGGTGGCGACGCCCGAACCGACGTAACCGCCGGCCCAGCCGAGCCCCGTCGAATGGTCCAGGGTCACCGTGGCGCACCAGTCGCGGGGCACACCGAGGACCCCCGACCAGGCGTACTCCACCCCGACCCCGGTCAGCGACGGGAAGAAACGGACGAGGATCTCGCGCAGCGCCTCGACGGTCGCCGGCTGCGTACGGCCGTCGTTGTCGGTGCGTGACCCGAAGCGGTAGGGGACTCCGCGGCCGCCGAGCGCGATCCGGCCGTCGGCGGTGCGCTGGGCGTACATGTACGCGTGCGCCATGTCGCCCAGGGTCTCGCGCCCCTCCCAGCCGATGGACTCCCACTGCGCGTCGGTCAGCCGCTCCGTCGCGATCATCGACGAGTTCATCGGCAGCCAGGTGCGCTTCTGCCCCTTGAGCGAGGCCGTGAAGCCCTCGGTGCAGCGCAGCACGTACGGCGCGCGCACGGTGCCGTACGGGGTCACCGCGTGCTTCGGCCGGATCTCCGTCACCGGAGTCCCCTCGTGGATCGTCACCCCCAGCGCCTCGACCACGGCCGCCAGCCCCTTCACCAGCTTCACCGGATGCAGCCGCGCCCCGTGCGGCGTCCAGCCGGACCCCACCGCGTCCACGACCCGGATCCGCTCGGCGGTCTCCCGCGCGCCGTACAGCTCGCGGTCCTTCTCCCCGTACGACAGCTCGTGCTCGTGGAAGGCCTTCAGCCGGGCCAACTGCGCGGGCGTGTAGGCCACTTCGAGGACGCCGCCCTGATGCACGTCGGCGTCGACACCCTCCTCGGCCGCGACGCGCACCACCTCGTCGACGGTGTCGTTCATGGCTTTCTGCAAGCGTACGGCGGCTTCCCGGCCGTGCAGTTTCGCGTAACGGTCGCGCCCCGCGATGCCGTTGTAGAGCCAGCCGCCGTTGCGCCCCGAGGCGCCGTAACCGCAGAACTTCTGCTCCAGGACGGTGATCCGGAGAAAGGGAGCTGCCTTCTTCAGGTAGTAGGCGGTCCACAGCCCCGTGTAGCCGCCGCCGACGATGACGACGTCCGCGGAGGCGTCTCCGGGCAGGGGCTCCCGCGGGGCGGGGATGCCGTCGTCGGCGTACCAGAAGGAGATCCCGCCGTTGACCGTGCTGCTGCTCATGGCCGGGACGCTAACCCCTGTGGGCAGCCGTTGTCTCCTTCGGATTCCATGCTTTTCCACGCCTTCCGACCGGCGGACAACACCCCAGATCGATCACCACCGAGCCGAAATGCCCGAGATCGGCGAAGCCACGACCGACCGCCGGAGGCACCCCGTGGACGAGGAGCCCGCCCCCCGCGAGCGCATAACCCACCCCAACGTCCAGGGTGTTGACCGCCGACTCCGGCGCCATGCCATGCCGGGTCGCCGACGACAACGCCCCCTCACTGATCAGCGTCTCCAACGGCGCCTCTCGGGCCCGGTGACACCACCCCCGGGTCATCCGTTCGACAGGGGGGAACAGTCATGCCGGGCGCGGAGGCCAGCAGTCCCATTGCGGAACCGCGAAGAAGATAACGGGGACGGAGTTCCTGGAGCGGTGGTCACTGCGGCAGGAGGGGCACCCGATGAGCGGGCGGGTCTCCGTCGTGCTGCCGGTGGTACGCGAGGACGGCACCCGGGCCGCGCTGAAACTCCAGCACCTCGACGAGGAGACGGCGGGCGAGGCTCGCGCTGCGCACCTGGGCCGGCGACGGGGCCGTACGCCTCCTCGCCGACGATCCGCCGACCGGCACGCTGCTCCTGGAACGGCTCGACGAGGACCGCCCGCTGGCCGCCGTACCGGACGTGATGAAGGCGACCGAGATCGTCGCCGGCCTGCTCGTCCGGCTGACGTCCTTGCCGGCACCGGCCGGACTGCGCAGGCTCGGCGACCTGACGACGGACATGCTCGCCCGGCTGCCGGCCGTGCTGGAAATCGTGCGGGACGAGGACGACCGACGCCTCCTGCGGGACTGCGCCGCCGCGCTGCGCGAGGTCGCGGACGATCCCGGCGACCGGCTCCTCCACTGGGACCTGCACTTCGAGAACGTCCTGGCCGCCGGCCGCGAACCCTGGCTGGCCATCGACCCGAAACCCCTCGCGGGCGACCCCTGCTTCGAGCTCCTCCCCGCCCTCTGGGCCCGCGCCGACGAGGGCCACCTCCTACGCCGCTTCGACCTCCTGACCGAGGCCCTGCAAGCCGACCGCACCCACGCCCGCGCCTGGACCCTGGCCCGAATCCTCCAGGACGCCCTCTGGCGCCTGGAGGAAAACCTCACCCCGAACCAGGACCAGGCATCCATCGCCAGAACGCTACTGACTCCACGGAGACGCGGCTGAGCGGACGGCAACACCGCCCCAAGCCCCGACAGCCGACCACTGGAGCCCCCTGTCGGATTCGAACCGACGACCTACGCATTACAAGTGCGTTGCTCTGGCCAGCTGAGCTAAGGAGGCCTGCGCGCGTGCGGGTGTCCGGGGGACGGGCAGGCGCGCCCGAGCAGTGTACCCACGTCACAGGCGGGGCCCGTCGGAAATTTCCTTGAACTTCATCGGCGTCCGACTACTGACAGATCCGGTGAACGCGGGGTAGCGTCCTGAACCAGTTCGCTCATGTGGACTACACCACAACGGAACGTTCGACGTGCTGAGCGCGCCCGAACACCCTCCGTAGTGCATCACCACCTTCCTACAACGGATCGTCCGGCACGTTCCTGCCGGTAGAAGGGGGCCCTCACCATGGCCACTGTCTCGTTCAACAAAGCGACCCGCATCTACCCGGGTGGCGACAAGCCCGCCGTCGACCAGCTCGAACTCGACGTCGCGGACGGCGAGTTCCTCGTCCTCGTCGGCCCCTCGGGCTGCGGAAAGTCCACCTCCCTGCGCATGCTCGCGGGTCTTGAGGACGTCAACGCCGGCTCGATCCACATCGGTGACCGCGATGTCACGCACCTGCCGCCGAAGGACCGGGACATCGCCATGGTGTTCCAGAACTACGCGCTGTACCCGCACATGACGGTCGCCGACAACATGGGCTTCGCGCTCAAGATCGCGGGCGTCAACAAGGCGGAGATCCGGCAGAAGGTCGAGGACGCGGCGAAGATCCTCGACCTCACCGACTACCTCGCGCGCAAGCCGAAGGCGCTCTCCGGCGGTCAGCGCCAGCGCGTCGCCATGGGTCGCGCCATCGTGCGTGAGCCCCAGGTGTTCCTCATGGACGAGCCGCTGTCGAACCTGGACGCCAAGCTCCGCGTCTCCACCCGTACGCAGATCGCCTCGCTCCAGCGCCGCCTCGGCATCACCACCGTGTACGTCACCCACGACCAGGTCGAGGCCATGACCATGGGCGACCGGGTGGCCGTACTGAAGGACGGGCTGCTCCAGCAGGTCGACTCGCCGCGCAACATGTACGACCGTCCGAAGAACCTCTTCGTCGCCGGCTTCATCGGCTCCCCGGCCATGAACCTCGTCGAGGTCCCGATCACCGACGGCGGCGTGAAGTTCGGCAACAGCGTCGTGCCGGTCAGCCGTGAGGCGCTGTCCGCGGCGGCGGACCGCGGCGACCGCACCGTCACGGTCGGCGTCCGCCCCGAGCACTTCGACATCGTCGAGCACAACGGCGAGGCCGCGAAGTCCCTGTCGAAGGACACCGAGGACGCGCCCGCCGGCCTCGCCGTCACCGTGAACGTCGTCGAGGAGCTCGGCGCGGACGGTTACGTGTACGGCAGCGCGAAGGTCGACGAGAACGTCACGGACCTGGTCGTCCGCGTCAGCGGCCGCGCGGTCCCGGAGAAGGGCGCCACCCTGCACGTCGTACCGCGTCCGGGCGAGACCCACGTGTTCTCGACCTCCACGGGCGAGCGCCTCTCCGACTGAACCGGCTGACCGACTGAACCGGCTGATCGGGCTGATCGCTGAACCGGTTCGGCCGATCCGGCCGAACCGGGCCCCGCGCGGGCGAACCCCGAGGCAAGCCACGGGCGTTCAACACCCCCGTACGAGGGTTAATTCACCCAAGTTGACGAAGAAGGCCCCGCAGCAGGCTGCGGGGCCTTCTTTCATGTCGACAAATACCCCGGCAGACCGGTCATTTCGATACCTGTACGTCAACGCGCCGCCGCGAATTCGCCGCATTCCCGTCCCCCGAACCGGTGACTAAATGTCGCCAAATCATCACCCCGCGCTACCCTCACTCGCGTGAAGCACTCCACCACTAACCAACGGACCCGGCGTGGCCGTGGCCCCGCTCGTCGGGTCGGCCGCACCCTCGCCCTCGTTCTGCCTGTCGTCCTGGTGCTCTCCGGGACCCTCGCGGTCACCCGAGTCAACTGGTCGGGGACCAACTCGAACTCGGTGCTCACCGCCGCCGAAGCGTCCTCCGCGGATGTCTCCACCCGCGCAGTGTCCCGCGCCCCGCAGGACATCCTGCGCGACAGACTCCTGCTCGAACTCCAGGAGAAGGACCCGGGCGTCGCCCTCACCCACCTCCAGGAGGCGGTGAACGGCCGCCCGTCGCTCGCGAAGCACTGCGTCTCCATCGCCCGCGCACTGGGCCGTGCCGCGGTCCGTGCGTACGGCCCGACGCGCGCCCAGTCGTTCGCGAGGCCGGTCTGCGACACCTCCTTCGCCTCGGGGGTCGCGGCCACCCACCTCTGAGTCGAGCGAAGTCATCCAAGTACGCCCGGTTACGGAACGGTTGCTGACCAAAGCCGCGAGCGGGGCGCCACGTACAGTTCGGGCATGACCGATCCGAACGCCGCGTCGCGCCCCGTTCAAGCCGTTGTCCTGGCCGGCGGCCAGGGCTCCCGGCTGCGTCCCTACACCGACGACCGGCCCAAGCCGATGGTCGAGATTCCCGGCACCGGGACCCCGATCATCGGCCATCAGCTGACCTGGCTCGCCGAAGAGGGCGTGACCGACGTGGTGGTCAGCTGCGGCCACCTCGCCGAGGTCCTGCAGAAGTGGCTGGACTCCGCCGACCTCCCGGTGAACGTCACGACGGTCGTCGAGTCGGAACCCCTCGGCCGCGGCGGTGGCCTCAAGTACGCCGCCGCCCGTCTCCCCCACCCGGACCGGCCCTGGTTCGCGACGAACGGTGACATCTGGACCCGTTTCTCGCTGCGCGACATGGCGGACTTCCACGCCGAGCGCGACGCCGTCGCGACCCTCGCCCTGGCCCGCCCGCGCATCCCGTGGGGCGCCGTCAGGACAGACGGCTTCGGACGCGTCACGGACTTCATCGAGTCCCCGCCGACCCAGTACGAGATCAACGCGGGCGTCTACGTCTTCTCCGCCGAGTTCACCGACCTGCTCCCCGAGCGCGGCGACCACGAGCGCACCACCTTCCCGCACCTGGCCCGGGAACGCCGCCTGGCCGGCTTCTCCCTCCCCCAGGGCGCCTACTGGCGCGCCATCGACACCGCGAAGGACCTCACCGAGGCCGCGAAGGAACTGGCGGCCCTGGGGCGTTGAGCCCGCGCCTTCCCAGAGCCCAGGGCGACGGTACGAGGATGGGGCCCCGCACAGATGATGTGCGGGGCCCCATCCTCGTACCGTCCGAAGGGAGTTACCCCAGAAGGCCGCCCACCAGCCCCGGCTGGCCGGTGGAGCCCCCGCTGTCGGAGCCGCCTCCCGTCGAGCCCGAGCCGCCCGTGGAGCCGCCGCTGGAGGTGCCTCCGCCGGTCGACGTCGGGCCCGCGCTGGTGGTCGGGACCTGGTCGACCGGTGAGGACTGCTGGGGCGGCGCCTGGCCGGTGCTGCCCTGCGTCTGGCTGGGGCCGCTGGTGACGGTGCCCGTGCCCGTGTCGCGGGCGGCGCCCGGTGTGGTGGCCGCCGCCTCGGGCGGGGCCGAGGCGGTGCCCCGGGTGGGCTCCGCGGAGGCCGACGGGGAGGGCCTGTCGCTGCGCTTGCCGGGCGCCGACGGAAGCGCGGAGCCGGGCAGTTCGTTGCGCGGGGCCTCGCCGGGTCCCGGAACGACGATGCGGTCGGCGTCGCGGACGGCGCCGCCGAGGAGCGAGCCGACGAGCAGCGTGATGCCGATGGCGAGGGCCGCGATGAGCCCGCCCCTGCGCAGCACGCGAAGGCGCAGGTCCCAGATCTCGGCGCGCGGGCCGAGGGTGCGCCACGCCTCGCTCGCGAGACGTCCGTCCACGGAATAGACGGGGGCGCCCGCGATGATCAGCGGGGACCAGGCGGCGAGGTAGATGATGTCGGGCGCGTCGTAGGCGGGCACCGTCTTCCAGCTGACGGTGAGCAGGAGCGCGGCCGACAGCAGCGCGCCGACGACGGCGGCGACCCGCTGCCAGAGTCCGAGCACCGTGAGGACGCCCACGATGACCTGGAGGAAGGCGATGACGAGCCCGGCGCCGACGGGGTGCTGGAGGGCGAACTGGCGCAGTGGCTCGGCGACTTCCCAGGGGTGCAGGGTGTTGAGCCACTTGACCATGGAGCCGCGTTCGCCGCCGTCGAAGTAGACGGGATCGCAGAGCTTGCCCATGCCGGCGTAGATGGAGATGAAGCCGAGGAAGACGCGCAGCGGGAGGAGGACGACGCCGAGGTTCATCCGGCGGCCGGGGTAGTACGCGTGCCGCACCGGGTCGGCGCCGTGCCGCCTGGTGGGAGCGCCGCCCTCGTCGAAGCGGGAGTCGTCCTCGAACTCGTCGTCGGCGTAGCGGGGTTCGTCGTACGCGCTGCCCACGGTCCGCATGTTCGGCAGCAGGCGGGGCCCGGCAGCCTCGTGACTGCGCTGGCTGCCGACGATGGGCGTCTCCACGGTCTCGACGGTCATGTCGCCGTCGTAGCCGTGGTCGTCGTCGACGCGCGGGATGACCTGGGTCGCTCCGGCGTCGCCGGCCGGGGCCGGGGTGCCGTGGCCGACGCCGGCGCTGCGGACGGCCTGGAGGAGGCGGTGGGCGCCGGTGTCGTCAGGCGCGGACTTCCCGCTCCAGACGACGGGCGCGCGGCGGCGGGCGCCGGCTGCGGTACCGGCCGCGCCCGCTCTGCCCGCGCCACCGACGGCGGGGATCCGCGCGGTGTCGTCGGTGGAACTCAAGTGCCGCGCGAGACGCGGGGATTGGGTCCGTGGCGGGGCGCCTAGCTGCACGCGGAAGCTCGCATGATTGACGATGACCTGCGCCGGATCGCTCGGCACCTTCACCATGCTCAGCGCGGGAGCGTCGTCGAATCCCGACGAGCGGTCCCCCGTGGGTGTGCGGGGTGTTCTGGTGTCCACACTCATCTAACCGAGTGACGTGTGTTTAGGACACTGCTTTGACCTCGCCGATGTGTCCGGACCGCGTCAAGGTCATCCGCACCGACCCGATTACCCCACGGGGGTGACTACGCGCACAGGTGTTCAGCCGCGGCGCCGTGCCGCCTCGTACAGCACGACTCCCGCCGCGACACCGGCGTTCAGCGACTCCGCGCCACCCGGCATCGGGATCCGCACCCGGTAGTCGCAGGTCTCCCCGACCAGCCGGGAGAGCCCCTTGCCCTCGCTGCCGACGACGATGACGACGGGACCGCCCAGCGCCGCCAGCTCCCCGATCTCGGTCTCACCGTCGGCGGCCAGCCCGACGATCGCGATGCCCGCCTTCTTGTACGCCTCCAGGGCGCGCGTCAGGTTCGTGGCACGGGCGACGGGCGTACGAGCCGCGGTGCCGGCGGACGTCTTCCAGGCACCGGCGGTCATGCCGGCCGCGCGCCGCTCGGGCACGACCACGCCGTGGCCGCCGAAGGCGGTGGCGGAGCGGACGATGGCGCCCAGGTTCCGCGGGTCCGTGATGCCGTCGAGGGCGACGATCAGCGGGTCCTGGCCGACGTCGTACGCGGCGGAGACGAGGTCCTCGGGGTGCGCGTACTCGTACGGCGGGACCTGGAGGACCAGACCCTGGTGGTTGAGTCCGTTGGTCATCCGGTCCAGCTCGGGGCGCGGCGCCTCCATGAGGTGGACGCCGCCGCGGTCCGCGACCAGCTGGAGCGCCTCGCGCACCCGCTCGTCGTTGTCGATGAACTGCTGGACGTACAGCGTCACCGCGGGAACGCCCTCGCGCAGCGCCTCGACGACGGGGTTGCGCCCGACGACCATCTCGGACGTGCCCTTGCCGCCGCGTCCCTTGCTGATGGCGGGGCGGCGCACGGTCTGCCGTGCCTGGGCGTTGGCGACGCGGTTCTTCTTGTGACCCTTGCGCGCCTCGGCGGGCGGGGTCGGGCCCTTGCCTTCCAGACCCCTGCGTCGCTGGCCGCCACTGCCGACCTGCGCGCCCTTCTTGCCGGACATGCGGCGGTTGTTAGCGGCCATGACCTACCTGTCTCTGCTCATCGAAAAGCGTGAAGCGTGCGTACATACGTATATGCAGTGTGCCGCCCGGAGGCCCGGACGGCACAATCGATCAAGGCCGGCGAGGGCCGGCCGGTGGCTCTCAGCGTGGTCCGAGCGTCCAGCGTGGCCCCTGCGGGCCGTCCTCGATGACCAGTCCGGACTGGTTGAGCTGGTCGCGGATCGCGTCGGCGGTGGCCCAGTCCTTGCGGCCGCGCGCGGCCTCGCGCTGCTGGAGAACCAGCCGTACGAGGGTGTCGACGACGCCGTGCAGGTCCTCGCCGCGCTCGGTCTCACCGGCCCAGTGCGGGTCGAGGGGGTCGAGCCCGAGGACGCCGAGCATGGCCCGGACCTCGGCGAGGCGCGCCACGGCGGCCTCCTTGTCGTCGGCGGCCAGCGCGCTGTTGCCCTGCCGGACGGTGGTGTGCACGACGGCGAGCGCCTGCGGCACGCCCAGATCGTCGTCCATCGCCTCGGCGAAGGCGGGCGGGACCTCGGCGGCGGGCTCCACCACGCCTCCGGCCTTCTCCACCACGCGCTGCACGAAGCCCTCGATGCGCGCGAACGCCGACTCCGCCTCGCGCAGGGCCTCTTCGCTGTACTCGATCATCGAGCGGTAGTGCGGGGTGCCGAGGTAGTAGCGCAGGACGATGGGCCGCCAGTTCTTGACCATCTCGCTGACGAGGACCGAGTTCCCGAGGGACTTCGACATCTTCTCGCCGCTCATGGTGACCCAGGCGTTGTGCACCCAGTACTTGGCGAACTCGTCGCCGAAGGCCTTGGCCTGCGCGATCTCGTTCTCGTGGTGCGGGAAGATCAGGTCGAGCCCGCCGCCGTGGATGTCGAAGGCGGGGCCCAGGTACTTGTGGGCCATGGCGCTGCACTCGAGGTGCCAGCCGGGCCGGCCGCGCCCCCAGGGTGTCTCCCAGGTCGGCTCGCCCGGTTTGGCGGTCTTCCACATGGCGAAGTCGCGCGGGTCCCGCTTGCCGGTCTCGCCGTCGCCGGCGGGCTGGAGCAGGTTGTCGAGCTCCTGGTTGGACAGCGCCAGATAGCCGTCGTACGAGCGCACGTCGAAGTAGACGTTGCCGTCGGCCTCGTAGGCGTGCCCGCGCTCGATGAGGCCGCGCATCATCTCGACCATCTCGGTGATGTGGCCGGTGGCACGCGGCTCGTAACTGGGCGGCAGGCAGCCGAGCACGTCGTAGCCGTCGTTGAAGGCGCGCTCGTTCTCGTAGCCGATCGACCACCAGGGGCGGCCCTGCTCGGCCGACTTGTTGATGATCTTGTCGTCGATGTCCGTGACGTTCCGGATGAAGGTCACGTCATAGCCGCGGTACTCGAACCAGCGGCGCATGATGTCGAAGTTGAGGCCGGAGCGGATGTGCCCGATGTGCGGTGCGGCCTGCACGGTGGCACCACAGAGGTAGATCGAGACGCAGCCCGCGACGAGCGGGGTGAAGTCACGGATCTGCCGGGCGCTGGTGTCGTACAGGCGAATCGTCACCACTCCAGGGTAGTGGGCGGTGGGTAGTGCCCCGCGACCCTTCCGGGCCATGGGGCACGTATTCGTGACATCTCAGCCCGTCCGGCGTTTGAGGACGAGCGCGAAGCGCGACGGCGGGGGTCCGGGGGCGCAGCCCCCGGATACGGGACGGGCAGGGGCGGAGGGGGCGAACGAACCCCACCCTCAGCGGCCCCGCACCACCAACGCCGTGGCCACCGCCATCAGTCCCTCGTCCCGCCCCGGAAACCCGAGCCCGTCGGTCGTGGCCCCGGACACCGACACCGGCGCCCCCACCGCGTCCGACAGGATCTTCTGCGCCTCGTCCCGCCGCCTGCCGATCTTCGGGCGGTCCCCGACGACCTGCACGGCGACGTTGCCGATGACGAACCCGGCCGCACGGACGATCCGGGACGCCTCCGTCAGCAGCGTCACGCCCGAGGCCCCGGACCACTCCGGGCGCCCGGTGCCGAAGTGGGCGCCGAGGTCACCGAGTCCGGCGGCGGAGAACAGCGCGTTGCAGGCGGCGTGCGCGACGACGTCCGCGTCGGAGTGGCCGGCCAGGCCGGGCCCCTCCCCCTCCCACAGCAGTCCGGCGCACCACAGCTCGCGCCCGTCCTCGAAGGCGTGCACGTCGGTGCCGATCCCGACCTGGGGCAGCAGCGGACCGCCACCGGGTGCCTCAGAAACCATCGTTGGCCCTCCTGCGCGCGAGAACCGCCTCCGCCAGTACGAGGTCCAGGGGCCGCGTCACCTTGAACGCCTCCTCGTGGCCGGGTACCGCGACGACCCGCAGCCCGAGCTGTTCGACCATGCTCGCGTCGTCGGTCACGTTGTCGGTGACGGTCTCGTGGGCCCGTACGAGAGTGGCGCGGTCGAATCCCTGCGGCGTCTGCACGGCCCGCAGCCGTGCCCGCTCGGGCGTGGCCACCACGGGTTCGGGCGTTCCCGGCACGGTCGTGGGCTCGACCTCCTTGACGGTGTCGGCGAGCGGCAGGACCGGTACGACGGCGGGGGCGCCGTCCCGTACGGCCTCGATGACCGCGTCCACCGTGTCGACGGGTACGAGCGGGCGGGCCGCGTCGTGCACGAGGACGATGTCGATCCCGAGGGGCAGCGCGTCGAGGCCGTACTTCACGGACTCCTGGCGGCTCTCACCGCCGGGGACGACGAGGAAGTCGGTCCGCTCGGGCAGGGCGTGCGCGTCGAGCATGGTCTTCACCTCGGGGGCGCCCTCCGGCGGGGCCACCACGACGACCAGGGAGACGGCGCGGGACGCCGCCATCGCGCGGACCGCGTGAACGAGCATCGGCGTGCCGTTCAGTGCGCGGAGCGCTTTGGGGGCGCCCGGACCGAGGCGCACGCCCCGGCCGGCGGCGGGAATCACGGCGGCGGTACGTGCTCCCGGAGGCGAGAGGCGCGAATCGTCAGACATCGGTTCCTGTCAGGTTTGTGTGCTCGGCCTAGGTGGGTATGGCCTCAGCGTGCCGGGCGCGAGCCTGGACCGGACCCTTCCGTGACATCTGGTCGAGGCAGCTGCCCGGGCCCGGCACACCTAGTAGGCGGGCTCCAGGCAGGTGAGCGGGGCCTCCGCAATTCTGGCACCGCACAGTTCAAGGTCTCGAACTGGGTGCGGGTATGTACATGACCATCACAGGGTGCGGGTACAAACATGCCGCAGCGCCCGGCGACAGCTAATGCGTCATCGGGCACCGCGGCATTTCATTGCTTGCGCGCGTCTCCATTGCACAATCGCGCTGCGCAGGATTACGCGTACGTCAAGACGACTGCCGTCTCGGCGATGGGTTACGTCGGGGCGATTACCGTCGTCACAACGATCACCGTCTCGGCGACTACCGGCGTCAGGACGCGAGCACCTCGTCGAGCAGGGCTTCGGCCTTGTCCTCGTTCGTGTTCTCCGCGAGGGCGAGTTCGCTCACCAGGATCTGCCGGGCCTTGGCGAGCATGCGCTTCTCACCGGCGGAGAGTCCACGCTCACGCTCACGACGCCACAGGTCACGTACGACTTCCGCGACCTTGATGACATCGCCGGAGGCGAGCTTCTCCAGATTTGCCTTGTAACGACGCGACCAGTTCGTGGGCTCCTCGGCGTACGGCGCGCGCAGCACCTCGAAGACCCGGTCCAGTCCGTCCTGACCGACCACATCACGCACGCCGACGAACTCCGCATTGTCCGCTGGCACACGTACCGTCAGGTCGCCCTGGGCGACCTTCAGCACCAAGTAGGTCTTGTCCACGCCTTTGATCTGGCGAGTTTCGATAGCCTCGATCAGCGCGGCCCCGTGATGGGGATAGACCACGGTGTCGCCAACCTTGAACGTCATGTGACAGGTACCCCTTCCGTGGCTATCCAGGGTAACACGAAATCGGCGTCTTCTGAATGGCGTTTTCGCAGGTCAGGGCGCATCTCGGGGCTTGACAACCGCGACAGGAACGTGCTGCGAGAGGCGAGCGGAAGAGGGTATTCGCAGGTGGGAGCGGCTGTCCAGGGAAAGAGAAACGCGTACGTTACACACACCGGAAGCACCTGACCAGGGGTGGAACATCCCGGTTTGTCCACCCTCAAGGGCTCGACTTCCGCTACTCCGTTCGGTGACCGGAGTGGAGTACGGGGCGATTCCGGAATTGATCACAACCGGCGGGTGAACTGCCGATGATCTACCGGCGGCCTATGGCGCGCCCTTAGCGGCGATCCACCGACGGCCCACCGATCATCGACCGATGATCCGCCATTGGTGTTGCGAGGATCTACCGATGATCTACCGGTGATCAATTTTTTCGGGCCCGGACATTCCCCGTATGAAATCCGCGAGCGACAGTCCGTGGAAGTTATGTGAATGCCGGACGAGTACGCGCTCGAAGTAGCGGAAGTGACGGAAGTGCCGGGCGCGACGGACGGGGCGCGCGCAGGGCGCACGGGAGCCCGTCGGCGCGAAGGGGCGGGTCGGGTGCGGCGGCGTGGGAACGGCTCGGTAACCTAAGCCCGCTGACACACCCTTAGGACGGCTTTACAACTGAGCCGCTCTGTTTCGCCCACGTTCAAGGAGTTGCCGCAGCCGTGAGCAGCAGCCTTCGACGCGGCGCTCTCGCCGCCGCCTCCCTCGCGTTCTCGATCGCCTCACTCGCCGCGTGCGCCGCCGGCAACAACGCACAGACCCTGGAAGTGAAGCCGGACAACGCCGCGACCTCGGTCGGCGACATCAAGATCCAGAACGCTGTCGTCATCACCCAGCCCGACCTGGAGGCAGCGGGTCCGGCCGCGATCTCCGCGACCGTGTTCAACAACGGTGACACCCCGCAGACACTCGACTCGATCACCGTCGCCGGCACCGGCAAGTCCGCCGAGATCAAGCCCGCCAAGGGCTCCGGCAAGCTGACGATCCCGGCCGGCGGCTACGTCATCCTCGGCGGCAAGGACAACGCCGCCGCGGTACTGACCAGCGGCAGCGACGCCCTCAAGGACGGCAACGCGCAGCAGGTCACCTTCGGCTTCAGCCAGACGGGCGACGTGAGCCTGCGCGCCTTCGTCGTCCCGGCCGACAGCTACTTCACCGGGTGGGGCCCGAGCGAGGTGCCCGCGACGCCGAGCGCCTCGGCGGGCGCAGGCTCCGAGCCGTCGGAGTCCGCCTCGTCCTCACAGTCGCCGTCCGGCTCGCAGTCGCCGTCCGGTTCGCCGTCGGAGTCCGTGTCGGGCACGCCCACCGACGCGGCCTCGGCGAGCGTGTCGGCCTCGGAGTCGGCCGCCGAGTAACCGTTCCGGTCATGCACGAAGGGCGGTACCCCGAGGGGTGCCGCCCTTCGTCGTGCGTAAGCAGCAGGCGTACGCGGTAGCAGCAGGCGTACGCGACCGGTGCCGGTGCAGGTGTCGGTGTCGGTGTCGGTTTACGGCTCGAACTTGTAGCCGAGACCGCGGACGGTGACCAGGTACCTGGGCGCGCCCGGGTCCGGCTCGATCTTGGCGCGCAGGCGCTTGACGTGGACGTCGAGCGTCTTGGTGTCACCGACGTAGTCGGCGCCCCACACCCGGTCGATGAGCTGCATGCGGGTCAGCACGCGGCCCGCGTTGCGCAGCAGCATCTCCAGGAGGTCGAACTCCTTGAGCGGGAGGTCGACCTTGGAGCCGGAGACGGTGACCACGTGGCGGTCGACGTCCATCCGGACGGGGCCGGCCTCCAGCGCGGCAGGCGTGACCTCCTCCGGCTCCCCGCGGCGGCGGAGCACGGCACGGATACGGGCGACCAGCTCACGGGAGGAGAAGGGCTTGGTGACGTAGTCGTCAGCCCCTATCTCCAGCCCGACGACCTTGTCGATCTCGCTGTCCTTGGCGGTGACCATGATCACCGGAACGTTGGAGCGGCCGCGCAGCTGGCGGCAGACCTCCGTACCGGGCAGGCCCGGCAGCATCAGGTCGAGGAGGACGAGGTCGGCGCCGTTGCGCTCGAACTCGTCGAGTCCGTCGGGCCCGGTGGTCGCGATGGCGACCTCGAAGCCCTCCTTGCGGAGCATGTACGACAGGGCGTCGGAGAAGGACTCCTCGTCCTCGACGACGAGCACACGGGTCACGGAAGGACCTCCGGGGCAGGAAGCGGGTCATACGGGGATGTGACGGTGGTCGTCCCGTCGGTGGGCTGCTCGTCCTCTTCGTCGAGGCCGGGCATGTGGTGTTCGGTCACGCGGTCGCGGGCCGCACCCGCCTCCGGCAGCCGCAGGGTGAATGTGGAGCCCTGTCCCTCGGAACTCCACACCGTGACCTCCCCGCCGTGCGAGGCGGCCACGTGTTTGACGATCGCGAGCCCCAGCCCCGTACCACCAGTGGCACGGGAACGGGCCGGGTCGACGCGGTAGAAGCGCTCGAAGACGCGCTCCTTGTCCTTCTCCGAGATGCCGATGCCCTGGTCGGTCACGGCGATCTCGATGAGGTCTCCGCCGGGCGCGGTCACCCGGCGCGCGGCTATGCCCACCCGGGTGCGGGCGGGCGAGTAGTTGACGGCGTTCTCCACGAGGTTGCCGAGGGCTGCGGCCAGCTGGCCCCGATTGCCCCAGACCCTCAGGTCGGCAGTGCCGCCCGCGGCCATGGTGATCTGCTTCGTGCCGGCCTGGTGGCGGCAGCGGTCGATCGCCTCGGCGACGAGATCGTCGGCACGGACCGGCTCGGCGTCCTCCAGCGGGTCGTCGTTCTGGACCCGGGAGAGGTCGATGAGCTCCTGGACGAGGTTGGTGAGCCGGGTGGCCTCTATCTGCATCCGGCCGGCGAAGCGTTCGACCGCCTCCGGGTCGTCGGAGGCGTCCATGACAGCTTCGGAGAGCAGGCTGAGGGCGCCGACGGGGGTCTTGAGCTCATGGCTGACGTTCGCGACGAAGTCGCGTCGTACCGCCTCGATGCGCCGGGCCTCGGTGAGGTCCTCCACGAGCAGGAGGACCAGCCGGGAGCCGAGCGGCGCCACCCGGGCGGAGACGGCGAGAGCTTCCCCGCGCCCCGTCCCCCGCCTCGGCAGATCCAGCTCCACCTGTCGTATCTCCCCGTCCCGGCGGGTGTCACGCGCCATCTGGAGCATCGGTTCGACGGCGAGTTTGCCGCCGCGCACCAGCCCGAGGGCGTACGCGGCCGAGCTGGCCTTGACCACGGCGTCCGCCTCGTCGAGTACGACGGCGGAGGAGCGGAGCACGGACAGCACCGTGTCCACGCCGGGCGGAAGTACTGGATCCGTATGAAGCGAGGTGCGGGTTGGCCGTTTCTGGTCGCGCTCGCTCCAGCGGAACGCCAGCATGGCGATGACACCGGTGAGCACTCCGGCGATCGCTGCCGCTGCGGCGACCGCCGCGTTCACGTCCATGCCTCCAGGTTAGGCATGTCGTCGGCCCAGGCCACAGCCATCCGAGTGCGACCTCGAACACTCGTCGCCCAGAGTTCACCCAGGAGCCAGTGATGGTTCATTTAGGGGGCCGGAAACGGACGCGTACAGGCCGGAACGTGGGAGCGTGGGGTTCACGGGGCCTGTTCGGCGGGTATTTCCGATGGTCAGGATCCAGCCCCCGGACCCCCGAACCTGACGTGAGAGAGGGACATCCTGATGCGGGACGCGTACCACGAGGAACTTGACTCGATCGGCGAGGGCCTGGTCGAGATGGCCCGGCTCGTCGGGTCGGCGATCGGACGCGCCACGACGTCGATCCTCGACTCCGACCTGAAACTGGCCGAGAGCGTGATCGCCGCCGACGAGAAGGTCGACGATCTTCAGCACGAGCTGGAGGCCCGCGCGATCGCTCTGCTGGCCCGCCAGCAGCCGGTGGCCACGGATCTGCGGATCGTGGTCACCTCGCTCCGTATGTCCGCGGACCTGGAGCGCTCCGGCGACCTGGCCCAGCACGTCGCGAAGCTGGCCCGCCTGCGTTTCCCCGAGCGGGCGATCCCGCACGACCTGCACGCCACGATCCTGGAGATGGGCCAGCTCGCCCAGCGCCTGATGGCCAAGGCGGCCGAGGTCATCATCACCAAGGACGTCGACCTGGCGATGCAGCTGGAGCAGGACGACGACGAGATGGACCTCCTGCACCGCACGCTCTTCCAGCACCTGCTGGACGACAAGTGGAAGCACGGCATAGAGACCGCCGTGGACGTCACCCTGCTGGGCCGTTACTACGAGCGCTTCGCCGACCACGCGGTGTCCGTCGCCAAGCGCGTCGTGTACCTGGTGACTGGCGAGCACGCGGACGAGCTCCAGCCCGACATCCAGCCGGTGACGGGCGTCGAGGGGGTCTGATCGGCGGGGGTCCGGGTTGCCGTGCGGCGGAGGTGCCGGGGTGCCGTGCGGCGGTGGACCCGGTTCTCCCCGCACTCCGGGGGCGCGCGCGAGCCTCGGTGCGCCGAGCTTGCGCCGTTGCTGCGCCCCCGGGAGTGGGCATGGAATGGGCGACAGGAGCTGTGCGGTGCAGCGTGCCTCGCACACTTCGTGCCTGAAGGAGGGACCCATGGCCGAATCCCCCAGCACGCCCGACCCCACACAGGACCTCGACACCCAGCAGCCCGTCGAGATCAAGAACCTCCCACTGTTCGGCGCCTGCGGCTGCGGCTCGGGATGCGGATGCGGATGCCAGTCCGGCAATCCCTGCCAGTGCGGCTGATCGCGTAGCGGCGCGGATACGTACGCCGAGGGGCTCCGTCCTTGTGACGGGGCCCCTTCGCGTGTCCTGGGCGCTCGGAGGGGCGAGGGCGGGGAACCGCTACGGGGTGCGGAGGGGTGGCGGGGAACCCGGTGGGCGGGCGGTCCGTTGCGAACTCATAGAACTCCAGAGTGAGTTGGAGCTTCTGAGGCACATCCCCACTCTTCACGGAGGCCTGGAACCATGCCCCAGAACCACCGTCCCCAGCCGTCCCGGCGCACCGTTCTCGGCGGTGCCGCCGTCGCCGCGCTCGCGGTCACCGCGGGCGCCGGCACCGCGAACGCCGCAGGCGCCGGTACGGCGAACACGGTCACCGCAGGTGCCGGCACGGCGAACGCCGCAGCCCCGAAAGCCGCGTGGCCGACCGAGTTCCCGCTCCCCGACGGCTTCCTCCCCGAGGGCATCACCATCGGCAGAAGGCCGTACGCCTACATGGGTTCGCGCGCGAACGGCGCCATCCTCCGCACCGACCTGCGCACCGGCGAGG
The DNA here is from genome assembly GCF_044751025.1 of Streptomyces sp. NPDC088747. Taxonomy (NCBI): domain Bacteria; kingdom Bacillati; phylum Actinomycetota; class Actinomycetes; order Kitasatosporales; family Streptomycetaceae; genus Streptomyces; species Streptomyces sp. NPDC088747. Next base: position 101,024 of record NZ_JBIVKZ010000018.1, read on the forward strand.
GCGAGGTCCTCTTCGCGGGCGGCACCGGCCTGGTGTCCGTCGGCCTGAAGCTGGACGACGACGGCCTGCTCTACGTCGCCGGAAGCACGGGCGTCGCGCGGATCCACGACTCCCGTACCGGCGAACTGGTGGCCACCCACCAACTGACCGAGGCCACCGGCCACTTCATCAACGACGTCATCCTGCTCGGCGACCGCGCCTGGTTCACCGACTCGCGCGACGCGGTGCTCCACGGCGTACCGCGCGGCTGCCGCGGCACGGTCCGCGCGCTGCCGCTCACCGGCGACTGGGTCCAGACCCCGAACGTGAACAACGCCAACGGCATCGTCGGCACCCCCGACGGACGCGGCCTGATCGTCGTCAAGAGCACCCCGGGCGAGCTCTACAACGTGAGCCTCAGGACCGGCTACGCGAGCAGGATCACGCTGGTGGGCGCGGAGAACGTCGTCAACGGCGACGGCCTCGTCCGCATCGGCCGCACCCTGTACGTCGTACAGAACCGCCTCAACATAGTCACCGTGTTCGAGCTCGACGCCAAGGCCACCACCGCCACCCTGCGCCGTACGATCACCGACCCGCGTTTCGACGTACCCACCACCGCCGCCCGCTACGGCGACCGCCTGTACCTCGTCAACGCCCGTTTCACCAGCCCGCAGTTGCCCGACACGACGTTCAACGGGGTGGCCGTTCCCCTCTGATCCGAGGGCGGGCGGGGGGGCAGGGGGTAGTGCCTGCACCACCGGCACCGGGCAGTGCGCGGGATCGATGCGCGACCTTGCCGGAGACAGGCTGGAGGCAGTCAACAGCAGCCCTCCGGCAAGGAGTTGTCCCATGAACTCGTCCGTCTCCCCCTCCCCCGCCCCGCGGTCCCGCGGCCGTCGGCGCCCCGCTCTGACGGTGTCCGTTCTCGCGGTGCTGACCGGTCTCGTCGCGACGACCGCGCTCGACGTACCGGGAGCTAGCGCGCTGGAGAGCGGCTCGGTCCGGGAGAACGGCTCGGTTCGGGAGAGCGATCCGGCGCGGCGGGGCGGGGGTCCCGTACAGGAGAGCCTAGACGCGCTGGTCGAGGTCGACGGGTTCCCCGGCGCGCTCGCCTCGGTGCGTGAGCCCGACGGGCGGACCCGCCAGTACACCGCCGGGGTGGGCGACTTGAGGACCGGCGCCAAGGTCCCGGTCGACGGGCGGGTGCGGATCGCAAGCAACACCAAGATGTTCACGGCCACGGTGGTGCTGCAACTGGTCGGCGAGGGCCGGATCGACCTTGACGCGCCGATCGAGGACTACCTTCCGGGGCTGGTACGGGGCGACGGCATGGACGGCCGGGTCATCACCGTCCGCCAGTTGCTCCAGCACACCAGCGGACTGCCCGACTACGACGAGCAGGTCCTGGAGGACTACCTCACCAAGCAGCGGCACCGCTACTTCGAGCCGCGGGAGGTACTCGACATGGCCCTGGCGAAGAAGGCGCTGTTCGCCCCCGGCACCGGCTGGAGTTACAGCAACACCAACTACGTCCTGGCCGGGCTGCTCGTCCAGAAGGTCACCGGCCGCCCTGTCGGCGAGGAGATCACCGACCGGATCATCAGGCCGACCGGTCTGCGGCACACGTCCTGGCCGGGCGTCGGCGACCAGACGATCAAGGGTCCGCACCCGCGGGGCTACTTCGCGACCGCGCCGGACGCTCCGATGACGGACGTCACGGAGAACGACCCCTCCGCGGGCTGGGCGGCGGGCCAGCTGATCGGCACCCCGAGTGATCTCAACCGCTTCCTCGTCGCCCTCCTCGGCGGCAAGCTGCTGAAGCCGGCGCAGCTCAAGGAGATGCGGACGACCGTCGACGCCCCCGGCCTCGACACGGTCGGTGACGGGCACTACGGCCTCGGCCTGGCCACCTTCAAACTCAGCTGCGGCGGCTACGCCTGGACCCACGGCGGCAACGCCCCCGGCTACACCACCCGCAACGCCGTGGCCCCCGACGGCCGAGCGGCCACCATCGCCGTCACCGCCCTCCCGACGTCGCTGCCCGCCGCGGAACACGTCGAGGCTGCCCTGGACACGGCGCTCTGCGAATAGCGGGCCGGTTTGCGCTTCCGGGGGCTGCGGGTTCGGGGGGAGCGGGTTTGGGGGCCGCGGGTTCGGGGGGAGCGGCGCGGCCCACCCGCGCACGACCCAGGGCTTCCACCACCTGGTCACGGCGGCGGCCTAGGTCGTCATGGCCCGCCGCAGCCTGGCCTCGTCATCGCTGCCGGGCAGGGCGGACAGGATCACGATCTTGAGGTCGGAGTCACCGTCGGTCAGGACGTCGCAGTCCACCTCGACCGGTCCGGCCGTCGGATGCTCGACGGTCTTACGGTCCTCGCGGTGGGCGCCCACCCCGCCGCTCGCCCACAGCCGGGCGAAGGCCGGGCTGCCCTCGGTCAGCTCCCGGATCAGCTCCGCCAGGCGGGCGTCATGGGGAAAACGGCCGGTCGCGCGGCGCAGGTCGGACACGACGGCGAGATCCGAGTCGGCGCTGTTCCGCACGGACACCGGCCAAGCGGCGATGCGTACGTCGTCGGAGCCGACCGGGAAACGCTCCCGGGCGAAGTTGCGCAGTTCCGGTGCCTTCACCGAAGGGTCACCGAGCAGCGCCGCCCAGCCGGGGTTCCACCAGATCAGCTGCCAGTCGGCGGCGAACACGGCGACCGCGACGTCGCCGAGCCGGCTCAGCACACGGTGAACGCCCGGCGGTAGGTGATCGGGGATGGGTTCGCCGTTCGGGGGGACCAGTCCGGCCATGCGGTAGAGGTGGTCGCGCTCGGCGTCCGTCAGCCGCAGGGCGCGCGCGAGTGAGGCGACAACCTGGGCGGACGGTGCCGTGGCGCGTCCCTGTTCCAGGCGCACGATGTAGTCGACCGAGAGACCGGCACGTTCAGCGAGTTCCTCGCGGCGCAGCCCGGTCGCGCGGCGCGGCCGACCGGAGGGCGGGCCTTCGGCCGGTGGGGACAGCCGCTCTCGCCAGGCCCGGATCGTCGCACCGAGCCCAGCCCTCTCCTTCGTCGCCATGCCATCAATCGTGCCCCATCCCCTCCCCCTCCCTCATCTGGTAGCCGGTCCCCCACCTGGTAGCCGGTCCCCCATCCGGTATCCGGTCCTGGTACTGCGGTTCCTACGGTCGATGCGTCCCTGGCGGAGCACTGGTGCGGTGCGGACGATCGAGTCATGACCACCACGTTCATCACCGGAGCCAACAAAGGGCTCGGCCATGAGACCGCCCGCCGCCTCGTCGCCCTCGGCCACACCGTGATCCTGGGAGCCCGCGATCCGGAACGGGGCGCAGCGGCCGCGGAGGCGCTCGGCGCGCGGTTCGTCCGTATCGACGTCACCGACGACGCCTCCGTCGCCGCCGCGGCCGCCGATGTCGCCGAGCACGAGGGCGGCATCGACGTACTGATCAATAACGCCGGCGTGCACGGCCCGCACGGCGATCCCGGCGAGCTGACCGGCACGGACGCCCTCGGTGTCTTCGACGTCAACGTCTTCGGCGTGGTCCGCACGACCACCGCCTTCCTCCCCCTGCTGCGCCGGTCGCCGGACCCGGTCATCATCAACGTCAGCAGCGGCATGGGGTCGCTCGCCATCACCCACGACCCGGCCCGGATCGAGTCCTCCGTGATCGCCCCGCTCTACACCGCCTCGAAGGCGGCCCTCACGATGCTGACCACTCAATACGCCAAGTCCCTGAAGGACATCCGCGTAAACGCCGCCGACCCCGGCTACACAGCCACCGACCTCAACGCCCACACCGGCCCCCAGACCGTCACCGAGGGCACCGACGCGATCGTCCACCTCGCGACCGAGGGCCCCGACGCAGCGTCGGGCCGCCTCATCGACCGCGAGGGCCCACTGCCCTGGTCGTGAAACACGAGCATGGCCGAGTCGGCTCCACGGGGGCGGTCAACGGTCCAGAATGTGGGTACCCATTGATCGATTGCTTCGGGGGAGGCGGATCAGCGTGGAAGCACTCAGGGCCGAGGATCCGTCCCGGATCGGCAACTACCTGCTACTCGGCCGGCTCGGCGCGGGCGGCATGGGGCTGGTGTATCTGGGGCGCGGGGCCCAGGGGCGGATGGCCGCGGTCAAGGTGATCCATGCGCAGCTGGCCCACGATCAGGAGTTCCGGCGGCGGTTCCTTGCCGAGGTGCGGTCGGCGCAGCGCGTCGACAGTGCGTGGACGGCTCCCGTCCTCGACTTCGACACCGAGTCCTCCACTCCCTGGCTCGCCACGGGCTACGTTCCCGGTCTCACCCTGCACGAGGCGGTGACAGGGCACGACGGGCGGCTGCCGGAGAAGTCGGTGTGGTCGTTGGCCGCCGGGCTGGTCGGGGCGCTTCAGAACATCCACGGCAGCGGACTGGTGCACCGGGATCTCAAGCCGTCGAACGTGATGCTCACCCTCGACGGCCCCCGGGTGATCGACTTCGGGGTGGCGCGGGCGGCCGACGCCAGCGTCGCCACCCGGACCGGAGCGGTGATCGGCTCGCCGGGCTACATGTCCCCGGAGCAAGTCAGGGGGAGGCATGTCACCGCGGTCAGCGATGTCTTCAGCCTCGGTTCGGTGCTCGCGTTCTCCGCCACGGGCCGGCATCCGTTCGGCGACTCCGACAGCGGCAGCTACGCGCTGATGATGCGTGTCGTGGAGGACGATCCGGACCTGGAGGGACTGCCGGAAACGCTGGCTGATCTCGTGCGACGCTGCATGGCGAAGGACCCCGGGCAGCGCCCGCCGTTGCGTGCGATCGCCGAGATGGCGGCCGCGGCGACGGCCGGTGAGCCGCGGAGCACATGGCTCCCACCGGCTTTGACGGCGGAGATCGGGCGCAGGAGCGCCCGCCTGCTCGATCTCGACGACCCGCAGGCCCCGCCGCGGACCCAGGTCGACACTCCGCAGGGGTTGCACGCCATGCCGACGACGCACGCTCCCGCATACGGTCAGCCCCGGCAATGGCCCACGCCGCCCCCCAAGCCGACCTTGGCGCCGATGCCGATGCCTACTCCGGTTCGAACTCCATGGGGACAGACCGTCGTTCCGCCGAACGGCGGAGGCGGCCGTAACCGCGTGCTCGCACCGGTTCTGCTCACCGCTGGCGCGATCGTGGTCTTGGCCGTCGTCCTGATGCTCGTGAATCCGGGTGACAACGGGCGGAACGACGACCGGGCAGCGGATCCCGGAACGGCCACCGCGTCGTCGCCCCCGAGCGACGGCAGCTCACCGGAGCCCACGGAGTCACCCACGAAGTCACCGTCGGGGAAGTCGTTCACCTACGAGGGACAGTGGAGCGGACTGCTGCGGCAGGACGGCTCGCAGGAGTACACGGTGAAGGCGAGCTACACCGATGGGAAGGTCGGAGAGCGGGTGGCGACAGTCGACTACCCGTCCCTCGGCTGTAGCGGTCACTGGATCCTCACCGAGGAGTCGCCCGGTGGCGTCCGGGTCCGGGAGGAGATCACCAAGAACTCCAACTGCATCACCGAGGTGGATATCCGCTTGACCCGCTCCGGCAGCGACCAGCTCTTCTACGAGATCACCGACCCCGCCACGGTGGTGGGCTCCCTGAACCGCAACGACTGAACGACCGACGCGGGAACCGTGCGCACCTTGACGACGCCCGCGTTCCTGCGACCCCGGTCCGACCTCTCAGTCGGACGCGTGGGGCTTGAAGCCATACGCACACCCCACCAAAAAGCCCCCGCCCCGCGAGGAACTCGCAGGTCGGGGGCTTCCTTGACGTCTGGTTACTTCTTCTTGCCCTGGTTCTTGACCGCCTCGATCGCCGCCGCGGCGGCGGTCGGGTCGAGGTACGTGCCGCCCGGGTTGGTCGGCTTGAAGTCGGCGTCCAGTTCGTAGGAGAGGGGGATGCCGGTGGGGATGTTGAGGCCTGCGATGTCGGCGTCGGAGATGCCGTCGAGGTGCTTGACCAGGGCGCGGAGGCTGTTGCCGTGGGCCGCGACCAGGACCGTACGGCCGGTGAGGAGGTCGGGGACGATGGCGTCGAACCAGTACGGAAGCATGCGGACGACGACGTCCTTGAGGCACTCCGTCCGCGGGCGCAGCTCCGGCGGCAGCGTCGCGTAGCGCGGGTCGTCGAACTGGGAGTACTCGGCGTCGCGGTCGAGCGGCGGCGGCGGCGTGTCGTACGAGCGGCGCCAGAGCATGAACTGCTCCTCGCCGAACTCGGCGAGCGTCTGGGCCTTGTCCTTGCCCTGGAGGGCGCCGTAGTGACGCTCGTTCAGGCGCCAGGAGCGGTGGACCGGGATCCAGAGGCGGTCCGCAGACTCCAGCGCGAGCTGCGCGGTGCGGATCGCGCGCTTCTGGAGCGAGGTGTGGACCACGTCGGGCAGCAGGCCGGCGTCCTTGAGCAGCTCACCGCCGCGCACTGCCTCCTTCTCGCCCTTCTCGTTGAGATTGACGTCCACCCAGCCGGTGAACAGGTTCTTCGCGTTCCATTCGCTCTCGCCGTGGCGGAGGAGGATCAGCTTGTACGGTGCGTCGGCCATGGGTCCGAGCGTAATGGAAGCCCTCACCACCTCGCGCGCCCGCCCGGAGGCCGGACAGTTGACGGCATCTGTTAATTGAGTGGCCCCGCGGGGCCGGTCGTTCGTAAGTTGCACTGAACAGCCGAGCCGCTTACATCTGCGCTACATCCGCGCTTACCTCCGTGGGGTCCCCATGCCATTCGCCGTCATGAGACGCGCCGTCCGTGAGAGCGTCTCCGGGCTCCCCCGCGAGTTCTGGTGGCTGTGGATCAGCACCCTCGTCAACCGGCTCGGGGCCTTCGTCGCCACGTTCATGGCGCTGTATCTGACCCTCGACCGCGGCTACTCCGCCTCGTACGCCGGTCTCGTCGCCTCCCTGCACGGCCTCGGCGGGGTCGTCTCCTCGCTCGGCGCGGGGGTGATGACCGACCGGCTCGGGCGGCGGCCCACCCTGCTGATCGCCCAGGTGTCCACGGCGTTCTCCGTCGCGCTGCTCGGGTTCATGCACGACCCGGTCGCCATCGCCGCCGTCGCCTTCCTGGTGGGCGCCACCTCGAACGCCTCGCGGCCCGCCGTGCAGGCGATGATGGCCGACATCGTGCGGCCCGAGGACCGCGTACGAGCCTTCTCGCTCAACTACTGGGCCATCAACCTCGGCTTCGCCGTCTCCTCCATGGCCGCCGGTTTCATCGCCGAGTTCAGCTACCTCGCCGGCTTCCTCATCGAGGCCGGCATGACCCTCGCCTGCGCGCTCGTCGTCTTCGCGAAGCTCCCGGAGTCCAGGCCGGTCCAGGCCCCCGAGGAGGCCCGGAAGGGAGACGGGGTCGGGCTCGGGACCGTACTGCGCGACCGGCGTTTCATGAGCGTCGTCGGCCTGTCCTTCCTCGTCGCCCTCATCTTCCAGCAGGGGTTCGTGGGCCTCCCCGTCGCGATGGGCGAGGCCGGCTTCACCCCGGCCGACTACGGCTTCGCGATCGGCGTCAACGGCGTACTCATCGTCGTCCTCCAGATCCCCGTCACCCGGTTCATCGAGCACCGCGATCCGATGCGGTTGCTCGTCGTCTCCTCGCTCCTGGCGGGTTACGGCTTCGGGCTCACCGCCTTCGCCGGGTCCATCGGCGTCTTCGCGCTCACCGTGTGCGTGTGGACCCTGGCGGAGGTCGTCAACGCCCCGACCCAGACGGGGCTCGTCGTGCGGCTCTCCCCCGTGCGGGGCCGCGGCCGTTACCAGGGCATGTACACCCTGTCCTGGGCGCTCGCCGCGCTCATCGCGCCGCTGATGTCCGGCGTCGTCATCGACCGGTTCGGCGCGGAGTGGCTGTGGGGGCTGTGCGCGGTGGTGGGCACGGTGGCGGGGATCGGGTACGGGGTGCTGATGCGAAGCCTTCCGGCGGAGGAGCCGTGGGGCACGCCGGTGCCCGCCGCCACCAAGTCCGACGCCGGCATCGTCACCGACATCGGCACCGGCACCGGCACCGGCATCGACGCCAAGGTCAGCCCCGCCTGAACCCGGTCACGGGCCCGCCCTGCACGTCGTACACCCGCGAGAACGGCGTACGACCGTCCGCGAGAACGGCGTACGACCGTCCGCGACAACGGTGTACGACGTACGACCGCCGCACCTGAGCCCGCCGCCCCCGGCGGGATGAGTACGCGTGCTCATGTCCGCCACCCACCGTGCCGCCACGCTGGACCCATGACAAACCGAGGAACGCTTCTGACCGCCGCCACCGCCCTGGTCGCGGCCGTACCGGTCGCCACGTGGGGCCTGCTGGGCCGGCAGGACGCCACAGAGGTTCCGGCGTCGCAACTCGACTACGCCTACCAGCCGTTGGACATTTCGAGCGGCGTGGAGACCGCGCTCGGCGCCGGTGCGCTGCTGCTGGCGGGAGTCTGCACGGCGCTGCTGATACGCGCCTCGCAGACCGGCGGGGGCCTGGACAAGCGCTGGTGGGGAGTGCTGACGCCGCTGGTCATGGCCGGGCTGCTGGTCGGGGCGGGCTGGCGGGTGCTGACGGCCGGCGTGGTCGGCGCCAACATCGGTGCCGGGCTGGTCATTCTCGTCATGGCGCCGGCGGTGGCCGGGCTGGTGCTGTGGGCCGCGGGTCGCGGTGTGTGGCTGGCGACCCATCACCCCACGGAGGGTCAGTGGGCCGGTTTCGCCCCGCGAAACGCATAGGTTCAGCCATGCTGAGCGGGGCGCGACACCGCCCTGGTCGCAGGCAAAGGTGCCTCAACTCCCTTTGAAGGGCGACCAATTGCCGGCTCGGAGGCAGGCCCGCACCCGCCGACCGCCGGCTGGCCCCTGCTGCCTACCGCCTACTGCCTGCTGACCACGCCGATCGAAAGGACCAGAGCAATGGCCACACCTCTGACCGCGGCCGCGACCCTCGCCGCGTTGAAGACCGAAGGTCTCACCGTCCATGAGCACGCCGGATGGAAGACCCACAACAGGGACTCGGCGACGGGCAAGAAGTTCGGCCCCGTGATCGGCGTGCTGATCCACCACACCGCGGGCCACAACGACAAAGAGCTCTGCTACAAGGGCAGGTCCGACCTCCCCGGCCCGCTCTGCCACGCCTGGCTGGGCAAGACCGACGGTCTGTGGCTGATCGGCCACGGCCGCGCCAACCACGCCGGTTCCGTCGACCTCGACGTGCTCAACGCGCTCCGTGCGGAGACCCCGCTTCCACACGACAACCAGGCCAACGCCGACGGCAACGACGTCCTGTACGGCCTGGAGATCGAGAACCTCGGCAACGGCAAGGACCCCTACCCGGACGCGCAGTACCGCAGGGCCGTGCTGTGGGCGGCGGCCCTGTGCCGGGCGCACGGCTGGACGGAGAAGTCGATCGCCGGGCACAAGGAGGTCCAGCCGGGCAAGATCGACCCCAGTTTCGACATGGACGACTTCCGGGCCGACGTGCGGAAGCGGCTCGCGGACACGCCGGTCAAGGCCACCCCGGCCAAGCCGGGCACCACCAAGCCGACCAAGCCCGGCACCGGCAGCGCGTCCAAGCCCCGCGTCGATCTGTCCCGGCTGATCGGCGCGGCGAAGAAGGACCCCGCCGCCAAGCAGGGCCACGTCAGCTACATGGCGGGCACGAACCTCACCGAGGCCGCGCTGGTCAAGCTCGGCTATCTCGCCAAGACCTACGCGGGCGACGGGTCCTTCGGCTCCACGACCATCGCCGCGTACGCCAAGTGGCAGCGCCACCTCGGCTACGCGGGCGACGACGCCAACGGCATCCCCGGCAAGATCTCCCTCGCCAAACTCGGCTCCCAGTCGGGGCTGTTCGAGGTCGTCGCCTGAGGCGGAGCCGAGCGGGCTGAACAGCACAGGGCAGGACAGCACAGGGCAGAGCAGGGCAGGACAGAGGGCGGAATCAGCGGGGCGGGCGGAGCGGGACCGCCCGGCACCCCCGGATACGCGGCCCAAGCCCCCCCGGTACGCGGCCCTGGCCCCCCGGATACACCCTGGTCACGGATGCATCCATGCCCCCTTCAACACCTTGTCCACCGCGTTCCGCGGCCCGTGGACCGCGAGGCCCACGAGATCCAGCTGCCCGGTCGGCACGGCCCGTACGGCCGCGCGGTTGTCCCGGTCGTTGCCGGTGGCGAACAGGTCCGAGGTGAAGAGGGCCCGCGGCAGCGCCCGTGCGACGGCCTTGCCGTGCGCGGCGGTCAGGGTCTCCTTCGAGCCCTCGAAGATCAGCACCGGCTGGCGGAACATCGGCAGGTAGGCGACGTCGTCCGCGTCGACGTACGGCTCGCCGACCACCTCGGGAACCTCCGTTCCCAGGCCGCTGACCAGGAACGCGGTCACATTGAGTCGTTGCCAGGGCTCCAGGTCGTCCCGCAGCAGGACGGCGATCTTGGTGTCGAAGCGGATGGGTTCAGGGGTCGAGTCGTTCATGCCTCGAGACTGCCGACCGCGGTACGACATCGTCTTGTACGTTCTTTGCATGGCCTCTGTGCGTCCCCAGCGGGAGATCTCCGCATGGCGCCCGGGCATCCCGGGCGTCGTGGAGGTGTTCCACGCCCACTACACGGAGTACGCGTACCCGATGCACGTGCACGACGCGTGGACGCTGCTGATCGTCGACGACGGGGCCGTACGGTACGACCTCGACCGGCACGAGCACGGCACGCCGCACGACACGGTCTCGCTGCTCCCGCCGTACGTCCCGCACAACGGCTCCCCGGTCACCGAGCACGGTTTCCGCAAGCGCGTCCTGTATCTGGACCTGAGCCGGCTCGACGAGAGCCTCATCGGGCCCGCGGTGGACGGGCCGGACCTGGTGGATCCTGTGCTGCGACGGCGGGTCGGGCAACTGCACGCGGCCCTCGCGCACCCCGGGGACGAACTGGAGGCCGAGAGCAGGCTGACGCTGGTGGGCGAGCGGCTGCGCGGGCATCTGCGGCCCCGGCCGCTCCAGGAGCCGGTACGGCCCGACCGCGCCCTCGCCGACCGGCTGCGCGACCTCCTCGACGCGAGGATCGTCGAGGGTGTCGCCCTGGAGGAGGCCGCCCAGCTCCTCCAGGCACACCCCGCCCACCTGGTCCGGGCGTTCAGCGCGGCCTTCGGGATCGCCCCGCACCAGTACCTGATGTCCCGCCGCGTCGAACGCGCCCGCCGCCTGCTGCTCGACGGACGGCCGCCGGGCGAGGTGGCCCCGGAGACCGGCTTCTTCGACCAGTCCCACCTCACCCGCCACTTCAGGAAGCTGGTGGGGGTGCCACCGGGGCGGTACGCGCGGGGCGGTGCCGGCCGGTGACCTACAGGTCGCGCTGAGCGTCGTACAGGTTGCGCGGGCGTACGGCGTCCGTCGTGCCGTACAGCTCCAGGCGGGTGTGGAGGTCGCCGGTGAAGTCGGGGACGTCGATCTGGCCGAACTCCGTCACCTCGTTGATGCCGACGGTGGCGCTGTACGGCGCGAGGCCGTCGATCTTCATCAGGCCGGCGCGGGAGTTGGTGACGCGGATGTTCCAGTGGGTGAAGCGGGCGCCGAAGAGGGGGCCCGCCGAGTAGTCCCCGCCGTGCTGGCCGGTGTTGTCGACCGTGATGTCGGTGCGCACGTTGGCGAACGGCAGCCCGCGGTGCGAGTCGAAGGTGCCCATCCGCATGTCGCCGCGGGACCAGACGTTGTACGAGGAGAGGCCCTCCACGTTGATGCCGTGGAGCTGGGTGCCTGCAGGCGCCGGGGCCGTGCGCTGCTCGACCGTGAAGTCCTCGACGAGGTTGTCGTGCGAGCCCTCCCGGCAGAAGTACGGGTGGTGCGCGCCGCGGCCCGCCACCCGTGTGCGGCGCAGGGTGCAGGCGGAGGCGGCGACCAGGCCGAAACCGTTGTCCACATGGCGTACGACCACGTCGTCGGCCCAGCAGTCGTACGCGCACTGGAAGATGACGCCATTGTGGCCCTTGTCGAGGAGGTGCGGGCTCTGCGGGGTCTCCACCGCCTCCAGGGTGAGGCCCTCGACGCCTGAGCCCGTCAGCGGTTCGGCGAGGGTGGTGAGGCGCGGGTCCCATTCGGGGCGCACGTCCAGCGGGAGCGGGCGCTCCAGGGTGACCCTGTCGCCCCGCACGCGCGCGACGCGTACGGGCCACTCGTAGGGGACGTAACTCGTCAGCTTCGTCTTGTCGTCCCAGAGGTACGCCTCGGCGGCCGGGCCGCCGCCCGACATGTGCTCCAGGAGGGTGTGGTCGGCGTCGTCGGCGAGGCGAAGGAGGACGAGTTGGCCTGGCTTCAGCTTCCCCGGGTCCGCCACCCGCACCGTCCGGGAGCCCTGGCGCGCGGGTGCGAGGGTCGTCAGCGTCCGCCACTCGTCGCGCTTGTTGCCGGTCCAGCCCTCGAAGGGCCACGCCTTCGCCCTGATGGCGGTCGTCAGGGTGGCGAAACGATCCGTCGGGCAGAGCCAGACCAGGCCGCCCGCCCAGGACCAGGACGACTTGTCGCCGCCGTAGCGGGAGCCGTAGACGCCGATCAGCTCGGTGAGGTTCCTGGTCGCGTACAGCTTCGTACGGCCACTGCCCGCGCCGCGCAGGACGACGTTCGAGTACCCGACGTGGATCAGGTCGTCGATGCGGAAGGTGCCGGGCGGGATGAGAACCGTGCCACCGCCGGCCCTGCCGGCAGCAGCGATGGCACGGTTGATCGCGGGGGCGCAGTCCGTGCTGCCGTCGTCCGCCACGGCTCCGTGGTCGCGGACGTCGGCCACCACGGGGCGACGGGGGAAGCGCGCCGCCCCGGAGCGGTAGCCGGCCCTGCCGACGTAGGGGATCTGCGGGTGGGTGAAGGGGGTGCGGGCGAACTCCCGCCAGAGTGCGGGGACCTGGCCCGGGGTGGCCGTCCCTGGGGCGCCTGCCCCCGGAGTGCCCGTACCCGAAGTGCCCGTCCCCGGGGTGCCTGTACCCGGAGTGCCCGTCCGGGTGGCCGCCGCCGCTTCGCCGGTCACGGCGACGGCCGTGACGGCGATCGCGCCGCCGAGCAGGCCGCGTCTGCTGATGTCCACGTGTCCGTTGCTCATGCCCCGCCCGCCTTCCGTCGACTTCCGTCGGCTTCCGCTGATCCCGCTCATCCCGTCGGTTCATCTCGTCGGCCCCTACCGAGGCCGACTCTTCCCGATGTCTATGAATGTGAACGAAGTTCATGTCCGCGTCGGCCGTGAGCATGCCACGGCGACCCCGGGCGGGGAAGAGGGTGTGCGGGGGTTAATCGGCGAGCGGGGAAGGTCAGTTGCCGGGACCGGTGGAGGGGCGCTCGGTCAGGTGGGTGAACGCGTCCAGGTTGCGGGTCGATTCGCCGCGGGACACCCGCCACGCGTACTCCTTGCGGATCGCGGAGGCGAAACCGAGCTCCAGGAGGGTGTTGAAGGAGCCGTCCGCCGCCTCCAGGACCGAGCCGAGCAGGCGGTCGATCTCGTCCGGCGCGACCGAGGCCAGCGGCAGCTTCCCGGCCACGTAGATGTCGCCGAGGGCGTCGACCGCGTAACCCACGCCGTACAGCTTGAGGTTGCGCTCAAGGAGCCAGCGGTGGACGGCGGGTTCGTTCTCGTCGGGGTGGCGGATCACGAAGGCGTTGAGGGACAGCGAGTGTTTTCCGACGATCAGCGAGAGGGTCGTCGACAGCTTGCGGGTGCCCGGGAGCTTCACCACGTAGTTGCCGGGTGCCGGGCTCTCCCAGTCGAGTTCGGCGTCCTTGAGGAACCCCTCGACGACCTGTGCCGCCTGCCGTACGTCAGCCGTGGGGGGAGCGTCGTCAGCCATGGTGGGAGCGTACGCGACGCCTGTGTTCCTGGACCGCGGCCGTGTAGACGTCCGCCGTGGCCGCCGCCGCGGTGTCCCAGCCGAAGCCCCGCGCGTGCCGGGCGGCGGCGGCGCCGAGCCTGGCGGACAGTTCGCCGTTGTCCGCGAACTCGCGCAGCACGCGCGCGTAGGCGGCGGGATCGTGTCCCTTCACCAGGAAACCGGTCTCCTGGTCGCGCACGGCGACGGGGAGTCCGCCGACCGCGGCCGCGATCACCGGCGTGCCGGTCGCCTGCGCCTCGACGGCCACCAGTCCGAACGACTCGCTGTACGAGGGCATGACCAGCACCGACGCCGCGCGGAACCAGTCCGCGAGCTCGTCCTGACCGACGGGGGGCCGGAATCGGACGACGTCGGCGACGCCGAGCCGCGCGGCGAGCTTCTGGAGCCCCTCGGGCTTGGCGAGGCCGCTGCCGCTGGGGCCGCCCACCACGGGGACGACGATCCTGGAGCGCAGGTCGGGGCGCTCGTCGAGCAGGACGGCGACCGCGCGCAGCAGCACGTCGGGGGCCTTCAGCGGCTGTATGCGGCCGGCGAAGAGCGGGATCATGGCGTCCTGCGGGAGTCCGAGGCGGGCGCGGGCGGCGGCGCGGCCGTCGGCGGGGCGGAAGCGGTCGAGGTTGACGCCCGGGTGGACGACGGCGACCCTGCGGCGATCGGCCTCGTAGTGGCGTACGAGCTCGTCGGCCTCTTCGGCGGTGTTGGCGATGAGGCGGTCGGCGGCGCGCACGATCTGTGTCTCGCCGATGACGCGGGCGGCGGGCTCGGGGGTGTCGTCCTCGGCGAGCGCGGCGTTCTTGACCTTGGCCATGGTGTGCATCGCGTGCACCAGGGGGGCGCCCCAGCGTTCGGCGGCGAGCCAGCCGACCTGGCCGGAGAGCCAGTAGTGGGAGTGCACGAGGTCGTAGTAGCCGGGGCGGTGACCCGCCCAGGCCTGCATGACACCGTGCGTGAAGGCGCACAGCTGGGCAGGGAGCTCTTCCTTGGCGAGGCCCTCGTAAGGGCCGGCGTCGACGTGGCGTACGAGGACACCGGGGGCGAGCTCCACCGTCGGCGGGAGGGCCGCGGTGGTCGCGCGGGTGAAGATCTCGACCTCGATGTTGATCGCGGCGAGCCGCTGGGCGAGCTCCACCATGTAGACGTTCATACCGCCCGCGTCGCCGGTGCCGGGCTGGTGCAGGGGCGAGGTGTGCACGGAGAGCATCGCGACCCGGCGGGCCCTGCGGTGCAGCCTGAGCCGAGACCCCGCCGGGGAGCGAAGCCCGAGCCGGGTGATGTATTGGCTCACGTGGCGTTCCTCCTCGCTGCGAACGGGCATGCCTGTCGGAGGATGTGGGACACCCTCCGAACACCCAGAACGCCGGACCGGTCCGCTCCATTTCCATTTTGCCGAATCATTACCGCGGATCGATCAACCGTTCGATGATCGTTTACGTTGTGCAGGCCGTCCTGGACACCGGCTGGGGTTATCCACAGGCTCGCGCGGCCTCCTCCTGGCCCGCATACCCTCGTACGCATGACAGCCCGCGCAGCGTCCCGCCCCGTGGGAACGGTGACGCGCGGGACCACGAACCCCAACCGCCTGCGCCGTATGGACCGCTGGATCGCGGCGACGCACGGAGCCGAGCTGCGGCGCGCCACCGGCCCCGAGCCCGAGCCCGACCCCATCGCCATCGCCGTCGACCTCGGTTACGGCGCCGCGCCCTGGACCGCGGTCGAGCTGCTCCAGCGCCTGCGCACCGTCGCTCCCCGCACCCGCGTGGTGGGCGTCGAGATCGAACCGGCCCGGGTCGCGGCCGCCAGGCCGTACGAGCGCGAGGGGCTCGTCTTCCTGCACGGCGGCTTCGAGGTCCCGGTGCCGGGCCGCCCCTGGCTCATCCGCGCGGCGAACGTGCTGCGCCAGTACGACGAGGAGCAGGTCGCCGGGGTCTGGCAGCGGCTGTGCGCGCGGCTCGCGCCGGCGGACCCGTCGAGGGGGTCGCGGGGCGGGCTGCTGGTCGAGGGCACCTGTGACGAGATCGGGCGCCGGCACGTCTGGGTCGCCCTCGGCCCCGAGGGGCCGCGCACGGTCACCTTCGCCACCCGGCTGGGCTCCCTGGACCGCCCCTCCGACCTGGCCGAGCGTCTCCCGAAGTCCCTCATCCACCGCAACGTTCCGGGCGAGCCCGTGCACGCCTTCCTGCGCGACTTCGACCGCGCCTGGGCCGCCGCCGCGCCCTACGCCTCGTACGGCGCCCGGCAGCGCTGGATACGGACGGTCCGTGATCTGACGGCCGACTGGCCGGTCACGGACGGCGCCTCCCGCTGGCGACAGGGTGAAGTGACGCTGCGCTGGGAGGCGTTGGCGCCGCGCACGACATGAACCCCGAGGGAACGTTGGGAGTGACCCGACCTCCTGGGGAACGCGGGGCGTGAGCCGTTCGTCACACATGCCGGGAGATCGTTCCGCGGGGGACGGAAATCGTTTCGCAGGGGACGGAGAACGTTCCGCGGGAGACGGAGATCGTGCCGCCGGGGAGGGGAGGGAGTCATTGCCCGCCTCTGTCGTGTTGAGCGCCGACATGGCACGATCCCCCAGGCACCCGTAAGTTACTGACGGTCCATCAGCTTGGGGGCGGGGACATGGGATCCGGCAAGCGGAGCCTGACCACGACGGCCATGGCCCTGGCCTGCGCGTGCGCCTGTGCCTGCGCGGTGCTGGCGGCACCCGGCACGGCGTACGCCAGCCCGGATCCGACACCGACCTCGGTTCCGACACCGACCTCGGCTCCGACCACGACCCCGGACCTGTCGCTGCCCCCCTCCGCGACGCCGACGTCCGCGAGCGGCAGGGAACTTGAGGCGGTCCGCAAGAAGCTGGACACCCTCTACCACGACGCGTCGGTGGCCACGGACGCGTACAACGCGGCGGAGGAGCAGGCCAGACAGCAGTCCGCGCAGATCGTCGGGCTGGCCCAGGAGATCGTCAAGGGCCAGGAGAAGCTGGACGACTTGAGGGACCTCGCGGGCGCCGCCGCGCGCGAGCAGTACCGCGGCGGCGGGCTGCCGCCCGAGGCCCGGCTGTGGCTGAGCGACGACCCGCAGGACTTCCTGGACGGCGCGGGCCGCGTACGCCAGGGCCAGCACGCGGCCACCGGACTGTTCGCCGAGATGACGCGCACCCAGCAGGACTTGGAGCAGTACGCGAAGGACGCCTCCGCGCAGTGGACCGAGCTGGAGACCCACCGCAAGGCCGAGGCCGACGCGAAGAAGAAGATCAAGCAGCGGATCGCCGCCGCGCGGAAGCTCGAGTCCAGGCTGGAGAAGGAGGAGAAGGAGCGGCTGGCGCAGTTGGAGGAGGAAGCCGCCTACCAGGCACAGGCGGCCTGGCTGAACTCGGGCTTCGCCCCGACGGGCGACGGCAAGGCCTCCGCGCAGGGAAAGAAGGCGGTGGCGTACGCGACCGCGCAGATAGGCAAGCCGTACGTGTGGGGCGCCGAGGGCCCGAGGTCCTACGACTGCTCGGGGCTGACCTCACAGGCCTGGGCCGCCGCCGGAGGCGGGATTCCGCGCACCTCCCAGGAGCAGTGGAAGCAGCTCACCCGCGTCGACGTGCGGGACATGCTCCCCGGTGACCTGATCATCTACTTCGCCGACGCCAGCCATGTCGCGATGTACATAGGCGACGGCGCCATCGTGCACGCCCCCAGGCCCGGACGGACGGTGACGATCGCCGGGGCCGGTTCGATGCCGATCCTGGGGGTCGTACGGCCCGACGCGTGAGGCACTCCGCACCCCCCGCGCACCGACTTGTCCCAATTGCCCCGCCGGGCGTGACCTGCCCCACGTGACACAGCGCACGGTTACCCTCTCCCCGCAACCTTGGGGACGTGACCTTCGTCATCCCTGGGGAAGCCCAGTCGTGTCCAAGTGCGTTACAGGATGCGGCATATGACGGTGGCTGTTTGCCAGACCCCGGGCGGCACACCATTCCGTTTCGGCACCCGCTGACGCTATGGTCCCGGTCGGTGGTGCGAGCACTTCGCTCCACCACGCCCTCGGGGGGAGGGAAGGAACCCAGACGATGCCCGTACCCGTACCGCGGCAGAGAGCGATCCCGGCCGTGGAGAGTGGTCCGGCTCCGGACGCGTTCTCACCCGGCGGCCCACCCGGAATCGAACCCGGCGGCTCCGCCGGGCCGGGATCCGCGACCGCCGCCGCGACCCCGGCCGACAGTGCCGCCACGGCCCACCTGACCCTGCTGGTCATCGAGAACGACCCGGCCGGCTCCCTCAGCGTGCCCGACATGCTGGACGCCACCGGCAGGCCGATCCGGGTCCGCAGCGCCCGCAACCTCACCGAGGCCGAGCGCCTGCTCACCGACGACGTCCACTGCGTCCTCCTCGACCTCGCGCTGCCGTCCGCGGCCCGGACCGCCGAGCCCGACGACGAACTCGGCACCCTCAAGCACGTCCTGCGGCTCGCGCCCCGGCACGCCGTCCTCGCGCTCACCGCGTCCGGCGACACCGAGCGCGGCACGGAGGCGGTGCGCGTCGGCGCCCAGGACTACCTGTTCCGCGACGAGCTGGACGCCCGGCTGCTGAGCCGCGCGATCCGTTACGCGGTGGAGCGCAAACGCTCCGACAGGGCCGAGCGGCGCCTCACCGAGTCCCGGCTGCGCGCGCAGGAGAACGCCCGCCTGGAGCGAGGGCTCCTGCCCACGCCGCTCCTGGAGGGCTCCTCGCTCCGCTTCGCCGCGCGCTACCGCCCCGGCCGCTCCCGGGCCCTGCTCGGCGGCGACTTCTACGACACCGTCCGCACCGCCGACGGCACCGTGCACGCGATGATCGGCGACGTCTGCGGGCACGGGCCCGACGAGGCGGCGCTCGGCGTGGAGCTGCGCATCGCCTGGCGGGCGCTGACGTTCGCGGGGCTGTGCGGCGACGAACTGCTCTCCACCCTCCAGCAGGTCCTGGAGCACGAGCGCGACAGCGAGGAGATCTTCGCGACGCTCTGCACGGTGGACATCTCGCCGGACGGCCGCCGCGCCGGGCTCTGCCTGGCCGGCCACCCGTCCCCGCTGATCGCCCGCCCCGGCAGACCCGCCCAGCTGCTGCCGTACGAGAACGGCGGCCCGGCGCTCGGCCTGCTGCCCGGCGCCCGCTGGCCACGCCAGCAGGTGGAGCTGGGCGGCGCGTGGAGTCTGATGCTCTACACCGACGGCCTGATCGAGGGCCGCATCGGTCCGGGCAAGGAGCGGCTCGGCCAGGACGGCATGGTGGACATGGTCCGCCGCCAGCTCGCCCAGGGACTCCAGGGCGAGGAACTGCTGCGCGCGGCGGTGAGCGAGGTGCGCGAACTCAACGGCGGGGAGCTCACGGACGACGTGGCGGTGCTGATGCTGGAGCGTATGCCGTAGCGGTGGCGGTAGCGGTGGCGGTAGTCGTTGATCTCGGTCGGTTCCGGGCGGTCCCGGGCGGTCCCGGGCGTGGTGTGCGGGAGTGCGCGGGCCGCTCGGGGCACGGTCGTGGTCGGCCTATGGAAGCCGTCGCTAGGCGCACGGAGCCGGAGCCGCGGGAGCCGAGCCGGGGCTGCGGGGGCCGACCTGGGTGTGTCTACCGGCCGCCGTTGTAGGGGCCGTACGGGCCGTCGCTGCTGCTTCCGCCGCGGCGACCGCCGCCACCGCCGGAGACCTGGCGGATCGCGGGGCGTACGTCCACGAAGAAGACGATCGTGGCGACCAGGCCGGCGATCTGCAGGAAGATCATCGGAACCAGGAGGTTCACGGCGACCGTGACTCCCAGGATGATCAGCCAGAACATCTTGTTCTGCTTGTCAGCGGCGCGGTACGCGTCGTCGCGGGCCACTGCTGCCATCACCAGTGCCACCACGGCGAGCACCAGAATGCCAAGGAAAATCACCGACATGAAGCCGCTGAATGCCGTCAACAGCACAATGCCCACCGCCCGATTCGAGTCGTCTCTACGCCACCGTACCCGCAGAACGGGCCGGGAACTCTGAGAGTGCCCGGCCCGTTGTCCTCGCCTTGACCCGGCCGCCCGCCGACGCGGCGCCCGCCTGGGCGCCGCCGCTCGCCGACACGGCCGTTTCCGCCTACTTCGCGGGAGGAGTGGTCTTCTTCGCGGCGGTCGTCTTCTTGGCGGCCGGGGCCTTCTTGGCCACGGGCTTCTTGGCCGGGGCGGGCTCGGCCACGACAGCGACGGGCTTCGGCGCGACCGGCTTGGCGACCGGCTTCGGCACGACGGGCTTCGGCGTTTCCTTGATCGAGCCCTCGCCCGGCTCGGCCGAGGGCTCGACGACGATCGCCAGCTCCTCGATCTCCTCGGCGGCCTCGCCACGCCAGGTCTTCACGGCCTGCTCGCCCTGCTCGGCGACCTTCTCGTACGCCTCGCGGGCCTTCACGGCGTACTCGGCGGCGACGCCGACGCTGCGCAGAGCGAGGTCCTGAGCGGACTCACCGATCTTCTTCAGGTCGGTGTCGAGCGTGCTGATGAACTCCGTCACCCTGGACTGGATGGTCTCCTGCGCCTCCTTGGCACGGGAGGCGGCCTTCTCCTGGGCGGCGTTCGGGTCGAAGCTGCGGACCGTCTCGATCCGCGACGGCGCCTCGACACGGATCTGCTCCACAAGCCCGGGCACCTTCCTGGCCTGCTGAACGGCCAGCTCGGCCGTGCCGGCGAGGAAGTAGAGCGGGGTCGGGTCCGTGGCGGCCTTGCGGATGTCGTCGGTGATGGCCATGCGATGGTCCTCCCGGATTCGCGTTCAGCTGAGGGTTTGGGTAGTCCGCGGCGGAACCGGCGTGTCGGCGGTACCGCGTACGGCGGTGTTCGTGTTGCTGGTCGTCCTCGTCAACTGGCGGTCTGCTGCGGATCGGCGTCACTGCCGTCGGTCGTGACGGAGCCACGGACAGCGGTGTCCGTCGTGCTCCGCGAATGCCCGGCATCCGCTACGTCCTGACCGGTGCCCCGATCGCTGTCCTCATCGATCTGGTGACCCGGGCGTACGTCGGTGTGCCGCACGTCAGCGTGCCGCACTTCGGCGCCAATGCCCTGATCGTCCTCGTCCAGCCGGGTGATCTCGAACCCGTTCTCCTTGCGGAAGGACTCGTAGATCTGGAGCAGCACCTGCTTCTGCCGCTCGTTCAGCGTGGGATCGGCGAGGATGACGGCGCGCGTCTCGACCTCGTCCCGGTCCCGCTCGGCGTCGAGGATGCCGGCCCGCACGTACAGCGTCTCGGCGGAGATCCGCAGCGCCTTGGCGACCTGCTGCAACACCTCCGCGCTCGGCTTGCGCAGCCCGCGCTCGATCTGGCTCAGATACGGATTGGACACCCCGGCGGCCTCGGCAAGCTGCCGCAACGAGAGCTGCGCGTTGCGCCGCTGCTCGCGCAGATACTCACCAAGATTGCCGACGTTGAGCGAAGCCATGCCTCCACCTTGCCCCACCCCTGCTAACAATTGCAAGCACCCGCTTGCAAAAGTGCGCCACACCACCCAGGAGGCTCAGTCGGTGTCCTGTCTCTGTTGTCCGTTCCCGGTAGAGATGACCGTTCCATCTGGAACTGATCAGTGAAGTGATCGAGTCCCAGAGGTTCTGACGGCACACCTCACCTCAGAGAGCGGCAGTAAGGCGTTCGATGACAGCCCTGGCCGTCTCCTCGGAGCCGACAACGGCACCTGCGGTCACAGCACCTGTGGCAATGGGCGCGAAGTATCCCTTGAGGGCTGCCACAGCTCGGCGGACCTTCCCTCGACTGGGCTCCGCCTGGACGACCTCGTTCAGGATCTCCTCTCCGACCACAGCCGCGTCTTCGATGTCCTCTTCAGA
This sequence comes from Streptomyces sp. NPDC088747, assembly GCF_044751025.1. NCBI lineage: Bacteria > Bacillati > Actinomycetota > Actinomycetes > Kitasatosporales > Streptomycetaceae > Streptomyces > Streptomyces sp. NPDC088747. Next base: position 122,673 of record NZ_JBIVKZ010000018.1, read on the forward strand.
GACGCCCATCGTGGGCAGCTCCCTCAAGGCGTCAACGACGGCCTGGGCGATGGCTTCGAACCCCGGCGCGATCTGCTGTCGCTCCTGGTTCTGCGTCTGATTGACGGTGGAGTTGCCCCAGGCGAGCTGGGCACCGTTGAGGTCTCCGTAAATCACGGGCCCGTTGAAGACATTGCCGCCCCCGAAGGACACGCCCGACGTGTCAGCTTCCACCTTTGCCGTGACCGGATGCTTGTCCATCTCTCGCTGGATCTCCTGCATCATCTTCCTGATGCCTTGCTTGTTAATCTTGAACCCGCTTGTGGCCATGCTTTCTCTCCTGGATCAGTCGCTTTCCTGACGCCATCCTGCCGGGGAGCACTGACAAGTGCGGCAGGTTTGGAACCGATAGGTCCGGCACTTCGGTCCTGCCCCCGGTTCGCTCGCATGGGGGGTTTAGTCCCGTTCGACCTGCTCAGTCCCGGCAGACCTGCACAGTTGCCTTCATGCGGCTGCATGAGCAGGGGGCATCAGCACCATCACATAGGGATGGTTTCGAGATCGGGTGGCGGGACGCCGGTGGTGACCACCGGGTGCCGCTGTTCGAGACTTCGGGTGTTGAGTTCGAGGCGGGGCTTCCCGTTCGGGGATTCCCGTCGTATCGGGGGCAGCGGCATTTCCCGGGGCTGTACTGGTCGGCGACGACCGGCGGGCATGTGGGGTTTGAGTCCTGGCTGGAGCGGGATCATGCGATGCTGCTGGACTTCACGCCGGAGGTCACCGGGCTGTTGTCGCAGCCGTTCTGGCTGTTCTGGGAGGACGAGCGGGGCAAGCGGGTCTCTCATGCTCCGGACTATTTCGCGCGGTTCGAGGACGGGCGGCGCCTGGTGGTGGACTGCCGCCCGCTGGACCGGATCGATCCGCGGTCGGCGGCGAAGTTCGCGGCCACGCGGGCGGCCTGCGCAAGCGCCGGGTGGGGCTATCGGGTGGTCGGCGAAGTGGATGCGGTCCGGATGGTGAATGTCCGCTGGCTGGCGGGCTACAGGCACCCTCGGCACGGTGTCGCGGAGGGCATGGTGGAACGGCTGCTGGCGCTGTTCTCGGTGCCGTCGCCCCTGGTGGGGCAGGCTTCGCTGGCGGGTGATCCGATCGCGGTGCTGCCGGTGGTCTTTCATCTGCTCTGGCAGGGGCGGCTGGGGGCGGATCTGTCGCGTCCGCTGACGGATACGACGCTGGTGTCGCGGGTGGAGGGGCGGTGACCGGACGTCCGGTGCTGCGGGCTGCCTTGCGTGTCGGGGACCGGCTCCGGCTGGATGACCAACTGCACACGGTGGTGGGGCTATCGGGAACGACGGTGCGGTTGGTCGATGAGGCGGGCACGGCGAGCCTGATCCTGCTGGCGCATCTGCTGGCGGCCGACGGATTCGAGTTCGTCGACCAGGGCGAGGGACCACCCCGGATGCCTCCGTTCGCGCTCTTGGACGTGGTGCCGAAACAGGAGGCGGACAGGGCCGCCGCTTGGGAACGGCATGTGACCGAGGTGGAGTTCGGCAGGCCCGTGGATGCCAGCGCGGATACCGCTCCGCGACCTGAGTACGACCCGGCGGCACGCACACTTCAGGAGCGTGAGACGGCGAAGGCAGCCGAGTTGAGCGCGCTGGGCTGGAAGGTGAGTGCGGTCACGGTCCGCCGGATGCGCAAGCGCTACCGCGAGCAAGGGCTCTGGGGGCTCGTGGATCACCGCAAGACCCGTCTGTCCTCTCCGACCGGGCGGGCCGATGAACGAGTGGTCTCGGCGGTCGCGGAGGTGCTGGCCGCGCAGGCGGATGAGTCCACGGGCACCCGGGGCCGGCTCCGGCGCCGGGTGGAGGCTCTGCTGGCCGAGAAGCACGGGCCATCGGTGGTCCCGCTGCCGTCGAAGTCGGCGTTCTACCGCTTGGTTGAGGTGATGAGCGAGGGAACGCATGCCTTCGGTGAGGCGACTTCTCGCCGGTCGCAGGCCCGTCGTCCGCAGGGGGTGTTCACGCCATCCGCGGCCTGCCGGCCGGGCGAGATGGTGCAGATCGACACCACGCCGCTGGACGTGATGGTCGTCCTGGACGACGGGGTGACGGGCCGGGCTGAGCTGACGATCGGTGTCGACCTGGCGACGCGGACGATCTGCGCCGCGGTGCTGCGGCCAGCGGGCACGAAGGCGGTGGACGCGTCCCTGCTGCTGGCGAAGATGCTGGTCCCGGAGCCGATGCGACCGAGCTGGGCCGATGCTCTGGCACTGTCGGCGACGCTCATTCCGCACGCCCGGCTGCTGGGCGTCGATGCACGGCTGGAACGGGCGGCTGCGAAACCGGTGATCGTTCCGGAGACCATCGGCATCGACCACGGCAAGGTGTTCGTGTCCGAGACCTTCGTGTCGGCCTGCCGGTCGCTGGGTATCTCCGTCCAGCCGTCGCGGCCTGCGACGCCGACGGACAAGGGGGTAGTGGAGCGGACGTTCTCGTCCATCAACACCTTGTTCTGCCAGCACGTCGCCGGTTACACAGGCTCAAACGTGACTCGTCGCGGGGCCCAGATTGAGGCGGTATGGACGCTCGCGGAGCTGGACGACCTGCTCCAGGAGTGGATCGTGGCCTGCTGGCAGCAGCGGCCACACGAGGGGTTGCGCAGTCCGTTCCTGCCGCGTCGGGCGATGTCGCCCAACGATGCGTACGCCCTGCTGGTCTCCAGGACCGGCTACCTTCCCCTGCCCCTGAGTGGAGAGGACTACCTGGAGCTGCTGCCGGTGGTCTGGCGGTCCGTCAACGACTACGGCATCCGCATCGACCACCGCACCTACAACAGCGGGGAGTTGAGTCCGCTACGTCGACGCCCGTCCGGCGTCGACACGAAAGGCGGTCTCTGGGAAGTCCACTACGACCCCTACGACCTGGCCCAGGTCTGGGTACGTGACGCCCGCACCGGACAGTGGATCACCGCCCACTGGACCCACCGGCACCTGGTCTCAGCGCCGTTCGCGGACTTCACCTGGCGCAGAGCCCGCGAACTGCTGTCACTGCGCGCCATGGACGGCACCGACCAGGCCGCCATCGCGGCCGTCGTCGAGCAGTTGCTGACCCGGGCCGAGTCCGGCCCCGACCGGCGGATCGCGGCCCGTACTCGGGCAGCCCTGGAGCCCGCCCGGCCAGTCTCTGCCCTGCCGCCCTCGCCGTCGGTCGAGCCGGACTGCGAGGACGAAGACACAGGTGGGGACAGCCAGTCGACCGTCATCCCCTTCGGCGTCTTCGACGCCTTCACCGACGGGAGCCGCCTGTGACCGATCAAGCGTCAGGTCTCATCAAGAACCCGTACGCGACTCTGACCACCAAAGAGGGATGGCGGGCGTTCGTCGACGAAAACCTTGAGCCGCCTTCGCCTCTGCCCCCTGGAGTGAGCCTGGACGCAGATGAGTTGGAGTCCTACCAGGAGATCCGGATCGACTACCACACGCGTTCCGTAGTAGTCGCGACCCCGACGATCCGGAAGGTGGTCACGACGGGCCGCACACGCATCCTGCTCAACCGACACCAGGTTTCCGCGCGTCGCGGGCTCATCGTGTCCGGCACTTCCGGCACCGGAAAGACAACCGCGATCACGCAGCTGGGCAAGAACGTCGAACAGCTCGTCCGGCGTCGCAGTCCTGGCACCGGCCCGGCTCTACCGGTGGTTTTCGTGACCGTCCCGCCAGCCGCCACCCCCAAGATCCTCGCGGGCGAGTTCGCCCGTTTCCTCGGTATCCCTCTGCACTACCGCATGAGCCAGGTCCAGATCACCAACGCTGTCTGTGACCTGCTGGGCAGACTGGGTACAGTCCTTGTCCTGGTCGATGAGATCCACAATCTCGATCTGACGACCCGCAGCGGAGCCGAAGCCTCCGACCAGCTCAAATATCTCTCTGAACGGATCGCCGCGACCTTCGTCCTGGCGGGGCTCAACGTCGAGACCAGCACTCTGTTCCAGGGCGTCCGAGGCCAGCAGATCTCCGGTCGCTACAGCGTCATCCCTTCTAAGGCATTCGGCCGCCGCAGCCGTGCTGACCGTGAACAGTGGCAGGCTCTGATCGCCACCATGGAAAGCTCGCTGCGGCTCGACCGCCACAAGCCCGAGGCCCTGCTGGCCCTCGACGCCTATCTGCACGACCGCACCAGCGGCCTGATCGGCAGCCTGTCCCAGCTAATCCGCGAGGCCGCGATCGCTGCCATCGACACAGGTTCCGAGAAGATCACCAAGCGCTTGCTGGACTCGATCGAACTGGACCACACCGCGCAGCAGTCCCAGCCGAAAGCACCCTCCGGCCGAACCAGCCGCAAGCCGAAGGCCGCCTGAGCCATGGAGCCTTGGGAGGAGCCCGCTCGACTCCTGCCCGTCCCGTTGCCACCAGTCCGCGGAGAGGTCCTGGGCTGGTATCTGCACCGGCTCGCCAAGGCCAACCACACCTTGCCCGGACGAATCGGACTGACACTCTTTCCCTGCACCGGGACCATGATCGACCGGAGGACGGACGCACTCTGGCACTGGCCGGCGCAGGCCCTCCCCCGTTTCTCGATCATGACCGGCCTCACCGAAAACGAGCTCCGAGACCGCCTCCCTGCCATCGCTGACGCCGAGGCCCGAGCCGCAGACACAGACGTCCGTGTCCGCCGCCGCTACTACGTCCCCTGCCCACAGTGCATGCGCAGCCGTTACGGGATCTCCGAAACCGTCCTGGCACACTTACCGCACTCACTGCGCCTGTGTCACCGGCACAAAGTCTGGCTTGACTCGGCACATCACTATCCGATCGGCCACTTGCCGGAGCTGATCACCGCACAGAAGAAGCACCTCCGGTTGGCCCACCGTCTTTCTGGAACCCTCGCCACGGCGACGGCTGAAGCGTCGCGGCTCATCCAGGGCTGGTTCGTCACCTGGGCCCAGCCGGAGCTGCAAAAGCGCTGGCGATCCCGGCTGGCCCAGATCCCACCGGCTCCTCGACAACCCGAGTACTCGAACCTGGTCCGCCGAAGAGTCAGGGATTATGAATTCATTGCGACCTACCCGGAGTTCGTCACGATGCTCGGCCTCATCGGGGATGAGAACTGGCGAGTCCAGCGCATCCCCGCCAGCCAGGAAGTCACTCCCGAGGCACACAAGAACGCGATCGACGCCGTGTTCGCGGAAGCAGCCCACCGGCTCGGAGTCACCACGCTTCGGCCCAGCCGGGGAGGCCGCCTCTTCAGCCCTGCCAGTCGTGCCAGCTCTTTCCACCACGATGCCTTGTTCCGCTGGGTCGACCCCCGTGGCCGGGTGCCCACAGGCTGAGCACATACACGGGGGTGCGCTCGTATTGCTGCGGCAGACGGACATATAGCGCTCCGTGAACAAGATCGAACGGGTCGAACGGTAGGAGTGCAACCGGGACGGGGCGTTGGCCTACTCGGACACGACGACCGATCCGCGAGGGCCGACACCATGAGGGGCACCCCGAGGGCAAGCCGGGCGAGACGTCTCGCCCGGCGGGTGCCGTCGACTCCTCTCCAGCCAAGACCGAGCCTGATGGGTCGGCGGGGTCGCCGCTGTTGGGTGGTCTCCCCGGCCGGGACCCGTCCGGGTTCCGGTCCGCCCTTGAGTGGGGCCAGCACCTGGAGGGCGGCCGCACCCGGGCCGGGGTTGCTCGGCTAGGGCCGATGCGTTTCCAGTTCACTCTCTGACTCGGATCTACGCAGTCAATGGGTTCTCAGACTGCAACCTTGTGTGCCAGAAATACGCACAGATTCAGTGTTGCTGCACAATGACCTGCTGTTTCGGCGCACACGGCCCTATACGGGGGTCCTAGGTAGTCTTGGCTCTATCACTTCCTCCGGCACCGGTGAAGAGGGTGCGCGGGACGAGTGGGCGGCGTTCGGCCGGAGCGCACAGTTGGGGGCATCCTCTTCGCGGGGGCACCGTCGGGGTGCCGACGGAGGGAGCAAGGCCATGACCGAGCGGGTGATGACCCACGAGGAGTCGATCGAGTACCTGCTGCGGCGCTCCCAGCGACACGACGACGTCTTCCCGATCCGCCGGGAGTTCATCCAGACCCGCATCGAAGGTCTGCTCGGGGAGCCGACCACCGGGCCGGGTCCCCTGTCCAAGCTACTGCGGGCCCCCCACGCCCTGGAGCTGCTGCTGCTGGTCTACGCCGTCACCACCGGCGGCGACTACGGCGTCACCGAGCGCTCGCAGCTCTGGGGGCGGGCGGCCGGCATCTACATGCTCCCCGACCGGAACGCGAGCGTAGCCGTCTCGCGGCAGTGGCAGCACCTGGAGAAGCTGGGCCTGATCGAGCGGCAGCAGCACGGCCATCTGAAGCGCATCGTCAAGCGCCGAGAGTGCGGACTGGTCGGGGACATCTCGCTGCCCTACACCGCTCCCACCGGCGCCAAGGGCGATGTCTACTTCCGGGTCCCCTTCGCATACTGGCGCGAGGGCTGGCACCGGAAGCTGGAGATGCCCGGCAAGGCCGTCCTGCTGGCCGCGATGAGCAGGCGGAGAGAGACCTTCACCCTCCCGCAGGACACCCGCGGCGCCAGGGCGTTGGGACTGGGCCGCCACACGATGGCGCGGGGCATCGAGGAGCTGCTGCGCCACGAGCTGCTGGTGAAGGCCGGGACCGACGAGGTGGTGAACACGCGCACCATGCGCGGCTACGAGTGGGTGCACACCTACCAGTTGGTCAAGCCGTTCAACATCAACCTGAGCAAGTCGGAGATCGAACGCTTGGAGGCCGAGCAGCTCGCGCTGCTGACTCCGGGAGTCGACGCCGACAGTCAGGCGGGCGCGTCCGCCGCGCCGAACACAGCGATGAACAAGGAGGAGGGATGACACGCGGCCCTGTGCCGCCTTGTCCGCCCGTGCCTCGGCTCCGGACGCCGCCTCGCTCAGCGAGGACGCTGACCTCCTGGTTCTGGATCAGTGATCGCGGTCACACAAGAAGCGTGCTCACGTGTCGAGGCTCCCGGTCCCGAGAAGAGGTCGAGGACCCCTGAAGGGTGAAAATCACCGCCCTTTGTAGGTGCCGTGACAGGCGCCTCGCACACACCCTGACGGACCGTCCGGGGCGGTAAATCCGCAGGTAGAAGCATATTTGACGGTCACTCACGAGCGGTGTGGTCCCCTGCACGTTTACAACGGCTCGGGAGCGACTGCGTAGGCTTCTCCTTGACCAGCAACAGCGCTGTCGGAATCACCCACCGACAGCGACCGCGCCAACGGGTTTCTGGTCGCCGCGTAGTCCGACAGCCCTCGATCACCTGGAGGCAAAAACAGAGCGGCCCCCTGCGCCAACAGGGAGCCGCCCGCGTAGTCCGACAGTCCTCGCCTGAACGAGTTGGATCTCAAGACCAGGAGAAGAACCATCAAAGACATTCCCGAGACTAAGCTCCTCGACGCCCCGGCGTCGAGCTGGATCAGCCCTCAAACGGGATATACCGCTACATCGGGTGCATTGCTTCTGGCTGCGTCAGACGCGCGGCCGTCCGCTGCTGTACGGCGGGGGGAGCAGCGATGACTCTTTTCGTGGTCGTTGCACTGACCCTCGCCGGGCTTGGGGTGTACTGCGCCTACAAGGACCCGAAGCTGGGTGCCGCGCTCCTGGTGGGCATCGCCATCCTGACGGTGCTCTGGTTGGTCGTGGAGAGGGACACCCCTTCTTCCTCACCAACGCCAAAGGACTCCTCTTCTAACCCTCGGGCTGTTTCCTCTCAGGGGGCAGTCCCGAGCGCAACCGAACCCGTACTGCCGCGCGCGCCCAGTTGAGCCGGCGACGGTAACTGAAGGACGGTCATGGTGCGCACCATGATGTACGAGCCGCACCCTGACCGCATCCCGCCAGCCTCCCTGGAGCCGGAGCTGCCGACCTCGACCCCGGGCGGATCGGTCGTCGTGTCCGAGCAGGCCAACGCCCCCTCCCGGTTCCACTCCTGCTGTTCGATCTTGTTCACGGAGCGCTACCTGTCCGTCTGCCCGCAGCAATACGAACGCACCCCCTACACAGGGAGATCGCGACAACGGGCGTCCCAGGATGATTGAAAAGGAACAGGTCAGAGCCACCGCGTCTGATCAAGTCAAACGGGACGCCTGACGCCGGAACTCGGCAACGACACCGGAGAGCAGTTTGAGTGGAACTCCCGTGCACCGCAGTGTCCCACCGGAAGTGAAAACTGCCTGGTCAGGCTCTCAATGTCTGTTTACTTCTACTCGGAACGGACACGAGGGCGATCGCCACCTTCCCGGCGCGGAGGCCCCACTGGAGGCCCGACCGACGATGAGAAGGCACGGCAGCCTCGCCCTGGCGCAAACCCGCTGGTCGTAGGTGCGGCGTGGGAGATCATCGGGCATGCGACCCGATGGCTGGTACCTCACCGAAGACGTCGACGACTTTCTCGCCCGGGCCGGAGACTTCGTGCGGTCGCGGCCCGCCCTGCATGTCACGCAGTTGACGGCGATAGAGAGGCTGCGGACCCGCGGGGCGGCGTCGTACGGCACTCAGGCGCCCCTCTTCGGGCGGCTGGAGCGGGAGGGTGAGGTCCTCGCCACCCTGCACCGGCTGCCGTCCCTCGGCCTGGGCCTCACCCCCCTCACCCCCGAGGGGGCCGACGCCCTCGCCGCACACCTGGCCGCCCTCGGGCACTCGCTCCCGTACGTCAGCGCGACCCTCGACACCGCCACCGCTTTCGCCGAGGCCTGGCAGCGGCACACCGGCGCGACGCCGTCGCTCCGCACCCGCATCCGGCTGTACCGCCTCGGCACGCTCACCCCACCGCAGCCGGTCCCACCGGGCCGGGGCCGGCCGGTGGGCGAGCGGGACCAGGAGCAACTCATGAGCTGGATACGGAGGTTCGCCACGGACGTGGGGGAAGTCGTCACCATCGACGCCGGCTCCTGGGCCGGCACCCGCTTCGCCGACAAGCGCTACACGTTCTGGGAGACCCCGGACGGCACACCCGTCTCCGTCGCGGGCGTGAACCCGACGGTGTCCGGCGTGGTCCAGGTGGACCCCGTCTACACCCCGGCCCACCTGCGCGGTCACGGCTACGCGGGTGCCGCGACGGTCGAGGTGAGCCGGGCCGCCCTGGCCGCGGGCGCCACCGACGTCGTACTGCACGCCAATCCGGCCAACCCCACCAGCAACGCCCTCTACCAGCGAATCGGGTTCGTCCCCCTCGCGGAATGCTCCGTGTATGACTTCACGACCACGACCACGACCAACTGACCTTGTCGTCGACACCGGCGCTCAACTCCTTCCCTCCCCGTCGGTGCGGAGGTTGCGCACCTGGGGCGAGAGGAGGGCCGCCGTGGTGGCCAGGGTGAGGAGGGTCGCGCAGCCGGCCAGGGTTCGGCGGGTGCCCAGGGTGGCGGCCAGGGGGCCGGCGAACAGCAGGCCGAGCGGGGCCAGCGCCAGGGAGCCGAACCAGTCGTAGGAGCTGACGCGGGACAGGAGCCGTTCCGGGATCTCCTGTTGGATCGTGGTGGCCCAGAGCACGCCGAAGAAGTCTCCGGCGACACCCGCGCCGAACATGGCCGCCGAGATCAGCCACACCGGGGCTTCGGCGCCGAGCAGGGCGATCGGCACGGCGGCCGGAAAGGTGCAGAGGACGGCCACTCGGACGGGGTGCCTCACCCGCACACGGGAGGCAAGTCCTGCTCCGGCGACGGTACCCACGGCCTGAGCCGCCACGATGACCGACCACGCCCGCGCACCGCCGAGGTGCCGCTCGGCCGTCAGCGGGCCGAGGACCCCGACGTTGGCGTTGGTCACAGCGATCACGACCGAGTACTGGGCGACCACCACCCACAGCCACTGCCGGGAGGCGAACTCCTGCCAGCCCTCCCGCAGTTCAGACCACCCCGACGCCTTCTTGCGAGGCCGCGCGGCCACCCGCAGCCGGACCGTCAGTACCGCGCTGACGACGAAGGAAGCGGCGTTGAGCGCGAGCGCCCAGCCCGCGCCCACCAGGGCCACGGTCACCCCGGACAGCGCCAGACCCAGCAGCAGTGAGCTGTTGGTGCCCACCCGCAGCAGTCCGTTGGCCCGCTGCAGGCGGTCCAACGGCACGATCAGCGGTACGAGACCGTCCAGCGCCGGGGCGAACAGGGCCGTCGCCGATCCGGCCACCACCGCCAGCAGGCACATCGCCACCAGCGGTGCGTGGCCGGTCAGCACCATGACGGCCAGTCCGGTGTACGCCCCGGCCCCCATGACGTCCGCCAGGACCATCAGCCCCGACCGGGACATCCGGTCCGCGATCACCCCGCCCGCCAGGATGAACACCAGTTGCGGCAACGCCTGGCAGGCCAGCACCAGCGACAACCGACCGGGTCCGGCCCCCGGCAGCGCGAGCACCGCGAACGCGAGCGCCACCCGCGCGAAGCCGTTTCCCAGCACGGAGAGGACCCGCGCCGAGGCGAGCAGGACGAACTGCCGGTCGCGCCAGAGCGGCGCCTCGACTGAGGAGACTGTCACGGGGAGGCACCTTACGGGGGCACGCCTTCCGAATGATCCAGAATCAGCCAGGACCGAATCGGAGAAACAATTGGGCATTGCTTCTCCGCCCGCACAGGCATTACGGTTACGCCTATGACTGCCGGGTCGGCCTTGTGCCGTGAACGAGTTGGGCACCCGGCCTCCGAGTGAGGCCGGGGCGGGGTAGATCCCCGCCCGCCAACACCGCGTACGACATCGTCGTACGACGCCTTCGTACGACGACTCCGTATGACGCGTTCGTAGACGCCCCCCGTACCACGCGTTCGTACGACGCACTCCACCCACGCGCCCTCAGCGGCACCCTCCTGTGTGCTCCGTGCGAGTTCCATGCGAGCTCCATGTGAGATTCCGCGTGCCCGCATGCATTCGTGCGTCCATTTCTCCCTCACGGGATTTCGCCTGCCCGAAAACAAAAGAAAGCAGCGAATGCCCAACCCCTTCAATCAACAGGTCATCGAAGAATTCAGGGCCAACCACGGAAAGGTCGGCGGCTTTTTCGAGGGAGCCCGGCTGCTCCTGCTCACCACCGTCGGCGCCCGCACCGGAACCCCGCACACGACTCCCGTCGGCTACTACCCCGACGGAGGTGAGCGGGTCCTCGTCATCGCCTCGGCCGGTGGCGCGCACGAGCATCCGGACTGGTACCGCAATCTGGTCGCCAACCCGAGGGTGACGGTCGAGGACGGGGTGTTCACGTACGACGCGGACGCCGTCGTGCTCGAACGCGCCGAACGGGACCGCGTGTTCGCCCGCGCGGTGGAGAGCGACCCGGGGTGGGCCGAGTACCAGGCGAAGACGGACCGGGTGATCCCCGTGGTGGCCCTGCACGAAATCGAGCCGGACGGGCCACCGAACGTGAACGCGACCTCCATGGCCGATGGCCTGAAGGTGATCCATGACGCCTTCCGGCGCGAACTCGTGCTCATCCGTGCGGAGTTCAGGAAGTCGGGCGCCGCCCTCGGCGCCCAGCTCCGCGTCAACTGCCTCACGCTCTGCCAGGGCCTGCACAACCACCACACCGGCGAGGAACTCGGCATCTTCCCGCTCCTCGCCGGCCGCCACCCCGAACTCGCGCCGGCCTTCGACCGACTGGGCCAGGAGCACGAGCGGATCGCCGAACTGCTCGGACAACTGGGCGAGGTACTCGCCGACGAGCAGGTGGAGCCCGGCCTCGCACTCGCCGAGGTGGAACGCCTCACGACCGAACTCGAAGCCCATCTGGCCTATGAGGAAGAGCAGTTGATCCCGCTCCTGACCTCCGTGGGCGACCCGGGCTGGTAGCTCACCACGGAAGCCGGCCCCCTCGGCTCACCACGGAAGCCGGTCCCCTCGGCTCACCGCGGAACCCGGCCGCCCTGCGGCTCACCACGGCAGGGGCCGCGCGTGCACCACGTCCAGCCGCGAAACCGCCCGCGTCAGCACCACGTACAGGCGGTTCGAGCCGCGCACCTCCGCCTCGGCGACGGCCGCGGGTTCGACGGCGACGACATGGTCGTACTCAAGTCCCTTGGCGAGGGTGGCGGGCAACACCGTCACCCTCGCGCCGAGTTCATCGGGTCCGGCGGTCTCGACGCCCGCGGCGCGCAGCGCCTCCCGGACGCCTGCGACCTCGGCGTCGGCGGCGATGACGCCGATCGAGCCCTCGTGCGCGAGCGCTCCGTGCACGGCGTCGACGGTCGCGGCGAGCACGTCGGACACCCGCCGCACCCGCAACTCCCCGTCGGACCGCAGCGACCGGGCGGGCGGCAGTCCCACATCCAGGCGCGCCAGCAGCTGGTTGGTGAGTTCGACGGCGGCTGCCGGAACCCGGTAGCCGATGGTCAGGGGAACGACCGTGGCATCCGGTTTGCCCAGGTGCGCCAGGAGTTCGGGCCAGCTCCTGGCCGCCCAAGGAGTCGTGCCCTGCGCGAGGTCGCCGAGCACGGTGAGGGATCCGAAGGACGCCCGTCGCGCGATCGCCCGGCACTCCATCGGCGACAGGTCCTGAGCCTCGTCGATCACCAAGTGGCCGTATCCCTCGGGGTGTTCGATGAGCCCGGCGAGTTCGTCGAGCAGTACGAGGTCGGCGGCCGACCAGCGCGCCGACTTGTGCGAGCGCGGCGGCCTCGCCCACAGGATCGCCTTCCGCTCATCCGCGTCCAGAATCCCTTCCGCCGCCGTCTCCAACGCCCCCGCGTCGGTGAGGAGTCGGGCGAGAACCTCCTCGGGACGCACCTTGGGCCACACCGCGTCGACGTACGCGCTGACGGATCTGGCCCGCGAGATCTTCCGCACCCAGGCGTTGGGCGGCGGCCCGGCGCGCCTTTCCGCCTGCGCCAGCAGGCAGCCCACGACCCGGGTCCGCACCCGTTCGCGCCCGACGGCGTACGGGGGTTCCTCGGCGCGTACGCCGTCCACGATGCGGTGGAGTTCACCGGCCGAGACCCGCCACTGGTACGAACCGTCCGGCACGGCAAGGGAGTCGACGGGCCCGCCGATCCCCCCGTACAGCGCCCGGCGGAGCACCTCGGCCATCCGCGCGTCGTGTTTGACGACGGCGGCGCGCTCGTCGTCCGCCCCCGTGACGGGATGCCGGGCGATCTCGTCCGACACGGTCGACTGCCGTACGCCGGTCTCGCCGAGCGCGGGCAGGACCTCGGAGATGTACGAGAGGAAGGTGCGGTTGGGGCCGAGGATCAGCAGACCTCCGCGGCGGATGCGCTGCGGGTGGGTGTAGAGGAGGTACGCGGCCCGGTGCAGTCCGACGGCCGTCTTGCCGGTGCCCGGGGCGCCCTGCACGCAGACCGAGGCCGCGAGATCAGCTCGTACGAGATCGTCCTGTTCGGGCTGGATGGTCGCGGCGATGTCGCGCATGGGGCCGACGCGGGGGCGCTCGATCTCGCCCGCGAGGATGCGGCTCGGCCGCTCGGGAAGCGAGTGGGAATGGGAAGGGGAAGGGGTGGGGGAAGGAGGGGAGAGGGCTTGGGTTAGGTGCTCGTCCTCCAGGCCCGTGAGGTCCGCGGACTCCCCGAGGCTCCCCGGCGCCCAGCCGAACCGGCGCCGGACGGCGACGCCCTGCGGCGCGCGGGCGCTCGCCTGGTAGAAGGCGCGCGAGACGGGGGCGCGCCAGTCGACGACCAGGGGCGGGGCGGAAGGGTGTTCGGTGATCCGCAGCCGGCCGATGTGGTAGCTCTGCCCGGCGTGCTCACCCGCGTACTCACCGGCCGCCGCACGGCCGTCCGCGGTCACGCCCTCGAAGTCCAACCGGCCGAAGAACAGCGGGCCTTCGGGCAGTTCGCGCATCTCCTTCGCGTGGCTGCGCAGGCGGTACCCGAGCACTTCGGCGTCGGCTCCGGAGGCGGAGACGTCCTCGCCGGTGACGACCTGTTCCTCGGCACCGGCGACCATCGCGGCGAGGGCCGTGCGGCAGGCGTCGTGGTAGGCGCGTTCACGGACGAGGGACTGGGCGAGGGACCGGGTGACAGCCTCGTCGAGGGCAGGGTGGGGTGACGTCATTCCGTCCAGGGTAGCGGAATAACGTGACCGAGTTACATTATTTACTCGGTAACGCCAGAGGCGTGGGGATTGTCCGGTCCCCGAAGCGCGGTGAGACCCGCGAAGCCCGCCGCCAGCCCGGCGAACGCGCGCCGGGCCGCGGCCTCGGCGTCGAGCCGCACCTCCGCCGCCCGCTCGCCCTCGGCGATCCGCCGCCAGTTCTCCAGCGCGAGGACACGCCGTACGGCGGTGATCTGGCCGGCCGCGAGCCGGGCGTCGAGGCCGCCGCCCAGGGCCTCGGCGAGAGCCGCCTCGGAACGCTCGACGTACGCGTACGCCCGTGCCGCCAGCGACGGGGTCCCGTAGAGCAGCCGGTGGAAGGCGAGCACGTTCGGGTGGTCGTTGAGCCCGGTGACGGGGTCGTTCCGGTGGAGTCCGTCCAGGAAGTGCTCCAGCAGGGCGTCGGTGACCGACTGCGCCTGCGGCCGCCCGGCGACGACCCGCGCGGCCTCCGTCTCGTGGTCGGCGAAACGGTAGAGGACCAGATCCTCCTTGGCCGGGAAGTACCGGAAGAGGGTCGGCTTGGAGATCTCGGCGGCGGCGGCCACCTCGGCCACGGACACGCTGTCGAACCCCTTCTCCAGGAAGAGCCCGATCGCGATGTCGGACACGGCCTCGTACATCCGCTGCCTCTTGCGCTCCCGGAGCCCGCTCTCAGCCATGCCACGAGCCTACGCACCGCGCCGCCGCGGGCCATCCGGGCAGTCGTACGCCATCCGCGCCGCCGCGGCCGGGCCACCGCGGCCGGACCACCGCAGGCCATCCGCGCCGCCGCACGCCATCCGGTCCGCCCTTGACCTCAAGCGCGCTTGAGGCCGAAGACTGCGCGGCAGTGACCCTGATGCCAGGAGCGAGCGATGCGAGCAGTACAGGTGAAGGCGTTCGGCGGCCCCGAGGTTCTGGTGCCGGTGGAGATCGCGGACCCGGTTCCGGGGACCGGTGAGGTGGTGATCGATGTTGCCTACGTGGACACGATCTTCGTGGAGACCCAGGTGAGGAGCGGCTGGGGCCGTGACTTCTTCCCGGTGACACCGCCGTTCGTCCCCGGGGGCGGCGTTTCGGGTGTCGTCGCCGCCCTCGGTGCGGAGGTCCCCGAGGAGTGGCTGGGCCGCCGGGTCACCGCCTTCGTGACGGGCAGCTACGCGGAGCGGGCCGTGGCGCCGGCCTCGGCCCTGACGGTCGTACCGGACCCCCTGGACCTCCGCACCGCGGCGGCCCTCGTCCACGACGGCGTCACCGCCACCGGCCTCCTCGAACTGACCGGCGTCGGCGCCACCGACCGCGTGCTCGTCCTCGGCGCCTCCGGGGGCATGGGCACGCTGCTGGTCCAGCTGGCCCACGCGTGCGGGGCCCGGGTGGTCGGGGTCGCCCGGGGCGCGGAGAAGGTCGCCCTGGTACGGGAGTTGGGGGCGGACGCGGCCGTCGACGCCACGCGTGCCGACTGGGTCTCTGCCGCCCGGGACGCGCTCGGCGGACCCGTACCGGCCGCCGACGTCGTCCTCGACGGCGTGGGCGGCCGACTCGGCGCGGCGGCCTTCCCGTTGACGGCCGACGGTGGCCGCTTCTCCGCGCACGGCGCACCGTCGGGCGGCTTCTCCCCCATCGACCCCGACGAAGCCGCCCGCCGGGGCATCGCCCTCTTCGGCATCGCCGACGTCCAGTTCGCTCCCGCCGAACTTCACCGCCTCACCACCACCGCACTCGCGGAGGCCGCCGCCGGCCGGCTGCGACCGGTGATCGGCGAGGTGTTCCCGCTGGAGCGGGCGGGCGACGCGCATGCGGCTGTGGAGGGGCGGGGGGTGGTGGGGAAGGTGGTGTTGGGGGTGTGAGGGAGTCCCCGGACCACGGCCGGCTCGCTCGGACCGCGGGCCCGCGACGCCGGCTCGGCTTCAGCGACAGGATCCAGAGGTCGTCGAGGTGCTTGTTCCAGGTGGCGACAGTCGCCTCGGCGTCGTCACCGGCTCCGCGGGACCGGATACCGAGGTCGGTGTGGCGGTGTGGCAGCCCTTGGGGTCGTGGAACCCGGAACCCACGCCGCGCGGCATGGTCCGGCCCGCCATGTTGTGGAGGCCGTGCGGCACCTGCCCCCGGTGACCGTGCGGCCGGCAGCTTCAGACGTCCGCGGAGACCTCGGCCGGCGGTCGGCCCCCATCGTCCCGTGGCAGCAGCGCACGGGCAAGGTAGGGGTTTGCCGGTGCCTTCCCCTTCTCGCGGATCCCCAGCGCGGCGGTGGCCGCGGCCAGGGTCATCGCGTAGGTGTCGACCGCCCTGCGGACATTGGGAGCCTCCAAGCTGTCACCCGTCACGAGACGGTCCAGGTCCACGTAAGCGGAGCGGACGACCTCCATCCACCGGTACACGCGCCAGTCCTCGCGCCAGCCCTGCGTGCACTCCTCCGGCAGCAGGCGGTGCCAGCGGGCGAACAGCCGGTCGCTGATCTCGCGGAGGGTCGGGGTGAGATGCATGTGGCGGACCAGGTCGTACAACGGGTCACCGACCATCGCCATCTCCCAGTCGATGAGGACCAGGCCGCCCTCCTCCCGGCGCACCAGGTTCCACGGGTTGAGATCACCGTGCAGGAGCACCGGACGACGCGGGACCAGCGTGTGGCGACCGAGGATCTCGAGCAGCCGGGAACTGCTGGGCAACCCGAGTTCGCGCGCCACCTCCATGGTGGCCTTGGGCAGTTCGTTCACCATGCGGACCAGCTCGTACTGCAACTCCCAGTAGAACTCCAGCCCGTTCATCTCGGGATCCAGCTGATCGCAGTCGACGTACGTCAGCGCGGCGAGCTGGTTCACGAGATCGTCCGCCTCGTGCGGCCGGAGTCCGCTCTCGGGGTGCTCCGGAGGGCTGAAACCGTCCAAGGGCCCCTCGTAGGAGTGGATGGTGAAAGGATCCCTCAAACCGCTGACGCCCAGGGCAAGCACCCTTGGGGCACACACACCGACCTGCGACCGCTCGATCGCCCGCAGGACGGCGTGCTCGTTGAGGAACCTGCGTTCCCGGGGATTCGCCGAGCCCACCTTCCGGCGGACCATGACCGGAAAGGGGACTCCGCGCACGCGGACGGCTGTGTTGAGATGCGCCGTCCCCTTGAAGACACGGTCGGCGGCGGCGGCTCCCTCCTGGAAAAGCGCCTCGCTCACCGCCTCCGCGGAGAACTCCGGGTGGGGCGGGACCCGGACGTCGCGGGTCCAGACGATCTGGTTGAGCGACTTCTCACTGCTCGCCTTCACGCCGTGGGACTCGTTCCACCGGAAGAGGATGCGCCCGATCTCGCTCTCCTCCGGCACCTTCTTGAGCCGCAGCGGCTCCTCGGCCGCGATCAGAGCCTGCCGCACGGCCTGTGCCGCCGCGTCCAGGTCCCGCTGCCCGAAGGAGTCACCGAGCGAGGTGGCGGCACGCATCACGTCCGGATAGACGGACTGGGCGCGCTCGAAGGCGAGGTAGTGCTTCAGATCGCGGTCGAGGCCATCGACTGCGTTGCTGCGCCGCTCGCCCATGGCCTTGCTCCATGCCTCGATCACCTCCGGCCACTGATAGTCGGGGTACTGCATCCGCACCAGGTGCGTGGCGAGGTCGTGCAGCGGGTCGCCGAAGGAGGCCAGCTCCCAGTCGACACAGATCAGGGGTGGGTCACCGTGGTAGGAGACGATCACGTTGTCCCGGTGGAGGTCCGTGTGCAGCAGGCTGAAGGGGCGCCTGATGAGCGCCGGCACCCGTTCCGCGAACTTCACCATCGCGTCCTTCGGGATGCCCAGCATCGCGAACAGGCCTCCGAACTCCGCCCAGTTGCGCTGCCGGATCTGCTCCTCCGCCGCGGACGCCAGCGCCAGCAGAAAGGCCCTGCTGTTCCTGCTGGATCGAGGCCAGGACTGCGGAAGCGGGGGCAGATGCTGTCTGCGCACCTGCGTCATGTCCGCCAGGAGGCCCGCGAGAGCGGCGATCAGGTCGGGGTCGACCGGCTTGCCGTTCGGGCAGATGCTGGAAAGCGGCACACCCTCCACATAGCTGAGGACGGTCAGGTCCGGTCCCTTGACCAGGCACCGGGGAACGTGCGGCAGCGCGCCCCGGATGCTGTCGAGGATCTCCGCCTCGTCCTGCCAGGTCCTGATGACCACAGGCAACGCCGACGGAATGGGCTCCCGTACGGTCACCGGCTGCCCGTCCTCGTCGGCCACCAGGTGCCGGTCGGCGGTGAGCGGGCGCACCATGTAGTTCAGGTTGTGGTGGCCACGGCCGAACGAACCCAACGCCTTGGCGTACCGCACGAACCGGAGATTCGCGGCGTCCGCTGCTTCTTCTGGAACAAGCGGACCAGGCATGGGCTTGCCCAAGGGTGTACTCCTGGATAAACGTGCGTCGCCACTGATGTTCATGCGTAGCGAGAGAAGTGAGCACACCTTATGCCCGCGCCCGCACGTCGGACGTGCGGACTCCCGCATTCGATACCTGAGAGAGATACCACCTGCGAGCCGCATGCCGGTCGAAGCCCGCTGGACTCCGGCCGGACTTCAGTCCCGCTCCGCGAGCAGTTCCCAGCAGGAGTCGAACCAGGCCTGCATGCTCTCCATGAACACAGATCCCGGGGAGTCCGGATCGCCTTCGTCGTTTACGTGCCGGGTCAGCGTCGATCCCAGACCGAGCACATCCTGCGCTTCGACCTCCGTGCCGTCGTCCAGCAGGATGGTGCGCTCCACTATTTCGTACGGCCCGAACAACGCCTCCGCGCCTGGGCGCAGGTACAGCTTGAAGGTGGGGGTCAGCGGCACGTGCCGGATCTCCACCTGTACGGACGGGACCAGGCCCTCCGTGTGCAGGTCTCGCAGGGCGGTGCGCAGAGAGATCGTGTGTCGGCGGGTGATGGCGCGGAGCCGGTCCTGCAACTGGCCCAGCCGTCCGGGCTCCTCCGGCGACTTCGTCCGCGGATAGGGGAGTACGAGCGACTCCGAGGGCAACAGCATGCGCAGTTCGATCCGCTCGGGCCTGACGTCCCCCAGCCGGATGAGCTCGGACTGCAACCTGATGTGGGCGTCCAAGGACTCCGACGTGAGGGTGAACACGTCCAATTGCACGACCGGTTGGGCGAAAGCACGGGCGATGAAGGTGCCCAGGGCCGCGCGCACCCGGGGCGCGTCCCGCTTCGGCGTCCCTGCGTGGGTCGGCCTCTTCACGACCCGAGAACCACTGCCCTGACGGGACTTGACCCAGCCCTCGCTGCTGAGCTCGCGCATGACGCGCTGCACCGTGTCGCGTGACACGTCGAACTCGTCGGCCAGTTCACGCTGCGGTGGAAGCTGGGATCCCAGTGGGTAGGCACCGTCCGCTATACGGGTGCGCAGCACCATCAGGACCCTCTCCCACTCGGTGCCGCCTCCGTCGCCGCGCTCTTCGCTCACATCGCGACCGTACCGCTCCCAGCCGCCGATCAAACTGCTTCCGGTCAATTGGTGGCCGGATTTGCCGGTCACCTGACCTTCAAGTCGCCTACGAGTTAGGGGATCAGGCCGAGAGGGCACACCCAACTCAAGGCAACCAGTCCAATTGGAAGGGCAGTTGGACGGTTGATGGCCGATTCAGTGAAGTGGACGGGGTGGGGACATGTTCTTCTTCCAACTAGTGGGCGCGGCGGTCGAGTACGGAACAGCCCAGTTGGTGCACTCGGAACTCGGGTTCGCCGGGCTGGTGCTGCTCACCGTGGCGCTGGTGGGGATACGGACGGGACAGCCGAGGCTGGCCGGCTGGTCGGCCTTCCTCTTCCTCCTACTCACCTTCCAGCTTCAGAGCTGACGTCGATCTCGGGCTTCAGAGCTGACATCGGTTCCCAGCTTCAGAGCTGACCCCGAAGCACCCGCAGCAACAGCTCCATCGACGGCACCACGTGCTCGGCGCCGGCCTCCCGCAGCAACCCCTCCTTCTCCTCGTTACGCGCGTAGCCGAGGAACGGAACCCCGGCATCCCGGGCGGCGAGGAAGTCCGAGGGCGTGTCGCCGATCATGAGGGCGGCCGAGGGGGCGGCGCCCAGGGCGTTCAGGGCCCGGTTGAGGCAGTGCGGATGCGGCTTGAGGTGGTCCAGGTTGCGGGTGCGGCCGTAGACGTGGGAGGCGAAGCATTCGGAGAGACCTCGGCCGTTCAGGTAACTGGTGACCACCCGGGGCGAGTTGTTGGTCGCCACCGCGAGGCGTACGCCGACGGCGCTCCATGTCCGTATCAGGGGATCCGCGTACGCGGTCGGCCACGCGGAGGGCACCGCCTTGAGCTCGTGCTGGGTGAGCAGTTCCTCTAGTTCGGCCACCAGGTCGCTGTGCGGATGCCGCATGTTGACCACGCGCAGCACGACATGCGGATCGGGATGGACCCGTTCCTCCTCGCTCAGCAACCCCCGCAGCCCCTGACCCTCCAACCAGTCCACCAGGTTTCTCGCCACGTCCTCCGCCGAGTGCCCCGCGAAGAGCCGGCAGATCGGCCCGTCGAAGTCGAAGAGCACGAAGCGGGCGCGTTCGATCACTTCCCGAAGGTTCTCTGTCTCTGTCGCCACCGGTTCAGTCTGCGCTGCATCAGGAGTCACTAGGAGAGTGTCAGGTCCGTGGTGATGGTTTCCCAGAGGGCGTCGAACCACTTCTGGGATTCCTCCACGAAGGAGGCGTCGCGGTGGCCGGCCTGTTTCTCGAAGGAGAAGAGGAGGGAGGCGGAGCCGAGGGTGTCGTACATGTCGAGGACTCCGCCGGCGTCGACCTGCTCCTCGCGTCTGGTGATCATGTAGTACGCGATCAGCGCCTCCGACCCGTTGAGCAGGTACAGCTTCACCGGTGGGGTGAACGGCAGCGCGCGGAAGGTCACCTTCACGTCGATGCCGTGCGAGCGGCGCAGGGTCTGGAGGTTGTGGCGCAGCACGTGCCCCTGGGCGTTGCGCTGGTCGAGCCAGCGCTTGTGGACCGGGTCCCCCTCGCTGCGGCCTTCCACCGGGACAGGGAACGCCAGGGTGATGTCCCGGGAGGGCAGCAGGATGCGGACGTCGATCGACTCCGGCCGGATCCTGCCCTCGTGGATCAGGCGCACCGGCTCGCCGAGGGCCAGCATCAGGGTCTCGGCGGTGAGGCAGGCCGCGTCCACCCGGACGTGCGGGGCCGCGAACGCCTCGGCGAGGCGGGGCGCGAGACCCACCATCGTCGGCTGGGGTTCGTCACGCGCGGATGACACGTCCGCGATCCGCGGCGGACTGCCCCGCCCGGTGTTGCTCAGAAGACCGTCGCTCTGGAGTGAGCTGAGGGCCTGGCGGACGGTGCCGCGCTCGACGCCGAACTCCTCCGCCAGTTCCGCCTGGGTGGGCAGGCGGTCGCCCGCCTTGAGGTCCCCGGCACGGATCCGGTCCCGCAGGGCGTCGGCGATCTCCTGGGACGAGAGTTTTCTGCCGCCGTTCACTGCCACGTTCTCCTGGGTCACGACCAAACGCTACAACTCGCATCCATCTATGGGGAGTTGTTTGAAAGTTGTTTATGAGTACCAGCCAAGTGGGGACAACTTAAGCATAGTTGGTTGCCAACTAGCTCAAGTTGGCGGAAGTTTTGCTTCCCCCTTTCCGATCGCCCCTCAGGAGTCACCAGGAGGAACCACCATGCCCCTCATCGCCCTCGTGTCCGCCGTCTTCGTCATCGGCTTCGAGCAGCTCGTCCAATGGCACTACGGCCCGGCGGGCATCGTCGGACTGTTGCTGCTCACCATCGGGATCAAGGCCAAGAACCCCATGTGCAGCTCGATCGGGGCGGTCGTCCTGGCCCTGATGGTCGCGGGCCCCGCCCTCTGACCCGCGGGCGTCCGATGCGTCCGCCAGACCGGGTACGGCCCCGCCCAGGAGGCCTCAGCTCGTGAGCAGCAGCTCCGAGCTGATGGTCTCCCACAGCGCGTTGAACCACAGGTGGGACTGCTCGACGAACGTCGTGTCCCGCATCCCGGCCCCCTGTACGAAGGGGAACAGCATGGACTGGGTGCCCTGGACGTCGTACATCTCCAGGTTCACGTGGTCGATCTCCTCCTCGCGCCTGGCGAGGGTGTAGTACGCGAAGAGCGCCTCGGTCCCGTTGAGCAGATACAGCTTCACGGGCGGCGTGAAGGGGAGCGCGCGGAAGGTGACGTTGACCTCGATGCCGTGCGTGGCGCGCAGCGCGAGCAGGTTGTGCCGCAGGACCTGGCCCTGTGCGTTGCGGTTGGCCAGCCAGTTGCGCTGGAGCCGGTCGTCGCCGAACCCGCCGCCGGCCGAGGTGTCCACCGGGGCCGGGAAGGCGAGCGGGATGTCTCCGCTGGGAAGCAGCACGCGGACGTCGATCCTGGCCGGTTTTATGCGCTCGGCGTGGATCTGCCGGAGCGGCTCGCCCACCGCGAGCGTGAGCGAGATCGACGTCAGGCACAGCGCGTCGATCTCCACGTGCGGGGCCGCGAACGCTTCCGTTATCCGCGCGCCGAGCGCCACCGTCGTGGGCCGCGGCGCCGCTTCGGGCCCGGTCAGAGCCATTCCCAGGTCGTCCGCGACGGTCGCCGGGCTCCCTTTGGACACGTTGACGAGCAGCCGCTCGGACTGGAGGATGCGCAGCGCCTGCCGGACCGCCCCGCGCTCGACGCCGAACTCGTCCGCCAGCTTGGCCTGCGTGGGCATGCGCTGGCCGGCCCGCAGCTGACCGGACCTGATCCGGCTGCGCAGCTCGTCGGCCACCTCACGATGCGATGCCAGTTGGCGTGGTGACCTGCTCCGCCCGTCGGCCGCGGCATCTTCCGGGTCCACGACCAAACCCTACAACTTCCCGCCATCTTTGGGCAGTTACCGAGCAGGTGGTTATGAGTCGACCCAACGCGGAGATAACTAGCAATGAGTTGGTCACCAACTTGAGCAACATGGTCAAACTTTCGGGGGGTTGGCCGCCAGGGTCACATGTGACGACCGGGTGGACGGTTCCCAGCGGATACCAGTGGATATCAGCGGATACCAGCCGATACCAGCCGATACCAGCGGAGGTTCGCCTCCCTGTCCCTCAGGAGGGACCGTCATGCCGTTCGTCGCCCTCGTCGTCGCCGCCCTCGCCATCGGATTCGAGCAGCTCGTCCAGTGGAAGTACGGGCCGATGGGCATCATCGCGTTCGTCGCGCTGACCATCGGCATCAAGGCCAGGAACACCATGCTCAGCGGCATCGGAGCTGTGCTCATCGTGATGCTGCTCGCCCAGTCCGGCTGATCGGGCGCCACCGCCTGGACAGTCCGGCCGACCGGGCTCCCCTCCGGAGGGGAGCCGGGAGCCCGATCGGCCAGCACCACCCACAACCACAACTGAACAGCTACAGCTACGGATCACCGGCCGCCACCCGCACGGAAGGAGCACGACCGCACCCGATCAGAAGATGTCCGGGCACCAAGGCCGCCTGGACGTGCGCAGCAGGGCGTCGGCCACGGAGCCGGCGCCCGCTCGTTCTTCCCGGACGAGACCCAGCGCCGCCAGCCGCACCGCCGACTCGTCCCCCAGCCAGAGCCGCCCCAACTCCCCGACTCCCAAGGTGAGTTCCGCGTCCAGAGTGGTCGGCGCACAGGACGCCCCGTCCGGCCCCGCCTCCAGCCGGTAGCGCCCGGAGGACAGCCCGTCCCGGTCCGTCACCTCCAGCACCAGCGTCCCCGTACCCGCGTACGTACGCGCCTCCAGAGCCCGTACGACGTCCAGGATCCGCACCCACAGCCAGTCCGCCTGGGTGGTCACGCGGGCGGCGCGGGGATCGGGCAGCAGGTGCGGCAGCAGGTCGTCGGGGGCCCGCCAGCCCGTCTTGACCTTGGTGATCCAGTCGATGGAGCACAGGTAGTGCCACAGGGCGCGCTCGGCCGTCGGCGTCACGGCGATCAGCCAGTTCACGTCCGCCGTGTTGTGCGGCCGCTTGTCGTCCCACCTGTCGTCCGACTCGTAGGAGACCATGCCCTCGACCTCACCGGACGCCGAGCGGTACACCGCGTAGTACGGCTCGGTCCAGGAACCCGAAGTCACCTCCGGCACACCGGTGTTGATCCGCCACCAGCGCTCGTCGCGGCTCACCGCGCCCGGCCGGCCGCGCCGCAGCCTCTCGTGCAGTTCGGGGCCGATCTTGCGGACGTCCTCGCCGTCGACGAGGTCGACACGGCCGCCGTCGGCGGGGCCCGACCAGCGGGGGTCAAGGCCCGTCCTGGGTACGTCGACGATCCACTCGGCGGTGGAGGTGGCGGGCCCGAATCCGTACCGGCCGTAGATCGGGTACTCGGCGGCGATCAGCGTCGCCACCACGTCTCCCCGTTCCTTCGCCGCGGCGAGGTCCCTGGCCATCATGCGGCTGAGGATGCCCCGGCGGCGGTGCGTGGGCGTGACGGTGACGTTCGAGATCGCGTCCGCCGGGACGAGGGCGCCGCCCACCGCGGTGAGCTCCTGCGGGAACGACCGGAAGGTCCCGACGCAGCGGCCGTCGTCGAACGCGGCGAGGGTACGGTCCGGGTCGATGTACGTACGCCGGTCCGCGATCTCCTGCTCCGATGCGGTGGGCGGGCGCAGGAAACCGGTGTTCAGGGCGCGGATCCACTCCGGGATCTCGTCCTTGGTGATCGCTCGTACGTCGATGAAGCGGGTGGAGTCGCTTGAACGGGCGGAGCCGGTGGAATCGCTGGAGTCGGTGAGGGCGCGGTCGGTCATGGGGCCACGCTAGGTGTACGGCGGCGGGGGTGTCGCGGGGGTTTTTCTCGCCCCCTCCGCCCCTGCCCGTCCCGTATCCGGGGGCTGCGCCCCCAGACCCCCCTGTCGCGCTTCGCGCTCGTCCTCAAACGCCGGACGGGCTGAAAGACAGGAGGACTCCTCACACGAGAAGGTCGTCCACCTGCGCCTCGCCCTCGCGGTACCTGCGGGCGATCTCCGCGCTGCAGTCGTCGGCCGTGCGCTGGAGCTGCTGGCGCCGCAGGGAGACCTGCCGTTCGTACCGTACGAGGCGGCCCATCCCCGCGCCGAGCTCCTCGTCCGTGCGGGCGCCGAGGTCCGACAGCTCGACCTCGGAGAGCATGTCGGAGGCCAGCCGCCGGTACTCCTCGCCGTACGGCGTGCCCACCGTCACATGGCGGGCCGAGGAACGGTGCCGGGCGGGGGCGTCCGTGAGGATCTCCGAGAGCCGCTCGACGACCGACGGCTCCCCGGAACCGACGACCAGCGGCTGCCCGGCCCCGGGTGTCCGCAGCCCGCCGCGGCGCGCCAGCTCGGCCCGCAGGATGTCGATGCGCCCCTGGAGCAGCCGCCGCACATAGCTGAGGTCGGCCTCGTCGCGCTGGGCGTCCCGGCGCAGTACCCGCAGCTCGGGCAGCCGCAGCACGGGCAGGTCGGGTCGCGGATCCTCCGCCGTGGGCGGGCAGCTGTCGGTGCGCTGCACCGGCGGTCGCGCCGCCATCCCCGACGCCACGCCGGTCACCCCGGTCACACCAGTCCCTCCGGTCGCTTCCGTCCGTCCCGCCCGTGGGCTCGTACGGGTCAGTGACACGGCCTCGGGCGGCTGCCCCGTACTCGGTGTGCTCATGTGCCTCTACCGTCCCCTCGACCGGCGCGGTGCGTCCCACGCGTGCGCCATGAATGCGCCCCTGAACGCACCGCAACACCCGCATGGTGCCACTCCGAGTGGTCGCTATGTGACCGAGTGCCCCCGATCGGCCCCGGATGGGGGTTTGGCGAACCCGGAAATCACACGAAGGGCCCGCACCGGGCCGCCGTACGCGCGCACGGCATGATGGTCCGTATGCGTGCGGTGGTGCAGAGAGTGGACGGCGCGAGCGTCGTCGTCGAGGGTGAGACGGTCGGCGAGATCAGCGGCGAGGGCCTGTGCGTCCTGGTCGGGGTCACGCACGAGGACACCAAGGAGAAGGCGGCCCAACTCGCCCGCAAACTCTGGTCGGTTCGCATGCTGAGTGAGGAGCGGTCCTGCTCGGACATCGACGCGCCGCTGCTGGTGATCAGCCAGTTCACGCTGTACGGCGACGCCCGCAAGGGCCGCCGCCCCACCTGGAACGCGGCCGCTCCCGGCGACCTCGCCGAGCCCCTGGTCGACAAGGTGGTCGCCCAACTCCGCGCCCTGGGCGCGACGGTGGCGACGGGCCGGTTCGGCGCGCAGATGCGTGTCTCGCTGACGAACGACGGCCCGTTCACGGTCCTGCTGGAGATGTAGCCGCGGCCTACGGCTCTTGCTGGAGATGTAGCCGCGGCCCACGGCTCCTGCTGGAGACGCAGCCGCGATTACGGCTCGACCACGACCTCCTGCGCCGCCGCCGTCGTGTCGGCGAGCAGCGGCGCGTCCAGCGGCACGTTCCGCTTCACCACGGCCAGCGCGATCGGGCCCAGCTCGTGGTGGCGTACGGCGGTGGTGATGACGCCGATCTTCCGCCCGTCGGGACCCTCGTCGGCGCGGCGCAACTCCGTGCCGGGCGGCGGAAGATGGACCTCGCTGCCGTCGAGGTGGAGGAAGACGAGCCGGCGCGGGGGCTTGCCCAGGTTCTGCACGCGGGCGACGGTCTCCTGCCCGCGGTAGCAGCCCTTCTGGAGATGCACCGCGCTGTCGATCCAGCCCAGCTCGTGCGGGATGGTGCGGTGGTCGGTCTCGAACCCGAGGCGCGGCCGGTGGTTCTCGACGCGCAGGGCCTCGTACGCGAGGAGCCCGACCGCGGGGCCGCTCCTGTCCGCGAAGGACTCCAGTTCCGTACGCGGCAGGAAGAGGTCGCGCCCGTACGGGGTCTCGCGGACGACGGCTCCCTCGGGGACCTCCGCGATGGAACCGGCCGGCAGGTGCACGACCGCGAACTCCCCGGTCCGGTCGGCGACTTCGACGCGGTAGAAGAACTTCATGGACTCCAGGTACGCGATCAGCGCGTCCTGGCTGCCGGGCTCGACGTGGGCCCAGGTGGTGGTGCCGTCGTCGACGAGGTACAGCGCGTGCTCGATGTGGCCGTGCGCGGAGAGGATCAGCGCTTCCGTCGCGGTGCCCGCCGGGAGGTCCGTCACATGCTGGGTGAGCAGCAGATGCAGCCAGGCGAGCCGGTCGTCCCCGGTGACGGAGACGACGCCGCGGTGCGAGAGGTCCACGAAGCCGGTGCCGTCGGCGAGGGCACGCTGTTCGCGGAACAGGTCTCCGTAGTGGGCTGCGACACCTTCGTCCACACCCTCGGCGGAGACGGCGCCGGTCAGGGACAGCAGAGGGCTCTTCATATGCCTAGCCTACGACTCGGTAATTGAATTCTTGAGCGAGCAGTCCTCGCAGAGGCCGAAGATGGCGAAGTGCTTCATGTCGGTCTCGAAGCCGAACGTCGCGCGGAGCTTCGCGGTGAACTCGGCGGCGACCGACGTGTCGGCCTCGATGACGTTCTTGCACTCCCGGCACACCAGGTGGATGTGGTGGTGCCGGTCGGCCAGGTGGTACGTCGGGGCGCCGTGCCCGAGGTGGGCGTGGCTGACCAGACTGAGCTCCTCGAGGAGCTCCAGCGTCCGGTAAACCGTCGAGATGTTCACACCCGACGCCGTTTTGCGTACTTCGATCAGGATGTCGTCCGGCGTGGCGTGCTCCAGCGTGTCCACCGCTTCGAGCACGAGTTGCCGCTGCGGGGTCAGCCGGTAACCGCGCTGCCGCAGATCGCTCTTCCAGTCGGTGCTTACCACGCCGCCCAGTGTAGGCCGCCGTCGGCGAAGCCGGATCTTCCGCGAAAGGTTCCGGCCGGGACCGTGTGGAGCCGGTCCCGGGCGGGCGCCTACTTGAAGAACGTGATCCCGTCGTCAGGCATGTCGTCCGGGAGGGCCTTGGCCCAGCGCTCGACTTCCTCGGGGGTGACGACCTTCTTCAGGTGCGCGGACATGTAGGGACGCAGCTCGACCTCGGGGGTCTGCTTCTCGCCGACCCACATGAGGTCGCTCTTCACGTAGCCGTACAGCCGCTTGCCACCGGTGTACGGGCCCGACGCGGCGGTGCGCGCCACGGCGTCCGTGACCAGGTCGATCTGCGGCTGCTTGGCGGCCAGGTCGCCGTACCAGATCTCCACGACGCCGTCGTCGCGGGTCATGACGACCTCGACCTTGCGGTTGGCGTCGATGCGCCAGAAGCCGGACTCGGTCTCCAGGGGACGGACCTTGTTGCCGTCGGCGTCGAGCACCCAGGTGTGCGAGTGGTACTCCAGGAAGTCCCGCCCGTCATGGGTGAAGGTGACCTCCTGCCCGAAGTTGCACTTCTCGGAGCCGGGGAAGTCGTGGACACCCGCGCCCGCCCAGGTGCCGAGCAGGAACGTCAGCGGGAGCAGGTCCTTGTGCAGGTCGGACGGGATCTCGATCATGAGCAGCTTTTCTTCGTGGTGGTCAGCGCTGGCCCTGGTACAGCTTCTTCACGGTCAGCCCGGCGAAGGCGAGAACGCCTACACAGACCAGGACCAGCAGGGCTTCGAAGAATGCCTCAAGCACGGGGTGCTCCTCGGGTGACACGGTGAAGGCGGTACAGGGCCGGGCCCCACTCTAGTCGGGTGGGGCCCGGCGTTCTCTGCGAGGTGCGCGTCGGGGCTCAGCCGAGGAGCTGGCTCTGCAGAGTCACCGTCTGCTGGAACGGCACCGTCTTCGCGCTGCCCTTGCGGGACTGGAGGACCACGGCGATGGTGTCGGCGGCCGAGAGGTAGGCCTGCCGGACCTGCTCGGGACCGTAGGGCTTGGTCTCCACGTACGCGTAACGCACGACGTCGGCGACCTGGGCGTCCTCCGCGAACCCTGTGTCCGCCTCGACCGCTTCGGCGCCACGCGCCGCGTGCACCGGGGAGTTGTAGCTGATGAGTTCGCTGGACACCAGTTCGTCAGCCACGGCCGCGGTGCCGAACCGCAGCAGGTAGATACGCGTGCGCGTGCCGTCCGGCGTGGTCCAGCCGCGCGCCGCGATGTGCCGCAGCCCGTAGTCGGTCAGCAGCTGTCCGACGGTGTCCCGCTCGTACTTCGTCGCGTACTCCGCCAGGAACGTCTTCGTCGGCAGCCAGCCGTCCTCACCGCGCAGCGCCGCGTCGGCCTTCGCGTCCTTCGGGGCCGGGAGCAGGAGCTTTCGCAGGTCGGCGTAGTGGGCACCGGCCGTGTTCACCTCGGCGAACGGGCCCGGACTGCCGGAGGGCAGCGGCGGCCTGCTGATCGTCGGGTACTCCCAGCGCCCGTCCGTCTCGGTCGCCAGTCCCGGTACGTCGGTCCGCTCCATCCGGGTGATGCCGTACGCCGCTGACGTACCGACCGCCGCGAAGACCACCACGGCGGCGGTCCAGCGCAGGACGGCGCGCAGGACCCGGCGGTCCTTCCTGACGGGCGGGGCGGGTGCGGCGTGCTCGTCCGGCACCTCCGGGGGCGCCTCGGGCATGGGCGGCACCTCGGTCCCCACCTCTGCCGGCGCCTCAGCCCGTTCGGTCTGCTCGGTCGTCATACCGCCTCCCCAGGCTCCGCGATGCGGTCGAGCTGCTCGCGCAACAGCGCCGCGACGCCCTTGGTGTCCAGTGGCTTGGCCCCGTACGCGATGGCGCTGACCAGCACGTCTCCCTGGTAGGCGGAGCACAGCATCATGTCGAGCTTCTCTTCGGCGTCCTTGGGCGGAAGGAAGCACCGCGCGTTCTTGTGACCCTTGATCTCGGGCCCCTCGCGGAAGATGTCGACGGCGTCGAGGAACTCGTTCTGGAACGTCGACATGTCCCGGACCGTCGCCCTGTCGTTCATACGGGACAGCACGATGCTCACGGTGTAGGCGCTGTCGGTGCCGTACGCGTAGTCGTGCGCGGCCTCCGCGTTCAGATAGCTGCGCATCGCCATGCCCTTGATGGGCTCTTTGTCTATCTGCTTCTCCAGCTCGCGCCGCTGGGAACGGGGCAGGTCCCGGTACGACTCCTTGCGCAGGGCGGTGGCCTCGGCCCCGCTCAGGGAGACATCGGCGCCGAACTGGTCGTTGTCCGGGCCTCGGCTCCAGCGGTCGCCGTCGTACGGCACGAGCATGGCGGCGAGCCCGGAGGCGGCCTTCACCGTCCCGGCCTCGTCCTTCGCGGCCTTCGGGAACTTCCAGGTGGGCGCGCCCGCGTCACGGTCGGCGTCCTGGACGGTGACGACCGTGTAGCCGGCACCGCCGACGACGGCACCGGCCAGAAGAACGGAACCCGCGATGGCGAAGATACGGCCACGGCGTACGCGCTTCTTCGGGGGCGCGGAAGCGGCTTCACCCGCGGATTCCGCGTCGGATCCCGCAGGCTCCAGGGGCTCTGCCGACGCTACGGAGTCCGTCGGCTCCACCGGCTCGACAGTTGTCGGTCGCTCGCTCACAGCCGCTCCATCTGCCGCTCGGCCAGGTCCATGATCTTCGACTTGGGGATGGGCCTGCTGTCGTAGACCCAGATCTCCATGGCGATGTCACCGCGCCAGGCATGCGCCTCCGCGCGGTACAGCGGCAGATAGCCGGGCTCGATATCGGGCTTCATGGAGACGTAGGCCATGCCGTCGCCCGTACCGGGGATGGACCAGCTGGTGGTGTCGTCCACGTTCCAATCGCCGGTTCTTTGCTGCGCGGCGAGGTTTTCCTCCTGGCGGTACTGCACGAGCCGGATCTGGACCGTGTACGTGCTGCCCACGTCCCAGCCGGTGGCGACCGCGCGCCTGAACTCGTCACCGGCGAGGTCGTCGAACATCTCGTCGGACCTCAGCAACCGGTCCGCGTAGTCGGCCATGTTCAACCAGGTGTCGACACCGGATTCCGCGTCCTTCGCCCCCTTCGGCCTCTTCAGCAGCAGCTTGCGCAGGTCGCCGTCGGTCTTCACCTTGCGGTCCTGCGCGGCCGACAGAGGCTCGGGGCCCTCGCCCTTGGCCTGCGCCAGCACCGGCTGCGAGAGCGGCGGCAGCGCGGTCGGCTCACGGTCGGCCTGCACCAGGAAACCGGCGCAGGTACCGGCGACGAGGCCGAGCACCGCGGCGGTGGCGATCAACAGGGTCGTACGCCCTCGACGGCGCACGCGTACTTCCGCGACGTCGGACTCGTCGGGTGCCACGAGCACCCCGGGTGCTTCAGGCGTCTCGGGTCTTCCGGGTACCTCGGGTTTTTCGGACTCTTCCAGGACTTCCAACGCGTCCCCCCACAGAACGAGAAGAGCGGATTCCTTATCCGCGCGCACAGGAGACCCATGGCCAACGCTTTGGGTTGCACGGAAGTTGATCACGATTCGGACCTGCCCCCGACTACGATTCGGGCATGGCGAACAAGCTCGTGATCAAGGTGACCGCGGGGGCCGACGCCCCCGAACGCTGCTCGCAGGCGTTCACCGTCGCGGCGGTGGCCGTGGCCAGCGGGGTCGAGGTGTCCCTGTGGCTGACCGGCGAGTCCGCGTGGTTCGCGCTGCCGGGCCGGGCAGCGGAGTTCGAGCTGCCGCACGCGGCGCCGCTGCCCGACCTGATCGACTCGATCCTGGCGGGCGGCCGGGTCACCCTGTGCACGCAGTGCGCGGCCCGGCGGGACATCGCGGAAAAGGACGTCCTGGAGGGCGTACGGATCGCGGGTGCGCAGGTCTTCGTCCAGGAGGCGATGGGCGACGGGACGCAGGCGCTGGTCTACTGAGCGGTGCGCACCCGCGGACAGGTGCGCACCCGCGGACAGCAGGGGTGCCGCTTACCTCCGCCGTTTCTTCCCGTCCAGCTCGTCCCACCAGTCGTCGGACTTGGGATCGCCCGAGGGGTCGTCCCACCAGCGGTCGTCGGGGCCCCGGCGGTTGGCCGCGATCGCGGCGACGGGCGGGATGAGCATCGCGACCACACACATGCCCACGGCCGCGGGGACGGACCAGAGCCGTACGACTCCCCACGCCAGGACGAACAGCCCGATGCACGTCCCCATCATGGCGAAGTAGACGTGCCGCCGTCGTGCGTACATGCCTCCAGCGTAGGCCCGCCACGGCCGTGGTGACCCGGGCCGGGGCAAGCCGAAGGGCCGCACCCCGATCCGGAAAGCGTCCAACCCCCGGGGGTGCGGCCCTTGGCCACTCAGGTGTGCCGTCAGACGGCGATCGCGACCTCCGCGAGGCCGCCCGTCTGCGCGACGACCGTGCGGTCCGCGGTGCCTCCGGGGACCAGGGCCCGTACGGTCCAGGTGCCCTCGGCGGCGTAGAAGCGGAACTGGCCCGTCGCGGAGGTCGGGACCTCCGCGGTGAACTCGCCGGTCGAGTCCAGCAGGCGGACGTAACCGGTGACGGGCTCGCCGTCGCGGGTCACGTGGCCCTGGATCGTGGTCTCACCGGGCTTGATCGTCGAGGCGTCGGGACCGCCGGCCTTCGCTCCACACATATTTCGTTTCCGTCCTTCAGGCCTTGCTTGCCGAGATTTGCCGAGACTTGCCGATTCAGCCGGTTACTTGTTGGCGCCGAGCTCGATCGGCACACCGACGAGGGAGCCGTACTCGGTCCAGGAACCGTCGTAGTTCTTGACGTTCTCGACACCGAGGAGCTCGTGCAGCACGAACCAGGTGAGCGCGGAACGCTCACCGATACGGCAGTACGCGATCGTGTCCTTGGCCAGGTCGACCTGCTCGTCGGCGTAGAGCTCCTTGAGCTCGTCGTCCGACTTGAAGGTGCCGTCGTCGTTGGCGTTCTTCGACCACGGGATGTTGCGCGCGGACGGGACATGGCCCGGACGCTGCGACTGCTCCTGCGGCAGGTGGGCCGGCGCGAGCAGCTTGCCGCTGAACTCGTCGGGCGAGCGCACGTCGACCAGGTTCTGCGAACCGATGGCCGACACGACGTCGTCGCGGAAGGCGCGGATCGCGGTGTTCTGGGCCTTGGCCTTGTAGTCGGTCGTGGGCCGGGTGGGCACCTCGACGACCAGGTCGCGGGAGTCGAGCTCCCACTTCTTGCGGCCGCCGTCCAGGAGCTTCACGTTCTCGTGGCCGTACAGCTTGAAGTACCAGTAGGCGTACGACGCGAACCAGTTGTTGTTGCCGCCGTAGAGCACGACGAGGGTGTCGTTGCCGATGCCCTTGGCCGACAGGAGCTTCTCGAAGCCCTCCTGGTCGACGAAGTCGCGGCGGACCGGGTCCTGGAGGTCCTTGGTCCAGTCGATCCGGATCGCGTTCCTGATGTGGTTCTTCTCGTACGCGGACGTGTCCTCGTCGACCTCGACGATGGCCACACTGGGGTCGTCCAGGTGGTCCTGGACCCAGTCGGCGTCTACCAGGACGTCGCTGCGGCTCATGCTCGTTCTCCTCCGGGGCAGTTGCGGCGGGGCGTGCGTTGGGAGAGGGTGCGCGGCCATGCCGATGGCGGCCGGGCGGCGCGGGGTGGCCCTGACACGAGAGGTCGAAGGGCCCGGCTCGCGGAAGAAAAGACGCTTCCGCTCAGAAAGTGCGACAGAGCATGGCGGCGACGCGGCACAGGTCCACTGCCCGCCGCTTCGTGAAATCCGCCTGTCCTCGCGAACGGAGGACGCTCAAATTGCACTGCATGTCGTCGATCGTAGGGACGGACAGCCGGGGATGTCACCGGCGTGTCGAATACTGAGACGCGATCGTCCGCAATGTGGGAACAAGAGAGCGGCGAGGCCACTCCCGTACGGCTTCCGGGCACCTGTGCCCGCTCTGTCCCCGTCGGCCCATCTGCTGAACGGACAAGGACGTCTCGCCCTTCGGACCGACGACGCCCGGGGAGAGCCGCTGACACCCAGGGAGGGCGGAAAAATACCCCCGGACGCGGCCCCTCCCGCCTGGAGCCCTCGAACCCGCAGGCCCTCTTACCCGACCAGCCGGATGTCCGAACCCTTCACCGAGATGTCGACGCCGTTCGGGGCCGCCTCGACCTTGTCGAGCTGGATGCCGCCGGGCAGCTGGTCGATCTTCTGCTCGAAGTCGGTGACCGAGCGGACCGCGTCCTCGGCGAGGTCGACGCCCAGGTTCGGCAGGGTGTCGGCGTGCACCTTCACCGTGTCGCCCGCCACGCTGACCGAGCTGAGCACGGAGATCGGCTGGGGCAGCTTGGTGCCGAGGACGGTCGCCTCGACGGTGACCTTGATCTTGCCGTTGCCGCCGTCGGAGAGGCCGACGACCTGGGCGGTGACGCCTGCCGTGACGTCCGTGGTCTCGGACTTGGCGGCCTTGAGCAGCTCGGCGTAGGAGATGCTCGCCGTGCCGGTGGCGCTGTCGGCGGTCGCCGAGCTGTAGCTGCCGCTGAAGACGACGCCGTGCATCTGGGCGTCGAGGTCCTCGATGCGGATGGCGGTGGTGGTGTCGTTGCCGCTCGTCGACGCCTCGTAGTCCTTGATGCCGATCCGCACGTCGTCCAGCTCGCCGCTGAGGGCCTGGGTGAGGAAGGGGAAGCCCTCGATGGACACGTCGGGGGTGCTGGACAGGCCCTCGCTGGTCCTGATCCGGTCCGCCGCCTCGTCCTCCGCGAAACCGACCGCCACCCGGTCCGCGATGACGAACAGACCGCCCAGGATGACGGCGACGATCAGAAATATTCGCAAAGCGCGCATGCTGGCTGTTTCCCCAACCTCGACCTGGTCCCGACGAGCCGCGACGACCCCCGTGACGGCCGGAGTGGCCGCCAGTCGCCGAGCCTAACCTTGAACATCGTCCAACCCGGGCGTCACTTCGAACAGTTGTCGATCAGCTGTGACGAACGGCCTGCGCCCGGGACCCTCTCGGACCCGTCAGCCGAAGGCGCGCCCCAGCAGATAGACGGCGGGTGCGGCGGTGGCCAGCGGAAGGGCCACTCCCGCGGTGAAGTGGACGAAGCGGGACGGGTAGTCGTAGCTGGCGACGCGGTGGCCGATCAGCGCGCAGACCCCGGCGCCGAGGCCGATGAAGGCGCCCTGCGTGCCGATGTCCGTCATCCCGCCGACCGCGATCCCGGCGCCCGTGGCGGCCAGCAGCGCCACCACCACGGAGGCCGCCGTGGGCAGCGGCAGCGCGCGGGCGAGGACCGCGACGGCGACGGCCACGGCGCCCACCGACACCGCGTCCGGCTCGGCCGCGAGGTATCCGGCGGCGACGATCGCCAGTGCCGCCGAGGCGACGGTCGCCATCAGCCCGGACATCCGGGTGTCCGCGTCGGCGTGACTGCGCAGCTGGAGCACCAGCGTGAGCAGCACCCACACTCCGAGGGTGCCGAGGATCGCGGCGGGCGCGTTCTCCCGGCCCGCGACGAGCAGCACCACGTCGGCGGTCAGCGCGCCGGCGAACGCCAGCGCGATGCCCTGCCTGGCCGGCCACATCCCGTTCAGCCGGAACCAGCCGGCCGCGGTGACGGCCTGGAGCAGTACGAGGGGTACGACGAGGGCGTACTCCCCGACCGCCGCCGTACCGGAGAGCAGCAGCCCGAGCAGCGCGGTGAGCGCGGCGGGCTGGATCCCGGGCTCGATGATGGGCGACCGGCCCTCGGCGCGGGCGCGCTGGGCGTCGGTGACGCGGGCGTTGCCGGTGATCGTCGGAGGCCCGTAGCCGGGACCGTCCACGGCGGCGGGGGCGTATCCCTGGGGTTCCTCCGGCGGCTGCGGGGCGCGGGCCCAGCCCTCGGTGCCCGCGGTCTCCGGCGGCAGGGGCTGCGGCGCGGTTGCGGCGGCGTATCCGTACGCCTGCGGCTCCCCGTATCCCTGGCCCTGCGGCTCCGGGCGACCCTGGCCGAAGGTCTGGCCCCGCGACTCCCCGTAGCCCTGGCCCTGCGGCTCCGGGTAGCCCTGGCCCTGCGGCTCCGCGTACCCCTGACCCTGGGGTTCTCCGTAACCGTGGCCCTGCGGCTCCCCGTACGCCTGCTGGTACCCCTGCGGCGGCAGGTACGCCGTGTCCGCGGAGGTGACGGGGGCGTGGGTCTGGGTCTCCCAGGTCTGCCCCTCCCACTGCTGGGTGTGCTGCTGCCAGTCGGGCTGCGGCGGGGGCTGCTGATGCTGGGGAGGCTGCTGGTAGGGGTCCTGGCCCTCGTACCGCGGCTCGTACGGCTGGTTGCTCATCGTCTCTCGCTCACCCTCCTGCGAACGGCGGGAGCACCTCGACCGTGCCGCCCTCGGCCAGCCGTACCGTCTCATGCCCGCGGGTACCCACGGGGTCACCGTCGATGAGGAACGAGCATCGCAGGAGTACGCGGACGAGTTCGCCGGGGTGGCGCTCCCGGGCCGCGTCCAGTGCCTCGGCGAGGGTCTCGGCCTCGTACGGCTCCTCCGCGACGCCGGCGGCGGACTTGGCCGCGGCCCAGTAACGCACCGTGCCCTTTGCCATCACGTTCCTCAGTCAGTCGTCGGTCGATGGTCCCTGTGAACACCGCCAGGCTAGCCCGCGTGGGCGGCGGCCCAGTCCGCGATGCGGGCCAGCAGTTCGTCGTCGGCCGCGTGCTCGGCGTGGCCCATCCCCCGTTCCAGCCAGAGTTCGGCGTGACCCTTCGCCGCCTCGGCCAGCATCCGCGGGTGGTCGACGGGGAAGTAGCCGTCGGTGTCGCCGTGGACGATCAGCAGCGGGGTGGGCGCGATCATGGGGACCGATTCGACCGGGGAGGCGGGGACCGGGTTCCAGCCGCGGCCGTGGATCCGGGTGCGCAGATAGCAGCGGGTGATGGCGCGGCCCATCGGCTGGGTCACCAGCCAGTGCACGCGCCGCATAGGCGCGGTGCCCCGGTAGTACCAGCGGGCCGGTGCGCTCACCGAGACCACCGCGTCCGTACGCGCTTCCGTACGCCCCCCGTGCTCCCGCCCCGCGGATCCGTAGTGCGCCGCGTGCCGCAGCACCACGGATCCGCCCATCGAGAAGCCGACGGTCACCACCCGGCGGTGGCCCAGCTCCCGCGCCCAGGCGACCGCCGCGGCCAGATCGTGGATCTCGCGGTCGCCGACGGTGGACCTGCCGCCGGATCTGCCGTGACCTCGGAAGGAGAAGGTGACGACCGCCGCGTTCCGGGACAGGGCGGCCGCCGCGCGGCGCACGTGCGGGCGGTCCAGATCGCCCGTGAAACCGTGCGCGACGACGATCGCCAGGTCACTGGACGGCCGCGTTCCAGGGTCGTACTCGGCATCGATCGTGACGTCGTCGACCGTGCGCAGAAACCTCCGCGAAGGGGTGCGCCGGGCCGTCTCAAGGGATGGACGAAGGGAAGATCCCGTGACTTGACCTGCCGGACCTGAGCTCATGTGGGCTATTCTGACGGGCAGAGGACTCGGGCAGAGAAGCCCCCGGGTCCTTTTGTGCTTTCTTAACCGTTGTATACGAAGCGGGAAACCGCAGGTGTACGGAGGCTCTGATTGCATAGCGGCTCCCCGGGGCGCGGGAGACGCGAGTACCGAGCAGTGCCGCAAACGTCCTCGCAGGGACCGAGGAGGAACCGACGTTATGGGCGAGCTAAACGTGCAGGACCGTAGGACGACCCTGGCAGGTGGGGCTCGATGAGTTCTCTGCTGCTCCTGACCAATGCCCTTCAGCCGTCGACGGAGGTGCTTCCCGCTCTCGGCCTGCTGCTGCACAACGTGCGAGTGGCCCCGGCGGAAGGCCCCGCCCTCGTCGACACCCCTGGTGCCGACGTCATCCTGATCGACGGACGACGTGATCTCCCGCAGGTGCGCAGCCTCTGTCAGCTGCTGCGTTCCACGGGACCCGGCTGTCCGCTGATCCTCGTCGTGACGGAGGGCGGTCTCGCGGCCGTCACCGCCGACTGGGGCATCGACGACGTACTGCTCGACACCGCAGGTCCGGCGGAGGTCGAGGCCCGGCTGCGGCTGGCCATGGGCCGCCAGCAGATCGTCAACGACGACTCCCCCATGGAGATCCGCAACGGCGATCTCTCCGTGGACGAGGCGACGTACAGCGCCAAACTCAAGGGCCGGGTCCTCGACCTGACCTTCAAGGAGTTCGAGCTCCTCAAGTACCTCGCGCAGCACCCGGGCCGCGTCTTCACCCGGGCCCAGCTGCTCCAGGAGGTCTGGGGGTACGACTACTTCGGCGGTACGCGCACGGTCGACGTCCACGTACGACGGCTGCGCGCGAAGCTCGGCGTCGAGCACGAGTCGCTGATCGGGACCGTCCGGAACGTCGGTTATCGATTCGTTACGCCGGAGAAGCTGGACCGCTCCACGGACGAGGCGAAGGCCAGGGCGGCCCAGCCAAAGCCGGAGGATGCGGACGAGACGGCGCACCTCGACGCGACCGCCGACGCCGGGACCACAGAGGACCCACAGGAAGTAGCCGTACGACCTGCCCAGCGGTAGGTCGATCCGCGTAGACTCCGCGCGTGGCCAAGGTGACTCGGGATGATGTGGCGCGGCTGGCGGGTACTTCGACCGCCGTGGTCAGCTATGTCATCAACAATGGACCGAGGCCGGTTGCCCCGGCCACGCGCGAGCGCGTTCTCGCCGCGATCAAGGAGCTGGGGTACCGGCCCGACCGGGTCGCCCAGGCCATGGCGTCGCGGAGGACCGAGCTCATAGGCCTGATCGTGCCGGACGCACGCCAGCCCTTCTTCGGGGAGATGGCGCACGCGGTCGAACAGGCCGCCGCCGAGCGCGGAAAAATGGTGCTGGTCGGGAACTCCGACTACGTGGCGGAGCGCGAGGTGCACTACCTGCGCGCCTTCCTCGGGATGCGGGTCTCCGGGCTGATCCTCGTCAGCCACGCCCTGAACGACAACGCCGCCGCGGAGATCGAGGCCTGGGACGCCCGGGTGGTGCTGCTGCACGAGCGTCCCGAGGCCATCGACGACGTCGCGGTCGTCACGGACGACGTCGGCGGCGCCCAGCTCGCCACCCGCCACCTGCTGGAGCACGGGTACGAGTACGTCGCCTGTCTCGGCGGTATCGCGGAGACCCCGACGGTCGGCGACCCGGTCTCCGACCATGTGGAGGGCTGGCGGCGCGCGATGCACGAGGCCGGTCTCCCGGTGGAGGGCCGGCTCTTCGAGGCGCCGTACAACCGCTACGACGCCTACCAGGTGGGCCTTCAGCTCCTGGCCGGACCCGACCGCCCGCCCGCCATCTTCTGCTCCACCGACGACCAGGCGATCGGCGTGCTGCGGGCCGCCCGCGAGCTGCGCATCGACGTGCCGGGCGAGCTGGCCGTGGTCGGCTTCGACGACGTCAAGGAAGCCGCGCTGACGGATCCGCCGATGACGACGATCGCCACCGACCGGACGGCGATGGCCCGCGCGGCCGTCGACCTGGTGCTCGACGACGGCCTGCGGGTCGCGGGTTCGCGCCGCGAGCGCGTCAAGCTGTTCCCGTCGCATCTGGTCGTCCGCCGGTCCTGCGGCTGCGAGTGAGCGCCTGAGCAGGACCGGCGTACGTTCCCGGTGATGCTCAGAACAGCAGGTCGTACCGGTTGTAGCCGCTGCCCAGGCTGATCCGCGCGCCGAAGATGGCGGTGGAGACCTTGTTGGTGCCGCGGTAGAGCCAGAGCGTGCCCGCCGAGTCGCGGGCGATGACGTCGGCGATGCCGTCACCGTTCACGTCGCCGTTGGTGACGTACGAGGTGAAGTTCCAGCCCGTGCGCGCCTTGATCTTGATCGACCACGGTGCCGTCGCCTGCTGGGTGCCCCGGTAGAGGTACAGGACTCCCGAGGTGTTGCGGGCCAGCAGGTCCGCCTTGCCGTCGCCGTTCAGGTCGCCGCGGCCGAAGATCTTGACGCCCTTCCAGGCCTTGCTGATGACCTTGATCTTGGCGGAGAACTGTCCGTTGCCCTTGCCCGGGTAGAGGTAGACCGAGCCGTCGGCGTCCACCGCGACGAGGTCGGGGCGGGCGTCGCCGGTCAGGTCCCCGGGGATGGCGTACGACTTGTAGCCGCCCCACACCGTGCTGATCTGCATCCAGGTGAACTCACCGGAGCTGTGGTTCAGGTAGCTGCGGTACAGCTTGCCGTCGCCCTTCTCGCGGACGATCAGGTCCTGGTAGAAGTCCCGGTCCAGGTCGGCCTGGAGGGCCCAGCTGATGGTCTGCCAGCCGGCGCTCTGGTAGGCGGCCGGCGCGAGCGCGGTGCCCTTGCTGTCCTTCTGGTACAGGCTGCCGGAGGGCGTACGGGCCAGCATGTCGGCCCTGCCGTCGAAGCTCATGTCGGTGTCGTCGATGCGCGGCTGGGCGACACCGGTGTACGCGGACACCTTGGTGAACACCGGGTAGGCGCCCTTGGCGACGCACCCCGAGACACCCCAGGAGACGATGCCGATGATCTTGCCGCCGGCGATCACCGGGCCGCCCGAGTCACCGTTGCAGGAGCTCTTGGTGCCCTCGTCGGTGCCGGTGGCCGGGGTGCCGGCGCAGATCATCTTGCCCTCGGCGAAGTAGTCCTGGTCGCCGTCGATGACCGTCTGCATCGCGCTGTTGCAGGTCGCGTCCGCGACCACCGGCAGGCTCACCTTGCGCAGCGTCGCCGACAGGTCGGCGTCCTCGGCGCCGGAGGTCAGGCCCCAGCCGTAGACGGTCGCGGTGGTGCCGGTCTTGTAGAGCGCGCTGTCGTTCGACGCGGCCAGCCGCGTCCACTGCTGCTCCAGCGGGCGGTCGAGCGTGAGGACCGCGATGTCGTTCTGGATGGTCTCGTCGCTGTAAGCGGGGTGGCTCCACTGGCGGTACACGCCCGCGACGGTGCCGTTGACGTCGTCGAGCAGCCCCGCGGTGCCGGCCACGACGACGCCGTTCTTCGCCCAGTTGAGGCCGACGACGCAGTGAGCCGCCGTCAGGACCTTGTTCGGGGAGACGAGGGTGCCTCCGCAGAAGTAGCCGTCTCCGGTGACGCTGTCGTAGTAGTAGAGCTGGACCATCCACGGCGCCGAGGCGATCGACGTCGTACTGCCGCCGATGATGAACGGGCTCACCGGGGCGGTCCGCTCCTGGGACGGCTCGGCCGAGGCCTCGGGCGTCGCCCGGTCGCGGGCGGCCTCGATGACACGGTGGCGCAGCTCCGCGTCGGAGGCGGCGGGAGCGGGGTTCAGGGACTGGGCGACGCTCGCGTCGGGCAGTCGCGGGGAGGTGTCCGCGGCGGTGGCGGGCTGCGCCGCGAGGGCGCCGGCACAGGTCAGCGCCAGCGCGAGAGCGGCCGTGGGCAACACCGTGAGCGGGCGTCTCCAGCGGGCACGCAGAGCAGGTATCACTCGGAAAGCTCCTGAGGTGGGTCGGCGTCGGAGCCCGAGAAGGGCGGACGACAACCGGCCCGGACGACAGCGCCACGTGCGTCCACCCGCGTGGCAGGTGAACGTGCGTGCGTCGGTCCAGGCGTACCGCGGAGCCCCCCTCCGGCCCGGAGATCCTAGATCCCCCGCGCCCATTCGTACACGATTCGCACACACGACCTGCGAGATTTTTCCGTGGCCCCCGGCGGCACCCCGCGGCATCGACTCCCGGCCTCCCGGCGTTTCCCGGCCGCGGGCGGCTTTATATCGGGCATACGAGCTTCTGTCGGGCTTCTCAGCGGGCGCTCAGGGAGCTCTCATGATGGGGCGACAGTCTCTTTTCCATGACCGAGAGCTTCCGCCGCAGCGGCGAGTACGAGCACCCCCAGCAGGGCGACGGGTCCGGGTATGTGCAGGGCGACGAGCAGTCCGCGTACCCCCGGCAGCAGCACGCCTCCTCCCCCGTGAACCCGGAGTGGCCGCCCCCGCCGGCCCACCGGCCGGCCCAGCCCGTGGCCGTGGAGCCGGGCACCACCGTCTGGCCGGGCCCCGGCGGGAACGGGAACGGCGGGCACGGCGACAGCGGCCAGGGCGGCGGCGCCTTCGGCGGCCACCCCGAGCCGGCCGGCGCGAACACCGCCGTCCTCACGGCCGAGCCGGTGCCGGCCCACCACACCCCCAAGAAGCGCGCGAAGGGCCCGCTGGCCCTCCTCGCCGCCGTCGCGATAGTCGCGGCGGCCATCGGCGGCGGCACCGCGTACGGCATCCAGGAACTGACCGGCAACGACACCGTGTCGAGCAGCACCAGCACCAGCGTCGTACCCACCGCGCAGAAGGGCACGGTCGCCGGCGTCGCCTCGGCCGTCAGCCCGAGCATCGTCGAGATCAGCGCCACCTCCAGCGCCGGTGAGGCCACCGGTTCCGGCGTGATCATCACGACCGGCGGCGAGATCATCACCAACAACCACGTCATCTCCGGCGCCTCCTCGATCAAGGTGCAGCTGAGCAGCGGCAAGTCGTACACCGCGAGCGTGGTCGGCACCGACAGCGCCAAGGACCTCGCGCTGATCAAGCTGGACGACGCGCCCTCCGGTCTGAAGACCGCGACGCTCGGCGACTCCGCGGGCGTCCAGGTCGGCGACGAGGTCGTCGCGATCGGCTCCCCCGAGGGCCTGACCGGCACCGTCACCAGCGGCATCGTCTCCGCCCTGAACCGTGACGTCACCGTCTCCACCGACGAGAGCCAGGGCCAGCAGCAGGGCGGCGGCAGCGGTGAGTGGCCCTTCGAGTTCGGCGGCCAGCAGTTCAACGGCGACACCGGTTCGTCCACGACGACGTACAAGGCGCTCCAGACCGACGCGTCCCTCAACCCGGGCAACTCCGGCGGCGCCCTCATCGACATGAACGGCAACATCATCGGCATCAACTCCGCGATGTACTCCGCCACGGACGCCACGAGCTCGTCGAGCGCGGGCAGCGTCGGCCTCGGGTTCGCCATCCCGATCAACACCGTCAAGTCCGACCTGGCCACCCTGCGCGCGGGCGGCTCCGACAACTGAGACGCCCCGTGGGGCCGTGAGTGAGCAAGGAGCTCGACATGAACCAGCAGGCATCGACCGAGCGGGCCTCGATCGAGCAGATCTCGATCAGGCAGGTCTCGCACAACGCCGTCGGCGGTGACCCGGCCGGTCTCGGCCTGGCCCTGGCAGTGGCACGTGAGCTGCACGCGCCGGTGAGCCGGGCTCCCGAGGTGTCCACGGTCGCCGCCCGGCGAACCCGCCGGGCCCCGGCCCGCCGCCGTACCGTCGTACGGGGCTGACGCTCGTACGAGGCTGACGCTCGTACGGGACCGACGCTCGTAAGGGGCTGACGCTCCGGTTCGTTCGCGAACCGGTCTCCACGCCCTTCACGACGCGGCCCGGAAACGTGCGAGGCTGAAAGTGACCGGCCCCGTCCCACCGCACCCGAGGAACCCGA
The DNA here is from genome assembly GCF_044751025.1 of Streptomyces sp. NPDC088747. Classification (NCBI taxonomy): domain Bacteria; kingdom Bacillati; phylum Actinomycetota; class Actinomycetes; order Kitasatosporales; family Streptomycetaceae; genus Streptomyces; species Streptomyces sp. NPDC088747. Next base: position 165,810 of record NZ_JBIVKZ010000018.1, read on the forward strand.
GCCCATGAGCCCCGCCGAAGGCGACCGTGAAACCCAGCGCATCCTGATCGTCGACGACGAGCCGGCCGTGCGCGAAGCACTCCAGCGCAGCCTCGCCTTCGAGGGGTACGACACCCAGGTCGCGGTCGACGGGGCGGACGCGCTGGAGAAGGCGACCGCGTACCAGCCCGACCTGGTCGTCCTGGACATCCAGATGCCGAGGATGGACGGTCTCACGGCCGCCCGCCGGATGCGTGGGGCGGGCACGACGACCCCGATCCTCATGCTCACCGCGCGCGACACCGTCGGCGACCGCGTCACCGGGCTCGACGCCGGCGCCGACGACTACCTGGTCAAGCCCTTCGAACTCGACGAACTCTTCGCCCGCGTACGGGCGTTGCTGCGGCGCAGTTCGTACGCGACCGCCGCGGCCGGCGCCCTCGAGGAGGACGCGCTCACCTTCGGCGACCTGCGGATGGACCTCGCGACCCGTGAGGTCACCCGGGCGGGGCGGGCCGTGGAACTGACCCGCACCGAGTTCACGCTCCTGGAGATGTTCCTGGCCCACCCACGCCAGGTCCTCACCCGCGAGCAGATCCTCAAGGCGGTCTGGGGCTTCGACTTCGAGCCCTCCTCCAACTCCCTCGACGTGTACGTCATGTACCTCCGCCGCAAGACCGAGGCGGGCGGCGAGCCGCGCCTCGTCCACACGGTGCGGGGTGTGGGGTACGTCCTGCGCTCGGGCGGCGCGGAGTGAGAGGCGTCGTCCGCCGGTTCCGTTCCCTGCCGATCCGCTCCCGGCTGGCCATGCTGGTCGCGGCGGCGGTGGCGTTCGGGGTGGCGGCGGTTTCGGTGACGTGCTGGTTCATCGTCCAGGGGAAGCTGTACGAGCAGGTGGACAGCGACCTCAAGGAAATGGTGCGCAGGCCCGGCACGATCCAGCTCCTGCAGAACTGCACCACGACTCCGCAGGAGAACCCCGAGGGAATCCGGCCCAACGGCTATGTCCAGCTGATCAAGGAGGAGGGCGACCCCTGCGTCGACCCGGCCTCCCAGGGCACGGTCAAGGTCACCCAGTCCGACCGTGACGTGATCAAGAGCGGCAAGAGCTCCAACGGCGTGGTCCGCAACGGCACGGACGAGAACGGCAACGCGGTCCGCGTGCTGACCCTGTACCTGGGTGTCGACGCGTCCGACTCGCAGCCCGTCGCCCTGCTCCTCGCGACCCCGCTCAAGAGCACCCAGGCCACCCTGAACGAGCTGGCCCTGATCCTCCTGCTCGTCTCGGGCATCGGAGTGATCGGCGCCGGAGCCGCGGGCCTCGCGGTGGCCCGCGCGGGACTGCGCCCGGTCGACAAGCTCACCGAGGCGGTCGAGCGGGTGGCCCGCACGGAGGACCTCACCATCCGCATCCCCGTGGAGGATGACAGCGAGGACGAGATCGCCCGCCTCTCCCGGTCCTTCAACTCGATGACCGCGTCCCTCGCCAACTCCCGTGAGCTGCAACAGCAGCTCATCGCCGACGCGGGTCACGAACTCCGTACGCCGCTCACCTCGCTGCGTACCAACGTCGAACTGCTGGCCAGGAGCGAGGAGACGGGCCGCGCGATCCCCCCGGCGGACCGCAAGGCGCTGCTGTCCTCGGTCACCGCGCAGATGACCGAACTGGCCGCGCTGATCGGTGACTTGCAGACGCTGTCGCGTTCGGACGCGGGCACGTCGGCGGACCGCGTGCAGGTGGTGGCGCTCCAGGAGACGGTGGACGCGGCGCTGCGCCGGGCCCGGCTGCGCGGCCCGGAGCTGACGATCAGGGCGGACGTCGAGCCCTGGTACGTACGGGCGGAGCCGTCCGCGCTGGAGCGGGCGATCGTGAACATCCTCGACAACGCGGTGAAGTTCAGCCCCGAGGGCGGCACGGTCGACGTCCGTCTCAAGGACGGCGAACTGACCGTCCGCGACCACGGCCCCGGCATCCCCGCCGAGGAACTCCCGCACGTATTCGACCGCTTCTGGCGCTCCCCGAGCGCACGGGCGCTGCCGGGCTCGGGCCTGGGCCTGTCGATCGTCGCGCGTACGGTGCAGCAGTCGGGCGGCGAGGTGTCGCTGACGCCCGCGCGGGACGGCGGCACGGTGGCGACGGTCCGGCTGCCGGGGGCGCCCACGCCTCCGCCCCAGCTGGACTGAGCGGTTCGTACGGAGGATCCGTCCCGGCCGGGCGCCGACGCCGAAGCGGAGTGATCCTTGGTATTTGTGGATCTTGCTCGTGAAAATCCGCCGGCCCTGTGCAGGATGTCGGCACAGGCGGAGGGTGCGGGCGTGATTCTCAAGGGGCGGGTCGGGGAGCGGCAGACGCTCGATCGGTTCGTGGGGGACCTGCGTGAAGGTCTCAGTGGTGTGCTGGTGCTGCGGGGGGACGCGGGCATCGGGAAGACCGTGCTGCTGGAGCACGCGGCGCGGGAGGCGTCCGACCTGCGGGTCGTGCGGGTGGCGGGGGTGGAGTCGGAGGCCGCGGGGTTCGCCTTCGGCGCTCTGCACCGGCTGTTGATCCCGCTGCTGGGCGGTCTCGACGGGCTCAAGGAGTCCGGGGCGCTGCCCGCCAGCCAGCACGAGGCGTTGCGGGTGGCCTGCGGTCTTGCCGACGGGCCGCCCGCCGACCGGTTCCTCGTCGGCCTCGCGGCGCTGACCCTGCTCGCCGAGGTCGCCCGGCGGCGGCCGGTGTTGTGCTGCGTGGACGACGCGCAGTGGCTCGACGGGGAGTCGCTCGGAGTCCTGGCGTTCGTGGGGCGGCGGGTGCACGCCGAGGGGGTCGGGCTGCTGTTCGCCGCGCGGACCGGGTTCGAGATCCCCGCCGGGCTGCCCGTCACCGAAGTGGGCGCCCTGGAGGACGAGTTCGCGCTGGAGCTGCTGCGGGAGACCGTTCCCGGCCGGCTCGACGCCCGGGTCGGCGCCCGCATCCTGGCCGCCACCGGCGGCAACCCGCTGGCCCTGACCGACCTAGGGCGTGAACTCTCCGCCGACGAGCTGTCCGGCGGGCTCGTCCTGCCCGAACCGCTGCCCGTGGGCGGCCGGCTGGAGGAGCACTACCTCCGCCAGGCGCGCGAACTGCCGGAGGCGGCGCAGACCTGGCTGCTGCTCGCCGCCGCCGAACCCGCCGGCGACCTCGGGTACATCACGAGCGCCGCGCGGCGGCTCGGGGGCGGTCCCGAGGACTCCGCGCCCGCCGAGGCCCGGCGGCTCGTGGCGCTGCGCGGCGCCGTGGAGTTCCGGCATCCGCTGGTGCGGTCGGCGGTGTACGGCGGCGCGACCAGCGTGGCCCGGCGGCGGGCCCACCGTGCGCTCGCCAAGGTCACCGACCGGCCCAGCGACACCGACCGGCGGGCCTGGCACCTCGCCTCGGCCGCGATCGGACCGGACCCGGCGGTGGCCGCCGAGGTGGAGCGGGCCGCCGACCGGGCGGGCGCGCGCGGCGGTTACGCGGCCCGTGCCACCTTCCTCACCCGCGCCGCCGAACTGACGCCGGAGGGCGGGATACGCGCCGGGCGGCTGCTCGCCGGGGCGGAGGCCGCCCTGCGGTCGGGGGCGCCGTTGCAGGCGGAGGCGCTGCTCGACGCGATCGGCGCGGAACCGCTCGACGACGTCGGCCGGGGCCGGTCACTGCTGGTGCGGGCGCACGCGGTGCTCGCGCTCGGCGACGCCGACTCCTTCGCGCGGGCGCCCGCCCTGTGCCTGCGTGCCGCCCTGTTCCTCACCGACGCGGCTCCGGACCTCGCCCGCGAGGCGCTGCTGAGAGCGGTCGACCGGGTCATCACCGCGGAGCACCTCATACGCGACACGACCGCGGCGGAGGTCGCCCGTGCCGTGGACGCCATGCTGCCGCGCACCACCGAGGCGACCGGCGTCGACCTGGTGCTGCGCGCCTTCGCCGTGCTCGTCACCGACGGCTACGAACGCGCGGTGCCGCACGTACGGCGGGCCAGCGCGATGCTCCTGGACCCGGGGACGTCCGACGAGGAGTTCCTGCGCGGTCATCTGCCCGTCGTCACGATGTCGATGATCCTGTGGGACGAGAAGGCGCACATCGCCGTCATCGAGCGGGCCGTCGACGTCGCCCGCCGGACCGGCTCGCTGTTCCAGCTGGACTCGGCGCTGTACTGCGCCTCGATGGCGGAGACGAACTTCGGCGAACTGGCCACCGCCGACGATCTGTTGATCGAAGGACACCAGATCCGTTCGGCGATGGGCGCCAATGACGACGTATGGGCCGTCTACCGGCATCCCGAGCTGCTCGCCTGGCACGCGGAGGCCGCGGACATCGACGACGCGCTGCGCGGGTCGATGGAGGCCGGCACCTGGCTGGGCCTCGGCGCGGTCGAGTCCATCGCCCGTATCGGCATGCTGATCCTGGCCCTCGGCCGCGGCGACTACGCCAAGGCCCGCACCCTCGCCCACGACCTCACCGAGCACGACGTGTTCGGAGTGCACTCCCGGCTCCTCCCCCAGCTGGTCGAGGCCGCTGTGCGCTGCGGCGACCGGGTGTCGGCCGCGGCGGCGCTCGACACCCTCGCCTTCCGGGCGACGGCCTCCGGAACGCCCTGGGCACTGGGTCTGCTGGCCCGGTCCCGGGCGCTGCTCGCCGACGCGGAGGACGCCGAGCCGCTGTACCGCGAGGCGGTCACCCTGCTGTCCGCCACCCGTGCCCGCGCCGATCTCGCCGTCGCCCACCTCCTGTACGGCGAGTGGCTGCGCCGCCGCAGGCGCCGCAGGGACGCGCGGGAGCAACTGCGCACGGCGACCGGGATGTTCGACGCGATGGGGGCCACCGGGTACGCGGCGCGGGCCGCGCAGGAGCTGGCCGCCACCGGGGAACGGCCGCGGCGCGGCGGCGCGGGGGCGGCCGGCGCGCTCACCCCGCAGGAACTCACCATCGCCCGCCTCGCCAGGAACGGCTCGACCAACGCCGAGATCGCCGCCCAGCTGTTCATCAGCGCCAGCACCGTCGACTACCACCTGCGCAAGGTGTTCCGGAAGCTCGATGTCGCCTCCCGGCGCCAGTTGGGCGGGTCCCCGGACCTCTGACCGGGGTCACGACTACGCACCGCACGGGATTCGAGCGGGGCCCGTCCGCGCCGACGATCGGGGTGTCGTATCCGGATCGCAGACGGGAGCACCCCGCATGCCCTTTGTCACCGCCGCCGACGGAGCCCAGATCCACTACAAGGACTGGGGCCGCGGCCGGCCGGTCGTGCTCAGTCACGGCTGGCCGCTGAACGCGGACAGCTGGGAGGCCCAGCAGCTGTTCCTCGCCTCGAACGGCTTCCGTGTCATCGCCCACGACCGGCGCGGACACGGCCGCTCCAGCCAGACCTGGCAAGGCAACGAGATGAACACCTACGCCGACGACCTGGCCGTCCTCATCGACACCCTCGACCTGCGGGACGCGACCCTCGTCGGCTTCTCCACCGGCGGCGGCGAGGTCGCCCGTTACGTCGGCCGGCACGGCACCGCCCGGATCGCGCAGCTCGTGCTGGTGTCGGCCGTACCGCCGTTCATGCTGAAGACCGAGGACAACCCCGGCGGCGTACCGGTCGAGGCGTTCGACGCGATCCGCGCCGGTTCGCTCGCCGACCGCTCGCAGCTGTACCGGGATCTGGCCGACGGCCCCTTCTTCGGGCACAACCGCCCCGGCGCCAGCGTGTCCCAGGGCATCCGGGACGCCTTCTGGAGCCAGGGTCTCCAGGCCGGGCACCGGGGCGCCTACGAGTGCGTCGCGGCCTTCTCCGCCACGGACTTCCGCGCCGACCTGGACGCCTTCGACGTACCCACGCTCGTGATCCACGGCGACGACGACCAGGTCGTCCCCTTCGAGGTGGGCGGCAAGGCCTCGGCGGCCCGGGTGAAGAACGCGACGCTCAAGGTCTATCCGGGCGCGCCGCACGGGATCACCGACACCCACAAGGACCAACTCGGCGCCGATCTCCTTGAGTTCCTCAACTCCTGAAGCCCGGACCCCCATCGGTCCCGCACCGGAAGGAACCCCCTCTTGACCTCCAACGACCAGCCCCGCCGCCGTGTCCTCGGCGGCCTGCTCGCGGCCGGCACGGCCACGCTCACCGGCGTCTCCGCCACCACTGCCTCGGCCAACTCCCGTACGGGTTCGGGCCCCAAGCCCACGATCGTCCTCGTGCACGGCGTCTTCGCCGACGCCTCGGGCTGGAACGACACCATCGCGCGCCTCCAGAAGGCCGGCTTCCCGGTCATCGCCCCGGCGAACCCGCTGCGCGACCTGGCACACGACTCGGCGTACGTCTCCAGCGTCGTCGACACCCTCACCGGGCCCGTCATCCTGGTCGGCCACTCCTACGGCGGCGAGGTCATCACCAACGCCGGGCGGGGGCACGCGAACGTGAAGGCCCTGGTGTACGTCGGTGCCTTCGCGCCCGACGAGGGCGAGAGCGCGCTGCAACTGGCCGGCATGTTCCCGGGGAGCGAGCTGGAGGGGGCGCTGCTGACCCGTCCGTTCCCGCTGCCCGACGGCACCCTTGGCGGCCTGGACGGATACATCGACCCGGCGAAGTTCCACGACGTGTTCGCCGGGGACCTGCCGCACTCCACGACCCGGGTGATGGCGGCGGCCCAACGCCCTGGCAGCGTCGGCGGACTGGCCTCGGGCAGCGGGGTGCCCGCCTGGAAGAGCCTGCCGTCCTGGTTCGTGATCCCCACCGCCGACAAGGTGATCCCGGCCGAACTCCAGCGCTTCATGGCCAGGCGCGCGGGGAGCACGACCGTCGAGGTCAGGGGCGCCTCGCACGTCGTGATGATGTCCCGCCCGGACGTCGTGGTCCGCCAGATCCTGGCCGCCCACCGCGCCACCCGCTGACGGCCCACGCCGGACGACCCGACCTCGTCCGACGAGGCCCGACTTGACCTGACTTGACTCGACGCGACTCACAAGGAGTACCGATGAGCAGTGCACCGGACACCATCGTCCTGATCCACGGCTTCTGGGTCACGCCCCGCAGCTGGGAGCACTGGATCGACCGCTACGAGAAGCAGGGGTACCGCGTCATCGCGCCCGCCTACCCCGGCTTCGAGGTGGAGGTCGAGGCCCTGAACGCCGACCCGGCCCCGGTCGAGAGGATCACCGCCCCGCAGATCATCGAGAGCCTGGCGAACGTGGTCCGCGGGCTCGACAGACCGCCGATCCTGATGGGCCACTCGGCGGGCGGCGCGTTCACCCAGGTCCTGCTGGACCACGGCTTCGGCGCGGCCGGGGTGGCGATCAACTCCGCGCCCACCGAGGGCGTGGCGGTGGTGCCGTTGACCCAGGTGAGGTCCACGTTCCCCGTGCTCAAGAACCCGGCCAACCACCACAAGGCCGTCGGCCTCACCCACGACGAGTGGCACTACGCCTTCACCAACACCTTCACCGAGGAGGAGTCGCGGGCGCTGTACGAGCGGTACGCGGTCCCCGCCTCGGGCCGCATCCTGTGGAACAGCGTGCTGGCCAACCTCCAGCCCGGCCACCAGGACATCTGGGTGAACTACCACAACGACGACCGCGCGCCGCTGCTGTTCCTCTCCGGTGAGCTCGACCACCTGATGCCGCCCAAGGTGCAGGCGTCCAACGCCAGGCACTACAAGTCGGACACCGTCACCGAGGTGAAGGTGTATCCGGGGCAGCCGCACCTGATGCCGGCCTCGCCCGGCTGGGAGGAGATCGCGGACCACGCGCTCTCCTGGGCGCTGGAGCACGCCAAGTAGCGCCGTAGCAGCGGACGCAGCACCGTACGGATCGCCGTACGGATCGCCGTACGGATCGCCGTACGGATCGCCGTACGGATCGCCGGGGGCGGCTCACGGGCCGCCCCCGGTCCACCCCCGAGAGGACCGCGTATGACCGAGGACCGGGCTCGCATCACGCACATGGGCGGTCCGACCACGCTGATCGAGGTCGGCGGCTGGCGGCTGCTCACCGACCCCACCTTCGACCCGCCGGGCGACCGTTACGCCTTCGGCCTCGGCACCTCCTCGTACAAGACCGCGGGCCCGGCCGTCGCCGCGGACCGGCTTCCGCACATCGACGCCGTCCTGCTCAGCCACGACCACCACGGCGACAACCTGGACACCGCGGGGCGCGCCCTGCTGCCGCACGCGGACACCGTGCTCACCACCCGCGCGGGCACCCGCCGTCTCGGCGGCAACGCGAAGGCGCTGGCGCCCTGGACGACGTACCGCCTGCGATCCCCCTCCCGCCCGACGATCGAGATCACGGCCACCCCCGCCCGCCACGGCCCCCCGCTGTCCCGACCGGTCACCGGCGAGGTGACCGGCTTCGCGCTGGCCTGGGAGGGCCAGCGGCACGGCGTGCTGTGGATCTCCGGCGACACGGTCCTGTACGGGGGCGTACGGGAGGTCGCGCGCCGCTTCGACGTGGGGACCGCGCTGCTGCACCTGGGCGGGGTGCGTTTCCGGCTGACGGGGCCCGTCCGCTACACCATGACGGCCGCCGAGGCGGTCGAGCTGTGCCGGCTGATGCGTCCGCACACCGCCCTGCCCGTCCACTACGACGGCTGGCACCACTTCCACGAGGGCCGCGCGGCCGTCGAACGCCGGCTGGCCGCCGCCCCCGCCGACGTCCGGGACCGGTTCCGCTGGCTGCCGGCCGGGGAGGGAGTCGACATCGGCGTGTGAACCGGCCGCCCGTTCACCCCCAGCCTCCCCACACCCCCCTCCAAGCTCTCCCACAGCCCTCCGTCACACGTTGGACGGATGGCACGGAAGATCCTGCTGGCCGATGACGATGAGGCGGTACGAGAGGGGCTCGGCAGACTGCTCAGGTTCGAGGGGTACGAGACCGTCCTCGCCGGTGACGGCAGGGAGGCCCTCGACCTGGTCGCCGGGGCGGACGGCCTGCCCGACCTGGTGCTGATGGACGTCACTATGCCGGGCCTGGACGGGCTGGCCGCGACGAGGCGGATCAGGGCGTCCGGATCCACGGTGCCCATCTTGATGATCACCGGCCGGGACGCGGTCGGCGACCGTATCGTCGCCCTCGACAACGGCGCCGACGGCTACCTGACGAAGCCCTTCGCCGCCGAGGAACTCCTCGCGCGGGTGCGGGCGTTGCTGCGCCGCAGCCCCGAGCGCGGGGCTGCCGCGCCGGAGCACGGCGACCGGCTCGCGCTCGCGGACGTCACGCTGGACCCGCGTGCCCGCACGGTGACCCGCGGCGGCCACCCGCTCGACCTCACCAAGACGGAGTTCGACCTCCTGGAGTACCTGCTCAGACACCCGGCGAAGGTCCTGGGCCGCGCCCGGATCCGTAAGGCGGTCTGGGGCTTCGACTTCGAGCCTGCGTCCAACACGCTGGACGTGTACGTGATGTACCTGCGCCGCAAGACGGAGAGCCGGGGCGGCCCCCGGCTCATCCACACCGTGCGCGGCCTCGGCTACACACTGCGGACCCCGGAGGCGCCCCCGGACACGTGCGGCCCCCCGGACAGATCCCCGCGCGGACCCGGCACGCACGGGATCGGCTGACCTCCGAGCGCCGGGGCCGGATGACCCGGTTCCGGGACCGGACAGCCGGGTTGCAGGGCCGGACAGCCGGGTTGCGCGGCCGGACACCCGGGTTCCGGTGCCAGAAAGCCGAGCGCCGGGGCTGGACGGCCGGGTTGCGGGACCGGACAGCCGGGTTCCGGTGCCAGTCGGCCATGTTCCGGTGCCAGTCGGCCGGATGGCGGTGCCGGACGGCCGGGTTGTGGAGCCTGCCAGCCAGGTTCCGGGGCCGGACGGCCGGATCGCGGAGCCAGACGGCCGGCTTCCGGCGCCGGACAGGCGGGTTGCGGAGCCGGGTGGCCCGGTTCCGGGACCGGACGGCCCGGTTGCGGAGCCGGACGGCCGGGTGGCGGGGTCGGGGCGCTTGCCCCCGGTGTCGCCAGGCGGGCGTAGGTGCCGTCTCGCTTCATCAGTTCCTCGTGCGTGCCCGTCTCCACCAGCCGGCCGGCGTCCACGACGAGGATGCGGTCCGCGTCGGGGGCCAGGCTCAGGTCGTGCGTGATCATGATGGTCGTGCGGCCCGCCATCAGCCGGCGCAGCGGGCCCACCACCCGGCGCGCGGCGACGGAGTCGAGGCCGGTGGTGGGTTCGTCGAGGACGAGGACGGGCGCGCCGCGCAGCATGGCGCGGGCGATGGCCAGCCGCTGGAGCTGGCCGCCGGAGAGGGTGGCCGTGCCGGGGGCGATGGGCGTGTCGTAACCGTCGGGGAGCGCGCTGACGAAGTCGTGCGCGAAGGCGTCGGCCGCGGCCCGCCGGATCTCCGCCTCGCTCGCCCCGGGGCGCCCGCACGCGATGTTCTCGCGGATCGTGCCGTTCAGGACGAGGGTCTCCTGAGGCAGCAGCGCGACGTTCTCGCGCAGGAACTCCAGGGGTACGTCGGTCAGCGGGACCCCGTCCAGGCAGATCACGCCCGAGGAGGGGTCGTAGAAGCGCGTGAGGAGTTTGGAGAGGGTCGATTTCCCGGCGCCGCTCGGGCCGGTGACGATGACGAGTTCGCCGGGCGCCGCGGTGAGGCTCACGTCGTGGAGGGACTCGCGCCCGGCGCCCGGGTAGCGGAACGAGATGCCGTGCAGGCTGACCCAGCCGCGTACGGGCCAGGCCCGAACCGGGTCGGCGGGGTCGGTGACGGCGGGCTCGGTGTCCAGGATCTCCGCCAGCCGCTCGGCGCCCGCGGTCGCGGCGGTGAGCGTCAGACCGAGCTGGCCCAGGCTGCGTACCGGCGGATACAGATAGCCGAGGAAGGCGGCGAAGGCGAGCAACTGGCCCAGCGACATGCGCCCTTGGGCGATCTCCCAGACGCCCAGGCCGATCACCGCGAGCACGCACAGCGTCTCGACGACCTCGACGAACTGCTCGTACATCTCGCTCGCCCGCGCCCCGCGCACACTCGCGCGCATCCAGGCCCTGGCCTCGGTGTCGAGCCGCTTCTCCTCGGCGCGGCGCCGGTTGTAGGCCTGGGTCAGCACGATGTTGCCGAGCGACTCCTCGACGACCGAGGTGATCGCGCCGTCGGCGGTGCGTTCCTCCTGGGAGGACGACCTGACACGGCCGGCGAAGCGGCGCGCGGCGACCAGGAAGAGCGGGGCCAGGAGGAAGGTGACGAGGGCGAGGTCCCAGCGGAGCCAGAGCGCGGCGGCGGCGTAGAAGACGGCCGAGAAGGCGGCGGAGACGGTGCCGACGACGCCGGAGACCACCATCTGTTCGATGGCCTCGACGTCTCCGGTGAGGCGCTCGACCAGGTCGCCCCTGCGGTGCCTCTGGAAGAAGTCGGGGGGCAGTTCCTGGATGTGGCGGAAGACACTCGCGCGCAGTCGCAGGACGAATCTCTCGGCGGTCCACACGGCGAGCGAGTTGCCGAGATAGCCGACGACCGCGCCGAGCACGGCGACGGCGAGCCAACCGGCCGCGGGTCCCCAGAACTTGGCGAGGCTGCCGTATTTCAGGGCGGTGTCGGTGAGCTCCGCGAAGAGCAGGATCGAGGCCGTCTCGGCGAGCGCGGCCACGATCACGCAGCCGATGATCAGCACCAGCCATTTACGGTCGCCGCGCGTCAGCGGCCAGAACCGCGTGAACGCCTCCCTTACTTCCCGCATATCAACTCACCTTTCCTTTCCGGTCCGGAACACGGCCGAGGCGGGGTCACCGGAGAATTCCGGTGACCCCGCCTCGCAGCGGCTGCTAGCGGCCCTGCTTGCCCACGGGGCGCTTGGCGGCGGGCTTCTTCGCGGCCGTCTTCTTCGGCGCGGCCTTGGGGGCGGCCTTGCGGGACTTCTTGACCGGGGTGATCTTGTGGAAGCTCATGGGGTTCTCCCTTGTCCGCTGCGAGTTCGCAGTGCTGATTTGCTTTTGCCGTAAGCGCTGTTCGCTTTCGACATGGAAAACACTACGGGACCCCGAAACCCGAAATCGCCAATTTGCCTTAGACCTCAGTGAATTGCATCTGAAAACACTTCTAAGGCCGCAACGGGAACCAACCGTCCACTCACACATAACTTATAAAAGAAGCGGGGCCGGTACGCATATGCGTACCGGCCCCGCTTTCCCTGGTCGAGCGGTGCTACTTCACGATCACTACGTCACGATCACTACTTCACGATCGTGATCCGGTCGGCGGCCGGCACCGGATACGGCGTGGCTGCCGAGGAGTTGGCCGTCAGATAGGCCTCAAGGGCGGCGAGGTCGTCGCTGCCGACGAGGACGTTGGAGCCCTGGCCCAGCGCCGCGAAGCCGTCGCCGCCGCCCGCGAGGAAGGAGTTCATCGCGACGCGGTAGGTGGCGGCCGGGTCGATGGCCGCGCCGTTGAGCCTGACCGAGTCGGCGACCACGCGCGCGGCGCCCGTCTTGGTCAGGTCCAGCGTGTAGGTGAGCCCCGCGGAGATCTGGAGGATCTTCGGGGAGGCCTCGTTCAGGCCGCTGACCTGCTGCTGGAGCGCGGTGATCACCTGGGCGCCGGTGAGGTCGACCAGGTTGACGGTGTTGGCGAACGGCTGGACCGTGTACGCCTCGCCGAAGGTCACCACCCCGTCGCCCTCCCCGCCACTGGCCGCGTAGGTGAGCCCGGCGCGGATACCGCCCGGGTTCATCACCGCGATGTCGGCCCCGGGGTCGAGGGACTTGGCGTGCGCGAGCTGCGCGTCGGCGATCAGGTCGCCGAGCGGGGACTCGGTGCCGGTGCTCGGGATCTCACCGGCGATGTAGCCGATGGGGCGCGAGGCGATCGGGGCGGAGAGCAGCTTCCACCGGTCGATCAGGGCGGTCATGTCGGCGGCCTTCGCCACGTCACGCGTCACCACGTGGTTCGCGGACTTCACCGCCGTACGGGCGATGTCACCGGTCCAGCGGTCGTACGTCAGCGTGGTGTCCGTGTAGAGACGGCCGAAGGAGGCGGCCGAGGTGACCGTGCGGGGCTTGCCGGCCGGGTCGTCGATCGTGCAGGCGTAGGCCTGGTGGGTGTGACCGGTGACCAGCGCGTCGACGGCCGGGGTGACGTTCTTGGCGATGTCGACGATCGGCCCGGAGATGCCGTCACCGGCGCCGGGGCTGTCGCAGTCGTAGTTGTACGCCGTCGAGGCGGGCGCGCCGCCCTCGTGGATCAGCGCGACGATCGACTTCACGCCCTGCCGCTGGAGTTCCTTGGCGTACTTGTTGATCGTGGCGACCTCGTCGCCGAACTTCAGGCCCTTGACGCCCTCGGCGGAGACGATGTTCGGCGTGCCCTCCAGGGTCACGCCGATGAAGCCGACCTTGACGCCGTTCTTCTTCCACACCCAGTAGGGCTTGAGGATCGGCTTGCCGGTCTTCTCCTTGGTGACGTTCGCCGCCAGGTAGGGGAAGTTGGCGCCGTCGAACTTCTCGCCGTCGTTGTAGCAGCCGTCCACCGGGTGGCAGCCGCCGTTCTGGAGGCGGGCCAGTTCCGTGGCGCCCTCGTCGAACTCGTGGTTGCCGACCGAACTGACGTCCAGGTCGAGGCCGTTCAGCGCCTCGATGGTCGGCTCGTCGTGGAAGAGGCCGGAGATCAGCGGGGAGGCGCCGACCATGTCACCGGCGGCGGCCGTGATCGAGTACTTGTTGCCCTGGCGGGCGTCGCGCAGGTGGGTGGCGAGGTACTCCACGCCGCCCGCGTCGATCGTCTTGGTGGTGCCGTCCGCCTGCACCTCGGTCACCCGGCCCGAGGAGCCGGACGGCGCCTCCAGGTTGCCGTGCAGGTCGTTGAAGGACAGCAGCTGTACGTCCTGGTAGCGGCCGGTGGGCTGGTGGCCGTGGCCGCTCCCCCGGTCCTGGCCGGCGCTCGCGGGCATTGCGGCGGCCAGGGCGCCGACGGTGGCCAGTCCGGCGGCGCCGGCGAGTATGCGGTAGGTACGTCTGTGCCGGGAAGTCGGCGACATGGGTTCCCCCCAGGGAGATGAGGGCTCCGGGAGCCGGGTGGCTCAGGGAGCTGTGCGACGGCCGATGCTTTGCAGGCACTTTAGAATCAACGCGCGTAGCGCAACAGGGGGTTCGTGGTTACGGGGAGGTTGCCGTTGCCTCTCGGTCCATCCGCTCGGCTCGCCGTACCCTCGTATCCATGACCAGCGACGACACCGCGAACCCCGGCCGCTCCCGCTCCATCGAGACCCTTTCCGCGCTCTCCCCGGCCCAGGCCGAGGAGGTGCTCCGGCTGCTCGCGGATGCCGCCGGCACCGACGGACAGCAGGCGGTGTCCGAGCAGGGGCGCCTGTATCTGAAGGGCGGTTCCCGTCCGGGCGTACGGCATCTGCTGCTGTCCCTGGGCGACGAACTGGTCGGGTACGCGCAGCTGGAGGACACCGACCCCGTGGAGGCGCCGGCCGCCGAACTGGTCGTCCATCCGGGGCACCGGGGGCACGGGCACGGGCGGGCGCTGGGCTCCGCGCTGCTCGCCGAGTCCGGGAAGCGGCTGCGGGTCTGGGCGCGCGGCGGGCACGCCGCGGCGCGGCATCTCGCGCAGGTCCTCGGGCTCTCCCTCTTCCGCGAACTGCGCCAGCTGCGGCGGCCGTTGACCGACCTCGACCTGCCCGAGCCGAGGCTGCCCGACGGAGTGCACGTCCGTGCGTTCGTGCCGGGCCGGGACGACGCCGCCTGGCTCGCCGTGAACGCCGAGGCCTTCGCCCACCATCCCGAGCAGGGCTCCCTCTCCCAGCGCGACCTGGACGACCGGATGGCCGAGCCCTGGTTCGACCCGTCCGGCTTCTTCCTCGCCTTCCGCGACGGCGAACTGATCGGCTTCCACTGGACGAAGGTGCACGCGCGCGAGCGACTCGGCGAGGTGTACGTCGTCGGCGTGCGCCCCGGCGCCCAGGGCGGCGGCCTCGGCAAGTCCCTCACCACGATCGGCCTCCGCCACCTCGCGTCGCAGGGTCTACCCACCGCGATGCTGTACGTCGACGCCGACAACAAGGCGGCGGTCACGGTCTACGAACGCCTCGGCTTCCGCACCTACGAGACGGATTTGATGTATCGGACGGAGTCGTAGGGGGTGTGGGGGGCGCGTAGCGCGTGTGGGGGTGCCGATCCGCTTTCCAGGTGGGGGGCGCCGGGGGGCGCCAGCGCTGGCTCCGGGGGGCGGAGCCCGCGGGGGCCTGCCCCGTCGGCCTCCGGGCCGCTGGGAGGCCGGGAGGCCGGGCTCTCGCAACCCGGCCCGGTGAAGGAGCGAGGCGCCGACGACTCGCCCGTCCACCACCCGAGGACAACTCACGGGCCACCCGCCCGCGGTGGGCGGCGACGGCTCCCGGCCTACATCGGCGAGCCGTCACGGACCAACCCCCTCCGAGCCGTGCCCCACGGCCCACCCACGCCGGAGGGGCTCCCGGACCGTCAAATCGCCGGGCGGCAGGGAGGCCGGACTCTCACGACCTGGCCCGGCGGAGGACCGGGACGCCGACGACTCGGCCCTCCGCCGCCCGAGGGCAACTCGCGGGCCGCCCGCCCGCGGTAGGAGGCGACGACTCACCCACCGCCCATGCTGGAGCAACGGGCTTCGGTCCTCCGAGGCACCGTTTTACCCAGGTGCCCACCACCCGCACGATCTCCTACTCTTTGCCGGGGCAGCTGAGCAGGGGGATCGGCGATGAGCATGTACTTCGACCTCGGTGACCGGACCCTGTGGAACCCGTCGAACGGTGCCGGACGCCTCTTCCTCCGGCAGGTCGAGGTCTTCGAGGCGGAGCTCAGGCTGCCTTCGGGAATCGGCCAGGGCAAGCATTGGGGGCGACCCGGACACCCTCGAGGTCGATCCGGCCGTGTACGCGGAGTTCGCACGCGTCCTGGTCGTCTGGCACTGCCGGACGGGGCACTCCGTGGTCCTCGCTCTCTCCGAAGGGTTCGTGGCGACGGCGGTCGCGCTCGCACGGCGCGCGGGAATCGAGGTGGAGATGCCCGAACCGGAGTCCGGCCAGGCGAGTGGTGGCGTCCACCGCGACGTGCAGGTTCCCAGCAATCCCCGGATTGCGTCGGCCACCACCGTCACCGCGCTGGACGCCCGGGCACGGGAGATGGACCGCTGGATGGCCCGCTGAGCCGGCACCGGGACCACCGCCCCTTGCCGACCCGACACCCTGGCCCAGCCTGCACATTTCTGCCCCTGCTCGCCCCCACTGAGACGTCCCCTTGGGGCAACAACGCCTCACCGCCGCCCGGTGACCCGCGCCGCCCGTCGTCGCAGGGGCTCCGGCCAGGCCGCGCCGGCTGTCAGCGCGGCCACGAGGAGGACTGCCGCCCAGCGTTCGTGGGCGGCGGTCCAGCGCGGGTCGGCGGCCGGCACGATCAGGGCCCAGCCGCGGGGGAGCAGGAAGGCCGCGGTGAGTCCGCCGCCGAGGAGGGCGCCCGACACGGCGACGCCGGGTTCCGCCGCGTCCGTGCACCGGACCGCCAGTGACGCGCCGGCCAGGGCGAGTACGGCGACGGCGGCGACCTCCAGGGTGACCGCGCCCAGGGGCGGCCGGGCGTCCCGCGGTACGAGGAGCAGCGCGGCCGTCCACCAGAACGCGGCGAGCGGGACGGCGAGCGCCACGCGCAGTCCGACCCGCACCGGGCGCCGGGTCGGCACCACCGACGTGGTGTTCCGGGCCGGGTCGTCCAAGAGGAAGGCCAGGCCCAGACCGAAGGCGAGCGCGGCGGCCCGCAGCATTTCGAGGCCGGGCCAGGTCTCCGGCGAGACCGACAGAAACCACGGAGCACCGACGAGCAGCAGCCCCAGACCCGCCCCCACCGCCGGCGCCCGGCGAGGCAGACCACGCCACACGGGCCGGACAAGAGCACGAACCACGGCGTACGTACGCCCCCGGGAGGGTCCACCGGCGCCGAACGCCTTGCGGGGTCCACCGGCGCCGGACATCTCGCCCGGTTCACCGTCACCCGGCACCCTGCGGGACTCGCCAACGCCAGGCGCCTTGCCTGATCCCCCGACGCCAGACTCCACGCCGGTCTCACCAACGCCAGACACCCTGCCGGGGCCACCAGCGCCAAGCACCCTGCGGGACTCGCTGACGCCGGGCACACTGCCGCACTCCCCAGTGCCAGGCACCTCGCGGGGCTCGCCGGTGCCAGGAGCCCCGCCAGCCTCACCGACGCCGGGCACCTCGCGGGACTCGCCGGCGCCAGACGCCGTGCGGGGTCCACCGGCGCCGAGCCCCCTGCCGGGCTCACCGGCACCCGGCACCCTGCGGGACTCGCTGACGCCGAGCGCCCCGCCGGGTTTGCCGGCGCCTGACTCCCCGCCGAGTCCACCACCGCCGGGCACCCCGCCGACCTCACCACCACCAGGCATGCTGAAAAGCGCGCCCCCGCCAGGGGCGACTACTCGCACGGCTCCTCCTCCGACGCGTCAGCCGTTCCCTCGGGCGCTGCGGGCACGCCGAGGATGTCGGCCACCCGGGCGACGGACGTGTTCGGGGAGGTGAGTTCGGTCCAGTGGGACTTCACCCGGGGGATGACGCTGTAGCGGGGCTTGTTCAGCAACTCTCTTACGATCCGGGTCTGTTCGGTGGACAGGGAGATGCCGTCCGTGGGGGCGAGGACGAGGTCGGGGCCTTCGAGGCCGTCGCCGAGCCGGACGTTGCGGAACGCGGTCATCGGGTCGGCGTCGGCGCCGAGCGCCAGCCACATGACGGTGACCGCACGAGCGTCCCCGGCGCACCATTCGACGGCCGCCGCCTCGCTCCCCGCGACCAGCACCGTGGCGACCCCGACGGCGAACTCGGGAACCCGGTTGCCGCCCCAGCGGGTGCCCACGGTCACCGTGCCCGGCGTGGTCGACGAGTCGAGCGCGGCGTCGGTGGTCGTGCCGTAACGGGCCTCGATCCGCTGCCGTACGGTCAGCCGCTCACCCCCCGCCGCGCCGCCCGCGAGCGCCTGGACGCGGTCGACGACCGGGGCCCAGTCGAGGGCCGCGCGGGCATCCCACTCGGGGAAGGCGCAGTACGTCGACCTGCCGTACTCGTGGCACGTCTGGAACTTCTCCGGGCGCACGGACGCCTCCGTCCGGGCCGCAAGCAGGGCGGCCGAGTCACCCTGGGACTGCCCGGCCACACCCGCGACCGTGGCGGCGAGGGTGACGACGGTGGCCGCTCGGACGACCCGGCCCCGGCCGCCGCTGACGAGGACCGCGGCGCAGAACAGCACCCCGACGAGCCCCGCCAGATACAGCGCGTGCCAGCCGGCCGGCCGGCCCAGGAGATCGGAGGGCAACGGGTCGGCGCCCGTCTCACTGACGACCGGCGACAGCCATTGCAGCCAGTGCGAGCCCGCCGCGCCCGAAGACGACACGAAGGTGGGCAGGGTGACGACGCCTACGACGAAGAGCGGGGCCGCGAACCCGTTGCGGAACAGCCGCGCGAGCAGCACACCGAGGACGCCGGACAGGAGGACGACCAGCGGGCCCACGGCCAGTTCGGCGGGCGAGGGATGCCCGACGACGCCCGGCTTGTGCGCGGCCCAGACGATCTCGAAGGCGACGACGAGCGCGGTGAACGCCGCGTACGGCACGACGGACAGCGCGTGCGCCACCGTACGCCGCCACGGTTCCATCACCAGCACGTCGAAGTGCCGGTCTGTACCGCGCCGTTGCGAGCGCAGCACGGTCCGGCTGACGCAGATGAGCAGCGCGACGCCGAGGAGCAGCGGGGCGGACTGGGAGGCCCGGTCGACGTCCTGGAGGACCGGGAACTCGTCCATGCCCTCACGGCCGTTGAACAGGCCCCAGCCGGTGACGGCGAGGTAGATCAGGAGGAAAGCGAACACCGGTATGTGGAGCAGGAGTTGGCGCGCCTCGAAACGGGCGAGGTCGAGCACCGCGGCAGCCCCGCGCCACCCGCCCGCCCGCTGAGCCGGATCCGGAGCCGGTGCCGGTGCCGGCTCCGCCCCCGTGGGCGCCGTCTCCCCGACAAGCCCGGTCGTGCCGCTCATGCGACCGCCCCCGCGCTCTCGCCACGGTCGCCACGGCCGCCACGGCCGCCGCCCTCGTCGCCGACACCGGACCCACCGCTCCCACCGCGCTCGTCATCGAGAGTGAGCAAGTAGCCGTCCTCCAAAGTCGGTTCGAGAAGCTCGGAGTCCGGCGGCGGGTCACCGACGTTGCGGAAGGAGCCGGTACCCGTTCGCCAGCCGGCGAGCGCGGCCGGGTCGCGTTCCGTACTGCTCCACACCCGGCCCGCCGCCCGCGCGGTCAGTTCGGCCGGGGAGCCCTCGAAGCGGACGCGCCCGCGGGCCATGACGATCACGCGGTGGCAGAGCATCGCGACGTCCTCGGTCTGGTGGGTGGACAGCAGCACGGTCCGCCCCTCTCCCGCCTGGGCGATCAACTCGCGGAAGCGCATGCGCTGTTCGGGGTCGAGTCCGACGGTCGGCTCGTCCAGGACGAGGAAGCCGGGGTCGCCGACGAGCGCGGCGGCCAGCGCGACCCGCTGGCGAATGCCGCCGGACAGCTTCTTGAGGCGCCTGCCCCGTACGTCGGACAGGTCGACGGCGTCGAGCACCCGGCGCACCTCGCGGTGCCGGGCGGCGCGGTCGGTGAGTTCCTTCAGGATCGCCACGTAGTCGACGAACTCGAAGGCGGAGAAGTCCTCGTGGAAGCCCGGGGCCTGCGGCAGATAGCCCAGCTCGCGCCGCAGCTCCAGGCGTCCGGCCGCGCCGGCCGGGTCGTGCCCGAGCACCGTGAAGGCTCCCCGGTCGGCGGGCACGGCGGTGGCGAGCACCCTCAACAGGGTGGTCTTTCCGGCCCCGTTGGGCCCCAGCAGCCCGGTGACGCCCTCACCGAGACGCAGCGAGACGTCGTCCAGGGCGAAGGTTCTGCCGTAGCGGAGGGTCAGCCCGGAGGCGGAGACGGTGGGCGTCATACGTACGGCGCTCCTGTCGAAGAAGGAGGAGGAGTCGGTCGAGCCGGTGGAGACGGAGGAGTCGGTGGAGACGGGGCCGGAGGTCACTGGGCGCCCCCGCCGGGGTACGGGGCGTGCGCGGGCGCCCGGTCGAACCGGTCCCGCAGGAGGTGGAGCAGGACGACGGCGAGCGCGGCGACCACCCCCGCGACGGTCTGGCCGGCCGCCGTGAACGGCGGGAGCGTCGCCTGTCCGGCGGTGGTGGCCCGCGCCGCCAGCAGCAGCGCGATCCACGCGCCGCCGACCAGCGAGGGCGCGAGGACGGGACCGAGGCGGGGTGTCAGCGCGAGCCCTGTCCCGGTGAGGGCGAGCGCGGGCAGCAGCCAGGCCAGCGCGCGCAGCCCGTAGGAGGGCAGTGCGAGGGTGGCGAGCCCGTTCAGGCCGAGGCCGACGGTGAGCACGGCGAAGGTACGGAGCTGGAGCAGCCGGAACCCGTGCGTCGGCGAGACGACGGCCATCTCGTACGTCGGGTCGAGCGTGGGCCCGTACGACAGCGCGACCCCGGCGAGCGGGAGCAGCGGCGTGAGGGCCAGGAACAGCCTGGGGGTGGCCCCGGTCTCCACCGAGTGGGCGGCGGCCACGGTCATCAGGAGCACGGCGGTGACCGCGAACAGCCAGGAGCGGCGCAGCACCGGGGTGGCCGCGAGCAGCCGCGCGGTGTGGTCGGCGACACCGGCCCGCACGAGCAGCGACTCGGCCGATCCCGGGCGCGGCGCGTCCAGTTCGGCGTCCAGGCGCTCCCAGCCGGTGTCCAGCGCGACCGGGTCGCTCACGGCGGCCAGCGCCTGCCTGCACCGGGCGCAGGCGGCGAGGTGGGTGTCGGCGGACCAGAGCCGGGGGGGCGTCAACTCGCCCCGCGCGTAGGCGCGGAGGTCGTCCTCCGGCACATGCCAGGTCAGTTCGCTACGGCTCATGCCAGTGCCTCCCGCAACTGCTTGCGCGCACGCAGTGCCCGCGTCTTGACCGTGCCGGCGGGTATGCCGAGCAGGACGGCCGCTTCCCGGGTGGTGAGCCCGTCGATCACCGTTGCCTGGAGGACCGCGCGGAGTTCGGGCGAGAGCCGGGTGAGGGCTCCCGCGAGGTCGCCGTGTTCGACGCCGGCCAGGACGCGTTCCTCGGCGGAGTCCTCGTCCCGGTGCCGCAGGCGGGACAGCGCCTGCCGCAGCCGCCCGCGGGCGCCGTCGCCGCGCAGGGTGTCGATGAGCCGCCGGGAGCCGATGCGCCACAGCCAGCCGGCGGCGTCCGCGGTGGAGCCCTCCTCGCGGTAGCGGGCGGTGCCGCGCCACACGGCGAGGAACGTCTCCTGGACGACGTCGTCGACGACCCCGGCGTCGGCGCACCGGCCGCGCAGCCGCGCGGTCAGCCACGGCGCGTACCGCCGGTACAGCTCCTCGAAGGCGCGCCGGTCACCGTCCGCCGCGATGGCCCGCAGCAGCTCCCCGTCGCTTCTCGTTTCCCTCACGCTCCCTCATCGGACGAGCTCCCCCGATCGGTTCACGCCCGCCGAAAGATCCCGCGAGATCCCGCACTTGACTCCGCACACCCTCATGGACCACCCTTTCACTAGTTAACTAGTGAAAGGGTGGTCACGCAGTGGTGGAGTACCGCATCGACCGGCGCAGCGGTGTCGCCACATACGTCCAGATCGTCCAGCAGACGAAGCAGGCGCTGCGCCTGGGCCTGCTCGAACCGGGCGACAAACTCCCCACGGCCCGCGAGGTCGTGGAGGCCACCGCGATCAATCCGAACACCGTCCTCAAGGCCTACCGCGAGCTGGAGCGCGAGGGCCTGGTCGAGGCCAGACGCGGCGTCGGAACCTTCGTACGCAGGTCCCTGGGCAGCGCCCCGGCCGACTCGCCGCTGAGCGCCGAACTGGACGCCTGGGCGGCCCGTGCCCGCGAGGCGGGGCTCCAGCGCGACGACGTGGCAGCGCTCTTCACCGCCGTACTCGACGAACAGTTCAGCAAGGGAGACCAGGAATGACGGACACCGCCTTGGAGGCGGCCGGCCTCGGCAAGAAGTTCGGGCGGCGGGGGAACTGGGCGCTGCGCGAGTGCGCCTTCCGGCTCCCCGCGGGGCGCGTCTGTGCCGTCGTCGGACCGAACGGCGCGGGCAAGTCGACCCTGCTGGCGCACGCCGCCGGACTGCTCGCCCCCACCGAGGGCTCGCTGACCGTGCTCGGCACGCACCCGGCCGCCGCCCGCGAGCGCGTCGCCTACGTCGCGCAGAGCAAGCCGCTCTACCCGCAGCTCACCGTCGGCGAGACGCTCCGCCTGGGCCAGGAGCTCAACCCGGCCCGCTGGGACGCCTCGGTCGCCGGGCGCGTGGTGGCCAGGGGCGACCTCGACCCCAAGAGCCGGATCCGCTCCCTCTCCGGCGGCCAGCGCACCCGTGTCGCGCTCGCCCTCGCGCTCGGCAAGCGGCCCGAACTGCTACTCCTGGACGAGCCGATGGCCGACCTGGACCCGCTGGCCCGCCACGAGCTGATGGGCACCCTGATGGCCGAGGCCGCCCAGCACGGCACCACCGTCGTGATGTCCTCGCACGTGGTCGCCGACCTGGAGGGCTCCTGCGACCACCTGCTCCTGATAGGCGGCGGCCGGGTCCGTCTCGCGGGCGGCCTGGACGACCTGCTCGACGCGCACACCCTGCTCACCGGCCCGGCGCTCGCCCCGGACACCGGCGCCGCCCGGGACCTCACCCCGCACACCGTCGTCGAGTCCCGCACCACCGGACGCCAGCTCACCGCGCTCGTACGCCGCGGCGGCGCGCTCGCGGACGACCTGCGGGGCGACCGGCCCTCCCTGGAGGAACTGGTCCTCGCGCATCTGCGCAGCCCCGAGGTGCCCGCGCTGTCCCTCGACGCCACCCGCCCCGCCGCCCAGGAGCACGCCGTATGAGCACCGTCTCCGCCCTCCCCATGACCCGGGTGATGCTGCGGCTGCACCGCCCCGCCCTGTACGTCTGGGCCGGCCTGCTCGTCGTCGCCGGAGGCCTGCTGCTGTGGCTCTACGGCCCGCTCACGGACGCGGCAGCCTCGGCATGGCGGCAGTGGAACGGCTGCTCCGACATGACGGGCGCCGCCTGCGCCTACGACCAGGACGCGATCCTCACCTACAAGTCGCTCACGCAGTACATGAGCGTCGCGGTGAACCTCGTCCCGTTCCTCGTCGCCGCCTGGGCCGGCGCCTCACTGACCGGCCGGGAGATGGAGAGCGGCACCGCGCAGCTCGCCTGGACCCAGTCCATCTCCCCGGCCCGCTGGCTGACGGCCAAGCTGGCTCTCCCCGCCGCGCTCGTCACCGCCGGGACCGGCGTGCTGGTGCTGCTGCACAACCTGGTGTGGTCCAAGGGCCGCGGGAAGATCGACACCGCCAAGCCCTGGACCGATCTCCTCACCTTCCACGCCAACGGCCCGACCACGGTCGCCTTCGCCCTGTTCGGCCTGGTCACCGGCGCCCTCGCCGGACTGGCACTGCGCCGCTCCCTGGCCGCGCTCGTCGTCTCGCTCGTGGCGACGGGAGCCGTCTGGGCGGCCGTCGGCGTCGCGCGCCCCCGTCTCTGGCCCTCGGTGACGACCGTCACCGACCTCACGGCCTACAGCCCCAGGAGCCTGGGCCTCACCGTCGACGAAGGCCTCCTCACCTCCACCGGCGCCCGGATCGCCAACCCGTACTGCGGCAGCAGCGAGGTCCCCGAGTGCCGCGACCTTTACGACCGCCTCGGCGCCGTCGGCTACTACACCGACTCGCACCCCTTCTCCCACTACTGGCCCCTCCAGCTCACGGCGACCGGCATCGTGCTGGCCCTCACCGCCCTCGCGGCCGTCCTCGCCTTCCGCCTGCTGAAGCGCCACACCGGCCCACTCACCCCAGCCAAGGAGCGCCGATGACCGCGGCCACCGCCACGCACCCGCTCGCCCCGCGCCGCTCCCCGCTCCTGCCACGCGGCACGGTCTGGACCGCCCTGCGGGTGCACAGCACCGCTCTGTGGATATGGGCGGCACTGGTCACGGTGACCGGGGCGGCCCTGCTGTGGGCGTACGGCCCCGGCGCGGACGGCGTGCGGGAGTGGAACCGCACGGTGGCCCGGTGCTCCCTGGAGCCGACGTGCGTGGACCCGGCGCTCGACGGCCCGGCCTACGGCTTCTACGACCTGATCGCCACGACCGCCACCTCCGCCATCGTCTACCTGCCCTGCCTCGTCGCCGATTGGGCGGGCGCCACCCTCGTCGCCCGCGACCTGGAGAACGGCACGGCCGCCCTCGCCTGGACGCAGTCCGTCACCCCCGCGCGCTGGCTGGCGGCGCAGCTCGCCGTGCCGGCCGCCCTGGTCACCGCCGGCACCACCCTGCTGGTGCTCCTGCACCGCCTGATGTGGAACGACGGCCACGAACTCCTCGCCCAGGCCTGGTACGAGCCGGACGTCTTCCGCGCCAACGGCACCGTCACGGTCGCCGCCGCCCTGTGCGCCCTCGCGGTGGGCGCCCTGGCCGGCATGCTGCTGCGCCGCACGCTGCCCGCGCTGGGCCTGGCCGTCGCCGTCACCGTGGCCCTGCTGGTCCTTGAGGACCTCCTGCGGGACAGCATGTGGCCGGCGGTGACCGTCACGGGCGCCGCGGCCTCCCGTGTCCCGGACAGCGCGGAACTGCTGGAACGGGGTGTGATCCTCACCTCGGGCGAGCGGGTGGCCCGGACTCCCGCCTGCCTCGACGGCACGGGCGCCGACCTCAGGAGGTGCATGAGCGAGAACGGCGTCTCCGGCCTCTACGCCGTCCACCACCCCTCGTCCCACTTCTGGCCCCTCCAGCTCACGGAGACCGCCGTACTCCTCGCCGTCGCCGCCCTCGCCGTCTTCCTGACCTTCCGGGCCCTGAAGCGGCGTACCGCCTGACAAGCGGCGTACGGCCTGACAAGCACCGAATGGACGTGTTCTCCCGGACCCGCCGACGTCCGGGAGACGCCCCTCCATATCCCGCACGTCATGTCCTCGTAACCATCGATTCAGACGACCTTGCGACGCTCGACCAATGAACCCCGCCGTGCCAGAGCCTTCGCCTCCCGACGGAAGCGAGCCCCTGCCTCAGACGGTGAACGAGCCCGTACCAGCCCCGCTGAACGGGAACATCCGCCTCGCTTCGCTGCCGCCCGCGCTCTCCGACGCGCCGGTAACGCCCCCGGCGCGGAAGAATGGGTCCATGAGCCACCCAAGCGCCCAGGCCCCGGTCCAGCACGCTCAGCCCTCCGTCGGTTCCATAGCCGCGCACCGTCCACACACGGTGGCGGCGAACGTCTCCGACCTCGAACCCGACCTCGACGCCGACCTCGACGAGTACGAGGACATGGTCGAGGACGGTGTCCAGCTGCCGCAGGGCCGGTTCCTGGACCGGGAGCGCAGCTGGCTGGCGTTCAACGAACGGGTCCTGGAGCTCGCGGAGGACCCGAACACACCTCTGCTGGAGCGCGCCAACTTCCTGGCGATCTTCGCCAGCAACCTGGACGAGTTCTTCATGGTCCGGGTGGCGGGCCTGAAGCGCCGTATCGCGACCGGCGTGGCCACCAAGTCCGCCTCGGGTCTCCAGCCCCGCGAGGTCCTGGAGATGATCTGGGCCCGCTCGCGCGAGCTGATGGCCCGGCACGCGGCCTGCTACCAGGAGGACGTGGCCCCCGCGCTCGCGGAGGAGGGCGTCCACCTGGTCCGCTGGAGCGAGCTGACGGAGAAGGAACAGGCCCGCCTGTTCACCCTGTTCCGGCACCAGATCTTCCCGGTCCTCACCCCCCTCGCGGTCGACCCGGCGCACCCCTTCCCGTACATCTCGGGCCTGTCCCTGAACCTGGCCGTCGTCGTGCGGAACCCGGTCAGCGGCCACCGCCACTTCGCGCGCGTCAAGGTCCCGCCGCTGCTCTCCCGCTTCCTGGAGGCCGCCCCGAACCGCTACGTCCCCATCGAGGACGTCATCGCGGCCCACCTGGAAGAGCTGTTCCCCGGCATGGAGGTCCTGGAGCACCACACGTTCCGCCTCACCAGGAACGAGGACCTGGAGGTCGAGGAGGACGACGCCGAGAACCTGCTCCAGGCGCTGGAGAAGGAGCTCATGCGGCGCCGCTTCGGACCGCCGGTGCGCCTGGAGGTCGAGGAGTCCATCGACCGGTACGTCCTGGACCTGCTGGTCCGCGAGCTGAAGATCTCCGAGGCCGAGGTGTACCCGCTGCCGGGCCCCCTCGACCTCACCGGCCTCTTCGGCATCGGCGGCCTGGACCGGCCCGAGCTGAAGTACCCGAAGTTCATCGCGGGCACCCACCGCGACCTCGCCGAGGTCGAGTCGGCGTCCGCGCCCGACATCTTCGCCGCGCTCCGCGAACGGGACGTCCTGCTCCACCACCCGTACGACTCCTTCTCCACCTCCGTCCAGGCCTTCCTGGAGCAGGCGGCGAGTGACCCGGACGTACTGGCCATCAAGCAGACCCTCTACCGGACCTCGGGCGACTCCCCGATCGTCGACGCGCTGATAGACGCGGCCGAGTCAGGCAAGCAGGTCCTCGTCCTGGTCGAGATCAAGGCGCGCTTCGACGAGCAGGCCAACATCAAGTGGGCCAGGAAGCTCGAAGAGGCCGGCTGCCATGTCGTGTACGGGCTGGTCGGCCTGAAGACCCACTGCAAGCTGTCGCTGGTGGTGCGCCAGGAGGGCGACACCCTGCGCCGCTACTGCCACGTGGGCACGGGCAACTACCACCCCAAGACCGCCCGGCTCTACGAGGACCTGGGGCTGCTCACCGCCGACCCGCAGGTCGGCGCGGACCTCTCCGACCTCTTCAACCGGCTCTCCGGCTACTCACGCCGTGAGACCTATCGCCGGCTGCTCGTCGCCCCCAAGTCCCTGCGCGACGGCCTGATCTCGCGGATCAACAAGGAAGTCCAGCACCACGAGGCCGGGCGCCCCGCGTTCGTCCGCATCAAGGTCAACTCGATGGTGGACGAAGCGGTCATCGACTCGCTGTACCGCGCCTCGCAGGCCGGGGTGCCCGTCGACATCTGGGTGCGCGGCATCTGCGCGGTCCGGCCCGGCGTCACGGGCCTGTCCGAAAACATACGGGTGCGCTCGATCCTCGGCCGCTTCCTGGAACACTCCCGGGTCTTCGCCTTCGGCAACGGCGGCGAACCCGAGATCTGGCTCGGCAGCGCCGACATGATGCACCGCAACCTCGACCGCCGCATCGAGGCCCTGGTGAGGATCACCGACCCGGCCCACCGGGCAGCCCTCAACCGGCTGTTCGAGACCGGTATGTCCGACACCACCGCTTCCTGGCACCTGGGCCCGGACGGCGAATGGACCCGGCACGCGACCGATGCCGAGGGCCAGCCCCTGCGGAACGTCCAGGAGATGCTCATAGACGCCCGGAGGCGCCGGCGTGGCACAGCGAAACCTTGACCCCCACGACCCCACGGCCCGGACCATGTCCGTGTCCGTGTCCGCATCCGGGGACGCCCTCGCGCGGTACCTGCGGGCCCAGGCGACGGAGTTCCTCCGCTCGCTGCGCCTGCACCGCGAGACCGGCGGCACGTCGAACGGCTCGGACGAGTCCGTCGACGCGGCCCGCGCCCTGCGCCGCTCGGCCCGCCGGATCAGCGGCTCGCTGCACACCTTCCGGCCACTGCTCGACGCGGACTGGTCGGAGCGCATGCGCCCCGAACTGGCCTGGCTCTCGGGCACCCTGGCCCGCGAGCACGCCTACTCGGCCCGCCTGGAGCGGCTGCTCGGCGCACTGAACCGGCTGTCCGGCACGGGCTCGGCCACCGGCTTCCCCGCACAGGCGGGGCCCGGGGCGAGCGCGGCCCCCAAGAGCAGTCTCACCATCGGCGCCGCGAAGGCGGGCGCGCTGCTCGACCGCCAGCTGACCCTGGCCCGCACCCGCGCCCACTCGGCCGCCCTCCAGGCACTGGGCTCCTCCCGCTTCCACGCCGTCGCGGACAGCGTCGCCGTCCTGGCCAGCGAGGTCCCGCTGACCGGCACGGCCACCACGACCGACCTGCGCCAGCCGGCCGCCGCCGCCGAGGGCCGGCTGCTCGACGCCGTCGGCACCCTGCCGCTGCTCACCGCGGGCAACCCCTACAACGCGGAGGCCCTCGTGCACGGCCTCGCCGCCGACACCGCGCCGCAGCCCCAGGACGCCCCCTGGCACCAGGTCCGCCTGCTGCTGCGCCTGCACCGCTACGCCCGCGAGGTCCTGCACGGCGAGGAGTGCCCGGTCGACGTACGCCTGCTCGGCGCGGGCCAGGCCCTCAACCAGCACCGGGACGCCGCCGAGGCCGCCTCGGCCGCCTCGGCCGCGGCCCGCACCCCGCGCATCGCCCCGGCGACGGCGTACGCCCTCGGTGTGCTGCACGCCGACCAGCGGCACGAGGTGGAGGCGGCACGGTTCGCCTTCCAGCAGAGCTGGCAGAAGGAACCCGTGCGCACCCCGTGAGGCCGTCACGCCTTCCGTGACACCCCACGTGCCGTGAAGGCCGTACGCCCCGCCAGGACTGCCCACGCCCTTGGAGGGGACCCGCTGGGACGAACCGGAGGTACCCATGACGACGACCGATGACGACACCATCCAGGCCGCCGGCTGTGTCCTGTGGCGCGTCTCCCCCGTCCGGGTTCCGGGCGAGCTGGAGATCTGCCTGGTCCACCGGCCGAAGTACGACGACTGGTCGCACCCCAAGGGCAAGCTCAAGCGCGGCGAGGAACACCTCGCGGCGGCCCTGCGCGAGGTGGAGGAGGAGAGCGGCTTCCGCTGCGCGCCCGGCGCCCGCCTCCCCTCCGTCCTCTACTACGCGGGCGGCCGCCGCAAGGAGGTCAGCTACTGGGCCGCGAAGGCCACGGACGGCCGCTTCACCCCCAACCGCGAGGTCGACCGCATCGCCTGGCTCTCCCCGGACGCGGCCCGCACCCTCCTCACCCAGCCCCGCGACCGCGAGCTGGTGGACGCTCTCCTGAGCGCACTGCACCTGGCCTGACATCGACGGCTCCGTCACACACCGTCAATCCTTCCTCACGTACGGCACCCGCCATCCGTGGCGGCGTCGCAACGTGTGAGACCCCGATCGGTTACGTAGGGTTTCCCCACGGGTCCCCAAATCCGGGATCTCTCCGTGTCCTCGACGTAAGCGTTCCGTGACCTCACCGCACCGACCGCAGGGGTTCACCCTCCGTTCACTTTTGGCCATCGGCGCCTTCACCTGATCTGCCTAATTTCGGCCTTACACGGTGCGAGGCGACCTGACGGATGTCTCCTCCGCATCACACAGACTTCGCACGCCGCCACCAGACGGCGGCTCCTGGAAGGAACTCCCGAAAGTGAAGCTTCAGCAGCGCATGAACCGGCGGGCCCTCACCCTCGGTGCTCTCGCCGTCTCCGGCGCCCTGGCCCTCACGGCGTGCGGCTCGGACGACACCGGTGCTAGCTCCGACACGAGCGCTTCGACCGGCTCCACCAGCTCGATCAAGTGTGACGACGCCAAGGGCCAGCTGCTCGCCGACGGCTCGTCCGCGCAGAAGAACGCGATCGACGCCTGGGTCAAGCAGTTCAGCTCCGCCTGTGGCGTTCAGATCAACTACAAGGGCGGCGGCTCCGGCGCGGGCGTCACCGCGTTCACGCAGGGCACGGTCGCCTTCGCCGGCTCCGACTCGGCGCTGAAGCCCGAGGAGATCACCGCTTCCAAGGCCGTCTGCACCGGCGGCCAGGCCGTCGACCTCCCGATGGTCGGTGGCCCGATCGCGGTCGGTTACAACGTCCCGGGTGTCGACAAGCTGGTCCTGGACGCCGAGACCATCGCGAAGATCTTCGACAGCAAGATCACCAACTGGAACGACGACGCGATCAAGGCGCTGAACCCCGACGCCACGCTGCCCGACCTCAAGATCCAGGCGTTCCACCGCTCGGACGAGTCCGGCACCACGGACAACTTCACCAAGTACCTGATCGCCGCGACGCCCGACAACTGGAAGTACGAGGGCGGCAAGGCCTGGCAGGCCAAGGGCGGCCAGTCCGCGAGCGGCTCCAGCGGTGTCGCCGCCCAGGTCAAGCAGACCTCGGGCGCCATCAGCTACATGGAGCTGTCCTACGCCAAGGACGGCATCAACGCCGCGTCCCTCGACACCGGTGCCGCTGCCCCGGTCGAGGCCACCGTCGACAACGCCACCAAGGCCATCGCCGACGCCAAGGTCGTCGGCACCGGCTCGGACCTGGCGCTCCAGCTGAACTACACCACCAAGGCCGACGGCGCCTACCCGATCACCCTCGTCACCTACGAGATCGTCTGCGACAAGGGCAACAAGGCCGAGACGCTGCCCGCCACGAAGGCGTTCCTGACCTACATCGCCAGCGAGGACGGCCAGGCGCTCCTCGCCGACGCCGGCTACGCGCCCATCCCGGCCGACATCATCTCCAAGGTCCGCACCACCATCGCGGCCCTGAGCTAAACCCCGACGGTGCGGTCCGGCCCCGATACCCGGGGCCGGACCGCACCGCGTCCGGTGCACCGCCGCCAGGAGCCCCACATCTCGTGCGACTCCGCAGACCGGAGAATCCCGATGGATATATCGACGAAGAACACCGAAGCCCCTCCCCCGATCCCCGAACCCACCGAGACCGAGCAGAAGCGCGCGAGCCGCGGCGCCACCCGACCGGGTGACCGGATCTTCCTCGGTCTCTCCCGCGGCTCGGGCATCCTGCTCCTGGTGATCATGGCCGCCATCGCGGTCTTCCTCACCTGGCGTGCCGTCCTCGCGATCAGCAAGGACGAGAGCAACTTCCTCACCACGTTCGAGTGGAACCCCACCGCCATCCCGCCGGACTTCGGCATCGCCGTCCTGGCCTTCGGCACGGTGGTCTCCTCGATCATCGCCATGGTCATCGCGGTACCGATCGCGGTAGCCATCGCGCTGTTCCTCACGCACTACGCCCCGCGCAGGCTCGGCGGCCCCATCTCGTACGTCATCGACCTGCTCGCCGCCGTGCCGTCCATCGTGTACGGCCTGTGGGGCGCCCTCATCCTCGTACCGCAGATGAACGGCCTCTTCGGCTGGCTCGACGCCTACTTCGGCTGGACCGGCATCTTCGAGTGGCAGGGCGGCGCCCCGCGCTCGATGCTCACCGTCGGCATCCTGCTCGCGATCATGATCCTCCCGGTCGTCACCAACGTGAGCCGCGAAGTCTTCCGGCAGTCCCCGCAGATGATCGAGGAGGCGGCTCTCGCCCTCGGCGCCACGCGCTGGGAGGTCATCCGCATGTCGGTGCTGCCCTTCGGCCGCTCCGGCGTGATCTCCGCCTCGATGCTGGGCCTCGGCCGCGCGCTCGGCGAGACGATGGCCGTCGCCACGGTCCTCTCGCCGACCTTCGACATCCAGGCCAGCCTGCTCGACCCGGGCGGCGGCACCTTCGCCCAGAACATCGCCAGCAAGTTCGGCGAGGCCTCCGAGCAGGGCCGTGACGCGCTCATCGCCTCCGGTCTTGTCCTCTTCGTCATCACGCTGCTGGTCAACGGCGCGGCCCGCGCGATCATCGCCCGCCGCAAGGAGTACTCGGGGGCCAACGCATGAGCCACACCCTGAACGCGAAGCGTCCCAGCACCCTCCAGGGCGCGACGCTGCCCAAGTGGTCCCCGTGGGCGATCGCCGCGGGCTCGGTAGCCCTCGGCATCGGCATCAGCGCCGCCGCCGGCCTGGACAGCAACATCCAGTGGGGCCTGATGGCCGCGGTCCTCTTCATCTTCGGGACGTACGGCATCGCCGCCCGCGTCGAGGGCCGCCGGCAGGCCAAGGACCGGGTGGCCACCAGCCTGGTCTGGGTCGCCTTCATCCTCGCCGTCGTGCCGCTGGTCTCCCTGGTCTGGACGACCATCTCGCGGGGTATCAAGGTCCTCGACGTCTACTTCCTGAGCCACTCGATGGGAGTCGTCGCCGACACCGAGCCGGGCGGCGGCATCTACGCCGCCATCATCGGCAGCCTGGAGCAGGTCGGCCTCGCCACGGTGATGGCGGTGCCGATCGGTGTGCTCACCGCCGTCTACCTCGTGGAGTACGGGCGCGGCAACCTCTCCCGGGCCATCACGTTCTTCGTCGACGTCATGACCGGCATCCCGTCGATCGTCGCCGGTCTGTTCATCCTGAGCATCATGCTGATCTTCGACATGCAGCCCTTCGGCTTCGCCGGCTCGCTCGCCCTGGCGATCCTGATGATGCCGGTCGTCGTCCGCTCCACGGAGGAGATGCTCAAGCTCGTTCCGAACGAGCTGCGCGAGGCCTCCCTCGCCCTTGGCATCCCGAAGTGGCGCACTATCCTGAAGGTGGTCCTGCCGACCTCCCTCGGCGGCATCGTCACCGGCATCATGCTTGCGGTCGCCCGTATCGCGGGCGAGACCGCACCCGTACTGCTGCTGGTGTTCGGCAACCCCTTCATCAACAACAACCCGTTCGAAGGCGCACAGGCCTCGTTGCCGCTGTACATCTACCAGCAGTACGCGAACAGCGCGGGCTCGGGCGCGGCGTACGACCGTGCCTGGGCGGCGTCGCTCACCCTGATCGCCTTCATCATGATCCTCAACCTGGCGGCTCGCGGCATCGCCCGCTGGAAGGCCCCCAAGACAGGTCGCTGACGCGGCCATATCAGCGACCGACGTCTCCCCCTCGAAAGAAGCAGTGAGTGAAATGGCCAAGCGAATCGACGTAAGCGGACTCACCGCTTACTACAGCGCCCACAAGGCGATCGAAGACATCTCCATGACGGTCGAGCCCCGCTCCGTGACGGCCTTCATCGGCCCCTCCGGCTGCGGCAAGTCGACCTTCCTGCGCACCCTCAACCGCATGCACGAGGTCACCCCCGGCGGCCGCGTCGAGGGCAAGGTGCTGCTGGACGAGGAGGACCTGTACGGGCACGGCATCGACCCCGTCGCCGTGCGCCGCACGATCGGCATGGTCTTCCAGCGCCCCAATCCCTTCCCCACCATGTCGATCTTCGACAACGTGGCGGCCGGTCTGAAGCTCAACGGCTCCTACAAGAAGTCCGAGCTGAACGACGTCGTGGAGAAGTCCCTCAAGGGCGCCAACCTCTGGAACGAGGTCAAGGACCGCCTGAACAAGCCCGGTTCGGGCCTCTCCGGTGGTCAGCAGCAGCGTCTGTGCATCGCGCGGGCGATCGCGGTGGAGCCGCAGGTGCTCCTCATGGACGAGCCCTGCTCGGCCCTGGACCCGATCTCCACCCTCGCGATCGAGGACCTGATCGGCGAGCTGAAGGAGCGCTTCACGATCGTCATCGTGACGCACAACATGCAGCAGGCCGCCCGCGTCTCCGACCGCACGGCCTTCTTCAACCTCTCCGCGGTCGGCCAGCCCGGCAGGCTCATCGAGATCGACGACACGGAGCGCATCTTCTCCAACCCGTCGGTCCAGGCCACCGAGGACTACATCTCGGGCCGTTTCGGCTGAGCCGACGCCTCCCGAACCCCTCGCGGTGCTGCATGGCGGTGCCACCGTGAGGACGAGAAGGGCCCGCCCCTGGCTCCCGGGGGCGGGCCCGCTCGTATTCTCACCGTGTTCTTACCGCGGCCCTACCCCTGACCGTGTTCCAGCGCGTCCGTGCGGGCCATGCTCCGGGCTCTTCGCGCCGGGCCGCGCCACCCGCAGGTGCAGCGGGCCAGACAGAAACGGCCCTGCTCCACCGTGGTCGTCCGATGTTCCTGGGTCTGGGCGGTCTCGTCCTGCTGCGGCACGTCGACAACGTTACCCAGGGCAAGTGAACGGCGCGCATACGCGTGACAAGCACCCCCACACGTCGTTAAGCGGTCGACGGGGAGGACCGAGGGCCCCGGGACGGACCGGCTGGGGGTCGGCAGGCGATGGTGTCACGGGTGACGGACGACGGGCGGACCGGCCGGATGGCCGCCGTCGCGACGGCCGGACTGCTGGTCGGTGTCTGTCTCACGGGGTGCTCGGAGGGGACCGGCGTCGCCGAGGACGCCCGCGCCGCCGCCGGCGCGGACGGCGTCGAGGTGCTGCACCGGGCCGCCGCCACCCTGCGCCGGGCGGGCAGCGCGAAGGCCCGTACGTCCATGGAGATGGCCACCGGCGGAACCAGGGTCACCGTCCGGGGCGAGGGCGTCTACGACTTCGAGCTGCGCCGGGGCCGGCTGAAGGTGCTGCTGCCGCCGGATCCCGCGGGCGCCGACGAACACCGGCCCATCACCGAGCTGCTCGCCCCGGGCGCCCTGTTCATGAAGAACCGCGGCGCCGGTGTCCCCGCCGACAAGTGGGTCCGCGTCGACACGGCCACCCTCTCCGACGGAAACCTGGTGACGGGCGGCGCCACCGATCCGTACGTGGCGGCCGAGTTGCTGCGCGGGGCGCGGACCGCGTCGTACGTCGGCAGGACCGAGTTCGCGGGCACCGCGGTGCGGCACTACCGCGGTACGGCCGACCTCGGCGTAGCCGCGAGCAGCGCGCCGAAGGCCGACCGGGACGCGCTGAAGGCCGCGGCGAAAGGGTTCGCCACCGCCCGGGTGCCGTTCGACGCCTACCTCGACGAGCAGGGACGGCTGCGCAAGGTCCGGCACCGCTTCAGCTTCGTCAACGGTCAGCACAAGGGCACCGTCGCCGTCGCCTCGACGACCCTGCTGTACGACTTCGGGGTCGCCGTCGACGTACGGCTGCCGGAGTCCGCGGACATCTTCGCCGGAAAGATCGCCGAATAGCCCCGGGCGGCGGGGGCTGGGGCGGGCGTAGGAGGAGTTGGGGGCCGGAAATGGTTCTTCCGTGCCATGCGCGGTGTGTAGGCCGCTACCTACTCTAGGAAGTCGGTGACGGCAGGAAGAGGTGATGTACGTGGCTCCGGTCGGCGGTACGGCGGTTCAGGACCACGTGGCCCTCGCCGAGATCGAGCTGTGCGGAGACCTGATCATCGCGGCCTCGGCCGCCCTTGAGGACCGGCTCAGTCTTGAGAGCATCGACGAGGTGCTGAAGGTGGCCGACGCTCGCACCCATGAGCGCGAGCGTCAGACGGTGCGGGCCATGAACCCGTAGTCCGTTCAGGCCAGTGGGGTGTGGCCCGGCCCCCGCCACACCGACGCTTTCGCGCCACCGGGGCCGGCCCCATAGCCCTCCCCCGTCGCCGTCACCCGGCACACGGCGTCGCACCGCGCGGATGCGGGACATCTCACGTGCGCAGCAGCCGGCCGATCGCCTTCGTCGCTTCCTCGACCTTCGCGTCGATCTCGTCGCCGCCCTTGACGGCCGCGTCCGCGACGCAGTGACGCAGGTGCTCCTCCAGGAGCTGGAGGGCGAAGGACTGGAGGGCCTTGGTGGAGGCGGAGACCTGGGTGAGTATGTCGATGCAGTAGACGTCCTCGTCGACCATCCGCTGGAGGCCGCGGATCTGGCCCTCGATCCGGCGCAGCCGCTTGAGGTGCTCGTCCTTCTGCTTGTGGTAGCCGTGCACACCACGGTCGTGGTCGGTCACCACCTGCTGCGGGGGTTCGCCGGAGGGCGTCGGCGCGCCGGCCTCGGTGGTGGTCATCGCGTCCTCCTGATGGTCCTGTCGGCGCTCCCGGAGGGCCCCGGGGACACCTCGGAGGATATTCCGGAGGATCTTGTCGAGATCCCGTCCGGTTCGCCGCTTACATATACCCCTGGTAGGTATATGGTATCGAACTTTGCTGGGTATAGCCCCCTTGCCCGATGGCGGGGCCGGACCCTGTGCTGATCACTGTGCCCGATGGGCGACACTGGGAGACGGCCCATTAGCCGTGGCCGGATGATGCGCCTAGCATCAGCCTGACCGAAACCGAAGCACCCCGAGGACCCCAAGTGCGCTTTCGTCTGACCCCCAGGGAGACGAGCTTCTACGACATGTTCTCCGCATCCGCGGACAACATCGTCACGGGCTCGAAACTCCTCATGGAACTGCTCGGGGCCGATGCCTCCGGCCGGACCGAGATCGCAGAGCGTATGCGGGCCGCGGAACACGCCGGTGACGACGCCACGCACGCGATCTTCCACCAGCTGAACTCCTCGTTCATCACACCGTTCGACCGTGAGGACATCTACAACCTGGCCTCGTCCCTCGACGACATCATGGACTTCATGGAGGAGGCCGTCGACCTGGTCGTGCTGTACCAGGTCGAGGAGCTCCCCAAGGGTGTGGAGCAGCAGATCGAGGTGCTGGCCAGGGCGGCCGAGCTGACGGCCGAGGCCATGCCGAACCTGCGCACCATGGACAACCTCACCGAGTACTGGATCGAGGTCAACCGCCTGGAGAACCAGGCCGACCAGATCCACCGCAAGCTGCTCGCCCAGCTCTTCAACGGCAAGTACGACGCCATGGACGTGCTCAAGCTCAAGCAGATCGTGGACGTGCTGGAGGAAGCGGCCGACGCGTTCGAGCACGTGGCGAACACGGTGGAGACCATCGCGGTCAAGGAGTCCTGACCTCTTCATGGACACCTTCGCGCTGATCGTGACCATCGGGGTCGCGCTCGGATTCACGTACACGAACGGCTTCCACGATTCGGCGAACGCGATCGCGACGTCCGTATCGACGCGGGCACTGACACCGCGGGCGGCGCTCGCGATGGCCGCGGTCATGAACCTGGCGGGCGCGTTCCTCGGCAGCGGGGTCGCCAAGACGGTCAGCGAGGGGCTGATCGAGACGCCCGAGGGCTCCAAGGGGATGGGCATCCTCTTCGCGGCGCTGATCGGCGCGATCACCTGGAACCTGGTCACCTGGTACTTCGGCCTGCCGTCCTCCTCCTCCCACGCCCTGTTCGGCGGCATGGTGGGCGCGGCGCTGGCCGGCGGCACGACGGTCTACTGGCACGGCGTGCTGGACAAGATCGTGATCCCGATGTTCGCCTCGCCGCTGGTCGGCCTGGTCGTCGGCTATCTGGTGATGACCGCCATCATGTGGCTGTTCCGCCGCTCCAACCCGCACAAGGCCAAGCGCGGTTTCCGCATCGCCCAGACCGTCTCCGCCGCCG
Organism: Streptomyces sp. NPDC088747; assembly: GCF_044751025.1. Lineage (NCBI taxonomy): Bacteria > Bacillati > Actinomycetota > Actinomycetes > Kitasatosporales > Streptomycetaceae > Streptomyces > Streptomyces sp. NPDC088747. Next base: position 202,745 of record NZ_JBIVKZ010000018.1, read on the forward strand.
GCATGGCTCTCGGCCACGGTCTCCAGGACGCCCAGAAGACCATGGGCATCGTGGTGATGGCCCTGGTCATCGCCGACGTCCAGGGTCCGGGCGACCCCATCCCGGTCTGGGTGAAGATCGTCTGCGCGATGATGCTGTCCCTGGGCACGTACGCCGGCGGCTGGCGCATCATGCGCACGCTCGGCCGGAAGATCATCGAACTCGACCCGCCCCAGGGCTTCGCCGCGGAGACCACCGGCGCGTCGATCATGTTCGTCACGGCCTACATCTTCAAGGCCCCGATCTCCACGACCCACGTCATCACCTCCGCCATCATGGGCGTCGGCGCGACCAAGCGCCTCAACGCCGTCCGCTGGGGCGTCGCCAAGAACATCATCCTCGGCTGGTTCATCACGATGCCGGCAGCGGCCCTGGTAGCAGCCGTGAGCTTCTGGATCGTGAACCTGACGGTCCTCTGAACCTGGCGGTCCTCTGACACCCGCCAGATTCAGCCCGCTCGGGTCCCAGCCCGTCCGGCGTTTGAGGACGAGCGCGAAGCGCGAAGCGGGGGGCTAGGGGGCGCAGCCCCCGGAAACGGGACGGGAAGGGGCGGAGGGGGCGAAAAAACCCTCCCCGCAGCCGAACCCGCCACCCCCACACTCCACTCCCCTCCGCTCCACTCCCATGGAACCCCGCCCCCCGGGCACCCGTCTCGTTCAAGAGAACCATCGGGAGGCCCACATGCAACGGCGTACGTTCATAGGCGGCGCCGCCGCCACACTCACGGCGACGGCCACCACCGCGTGCGACGACCCGGGCAGAACCACCACCGGAAAAACCCCGCCCCCCGGCGCGACCAAGCCCACCACCTCCACCTCCGCCTCCGCCTCCCTCCACACAGCCACCACCACCCCCGCGACCACCGCGAACTGGACGGCCCTGTCCAGGGACCTCGACGGCACCCTGGTCCGCCCCGGAGACCAGACCTGGCCGGCCGCGCACCAGCTCTACAACACCCGCTTCGACTCCCTGAAGCCCGCCGCCGTTGCCTACGTCGCCAACACCGCCGACATCACCACCGCCATGGCGTACGCCCGCGCCCACGCCCTGCGGATCTCGATCCGCAACGGCGGCCACTCCTACGCCGGCTGGTCCTCCGGCAACGGCCGTCTGGTCATCGACGTGTCGAAGCTGAACCAGATCCGCGCGAGCGCCGCCGAGGCCGTGGTCGGCGCCGGTTCCAAGCTGATCGACGTCTACCGCGCCCTCGCGGCGAAGGGCGTCACCATCCCCGCCGGCTCCTGCCCCACCGTCGGCGTCTCCGGCCTCACCCTCGGCGGCGGCCACGGCGTGGTCTCCCGCGCGTACGGCCTGACCTGCGACAGCCTCACCCAGGCGACGCTGATCACCGCGGACGGCAAGCAGCTCACCGCGAACGCCACCGAGAACAAGGACCTCTTCTGGGCCCTGCGCGGCGCGGGCAACGGCAACTTCGGCGTCGTCACCGAACTCCGCTACCGCACCCACCCGGCCCCGCAGTCCGTGACGGCGTACATGAGCTGGCCCTGGTCCAGGGCCGCCGCCGTGGTCAGGGCGTGGCAGGAGTGGGGCCCGACGCAGCCCGACGAGATCTGGTCCTCCTGCCACCTCGCCAACGCGGCCGGCGGCACCCCCACGGTCTCCATATCGGCGTTCTCCCTGGGCACGTACGGCGAACTCCAGAACGCCGTGGACCGCCTGGCCGACACGATCGGCGCCCCCGCGAGCAGCGTCTCGCTCAAGCGCAGGTCGTACGAGGACTCGATGGAGGTGTACGCGGGCTGCTCCGCCTTCTCCACCGACGCCCAGTGCCATCTGCCCGGCTCGACCCCGGGCCGCTCGACGCAGGGCGCGCTGGGCCGCGAGACGTACGCGGCCCGATCCGACTTCTTCGACCGTTCCCTGTCCTCGGCGGGCATCCAGGCCCTGCTGAACCAGATCTCGACGGTCCGGGGCGGCACCGGCAGCATCGCCCTGACGGCACTGGGCGGCGCGGTCAACCGCGTCTCCCCCACCGCGACGGCCTTCGTGCACCGCCGCTCGCGCATGCTCGCCCAGTACATCGCCGCCTGGCAGGCGGGCACCTCCGGCGCGACCGCCGAGTCCTGGCTGACCACGGCCCACAAGGCCATGGCCCCGCACGCGTCCGGCGCCGCCTACCAGAACTACACGGACCCCACCCTCACCAACTGGCGCAAGGCGTACTACGGCGACGCGGCCCCCCGCCTGACCGCCCTGAAGAGGGTGTACGACCCCAAGCGCGTCTTCACCTTCCCCCAGGCGCTGTAACTCGGGTCCTGGCAGGGGCGGTCGGTGAAGATCCCGTACAACCAACCGCCCCGGCCGTTGGTCTTCTACGCGCAACTCTCGAACCTGTGCGCGAAAGGCCTCTCCCACCTGTGAAGACCCGTACCGGGCTGAGACCCGTCTCCGTCGTAGTCGTCGCCGCGGCGGCGGGCGGACTGCTCGCTGTCGAAGCGAGCCCGGCCTCGGCCGCCGTCAGCTGCGCCTCCCCCGTGTTCAAGCGCCAGTTCTTCGCCAACACCAGCTTCTCGGGCACCCCGAAGAAGACGGACTGCGACAGCGCGGTCAACGAGAACTACGGCACCGGCGACCCGGCGGGGGTCACCCTGCCCAAGGACAACTTCTCCGTCCGCTGGAGCGTCACCCGCGACTTCGGGTCCGGCGGCCCCTTCACGTTCGCCGCCGAGGCGCAGGACGGCATACGCGTCTACGTCGACGGCGTACGCAGGATCGACCTGTGGAAGAACGTCTCGTCCACGCGGAAGAAGTCGGTCAACCTGACGATCCCCGCGGGGAAGCACAGCCTCCGGGTCGACTACGCCGCCTGGACCGGCGCCGCCAACGTGAAGCTGACGTACACGCCCCGTACCACCGCCACCGTCGACAAGGTCAAGCCGCTGGCGCCGGCCGGGGTGACCGCGAAGCTCGACAACGCGACGGCGAAGGCCGTGCTGACCTGGGCTCGGAACAAGGAGATGGACCTCGCCGGGTACCGCCTCCACCGTCGCCAGGACGGCACCAGCACCTGGACGGCGCTCGGGACGACCACCGGCACCACCATGTCGGACCTGCCGTCCACGCCCGGCCGCACGTACTTCTACGAGGTCCGCGCCTACGACAGGGCGGGCAACGTCTCCACGGGCAGCGCCGACCAGAAGGTCGTGACCGTCGCGGTCACCGCGCCGACCGGCCTCGCCGCGCAGGGCCTGGACGAGGGCGTCAAGCTCACCTGGAACCCGGTGCCCGGCGCGGTGAAGTACAGCGTGACGCGGTACAGGAACGGCACGCTCGTCCTCGGCAAGTCCGCGACGGGCACGACCTACACCGACACGACGGCCCCGCGCTCGAAGGAGTCCTCGACCTACTGGGTCAAGGCCGTCGACGGGGCGGGCAGGCTCTCCGAGGCCGCCGTCGCGACGGCGGTCCGGCCCGTCGCCGCGCCGCACGAGGTGACCGCGAAGCCCGACGCCGACCGGGTCGACCTGAGCTGGAAGACCCACCCGGACACGGACGGCAGCTACTACTCCTTCAACGTCTACCGCTCCAGGTCCCTGCCGGTGAACACCGCCACCGAGCCGATCCGCTGCGACATCACCTCCGTCAAGCTGGCCGACGGCCGCAGGCAGTACAGCTGCGAGGACGGCTCGACGTCCGCGAACACCACGTACCACTACGTGATCAAGGGGTTCGACGACGGCGACCGCGAGTCCGTGGCCTCCGCCACCGCGAGCGTCACCACACTCGCCTCGGACCGGGACACCACTCCGCCGGCCGCCGTCACCGGACTGACCTCCGAGGCAACCGAGTACGGCATCGTCCTGGACTGGAACGCCAACTCCGAGACGGACCTCAAGCGGTACACGGTCTACCGGGGCGAGGTGCTCCGGAGCGACGACGAGGCCGTGTGCTCCGGGAGCGAGTGGGCCTATCTGGCGCCGGGCACGACGCACTACGTCGACGCGACCCTGCCCGACGGCGACGAGCGCTGCTACTGGATCGACGCGGTCGACACCAGCTACAACTCCAGTTTCAAGTGGACCGGCACCGCGCAGGTCAGCAGTGTCTTCGAGCTCGACCTGACCCCCTCGGTCAGCACGCCCGAGGGCTCCCCCGTGAGCCTGACGGCCTCCGCCGATGACTCGGGCACGGTGGAACTGTCCTGGAACACGGTCCAGGGCGCGACCGGCTACCGCGTCCTGCGCTGGGACCCGGCCGCGGGCCAATACACGAGCCTGACCGGTGACACGCCGGTCACCGGCACCTCGTACACGGACACGACCGCCGCCTCCGGCACCACGCACCACTACTGGGTGACCGCGCTACTGGCCGACGGCAGCGAGACGGCGCCGGGCGCGGACTGGGCGATCCTGGTTCCGCCGGGCGCCTGAGCCGGGCGCCTGAGCCGGCCGAGGCCGCACAAGGGCGAGGGGCGGAGACCGACTTGGTCCCCGCCCCTCGCCGCGTGGATTCCCGCTTCGCGGGACTACGCCGCCAGGTCCCGGTCCTCGGGCCGCTCCACCCGGGCCCCGGTGAGCACCGCTTCCTCGCCCGAGCCGGGGAGGGCCGCCCCGCGCGCCCGGATCAGCCCGCCGACGCGCGCGGAACCCTCCACCGCCTTGGTCAACGGCGTCAGCAGCAGCATCGCGAGCGGGGAGAGCAGCAGGGCGACCGCGGTGCCCAGGGCGAAGCCGCCGATCACGTCCGTCGGGTAGTGCACGCCCATGTAGACCCGGCAGAAGCCCTCGATCAGCGCGAGCCCTATGCCGGCCAGGCCGAACCTGCGGTGGGCGATGAAGAGTCCGACGGCCACCGCCATGGTGAGCGTCGCGTGGTCGCTGACGAAGGAGTAGTCGGTCTTGCCGGACACCAGCACGTCCAGGCCCTGGTGGTCGACGAAGGGGCGGGGGCGCGCCACGAAGTCCCGTATCGGCACGTTCACCAGGACGGCGATGCCTGCGGCCAGCGGCGCCCAGATCACCGCGGCCACGGACGACGCGGCCTCCTCGCCGCCCCGCCGCCGCACGGCCCACCAGCAGCCGGCGACCAGCAGCCCCATCGCGATCAGCAGCCCGTACTCACCGACGAACTCGACGCCGCGGTCGAACCAGCGCGGAGCCTCCTGTGCCAGGCGGTTGATGTCGTAGAGCAGGTCGACGTCGGGATTGGAACCGGATTCGGCGAGTCCAGCCATGGTGCTGCGGCCCCTTCGTCGTCTTTCCCGCGCGCGCAGCCTTTCGTGCGGCGCTCTGTCCCACCCCCGTGGTCGTAGATCAGCTCTACGAGAAAAGGAACGCACAGTCCCCTGATATACGTTCCACCCTCCACCGAATGATCACTCAGACGTTATCGAAGAGAGATACATCGCCGCAGCTCAGAGGGGTGGTTCACACCGTTGTGGGCAATGCTTTCGCGCCATCTTCGGTCACTCGGGTGGCCCCGAAGTAGTCGGGGGTGTCGATGGGGTCGAAGCGGATGACGGCCCCTGTCCGGGGTGCGTCGATCATGTATCCGCCGCCCACGTAGATACCGACGTGCCGGATGGTCCGCGAGTTGGTGAGGTCGTCCGAGAAGAACACCAGGTCCCCCGGCATCAGCTCTTCCCGGGCGGGGTGCGGCCCCGCGTTCCACTGGTCGTTGGCCACGCGCGGCAGGGTGATCCCCACACTCTCGTACGCGGCCTTCGTCAGCCCCGAGCAGTCGAAGCGTCCGCCCTGGTCAGCGGTGCCGTTGCCGCCCCACAGGTAGGGCGTGCCGAGCTTGTCCTGGGCGTACGAGATGGCCGCCGCGGCCTGCTTGGAGGGGTCGACGCGGGTCACCGGCGCGGCGAAACTCGCCTGCAGCGTGGTGATCGTCTTCACGTAGTTCTGGGTCTCCTTGTACGGCGGTACGCCCCCGTACTTGATGACCGCGTACGCCCCCGCGTTGTAGGCGGCGAGCATGTTGTGCGTGGGGTCCCCCGGCGCGTCCTTCACGTACGAGGCGAGCTCGCAGTCGTAGGAGGCGGCCGACGGAATCGCGTCATTCGGGTCCCATACGTCGCGATCGCCGTCACCGTCGCCGTCGATTCCGTGTGTCGCCCACGTTCCGGGGATGAACTGCGCTATCCCCTGCGCCGCCGCCGGGCTCTGGGCGGTCGGGTTGAACCCGCTCTCCTGGTACAACTGCGCGGCCAGCAGCGCCGGGTTGATGGCGGTGCAGAGGTTGCCCCACTTCTGCACGAGCGTTTGATACGCGGCCGGCACGGCGCCCTTGGCGAGGGTGATCGCCCCGCCGCCGCCCGCGAGGTTCCCCGCGACCAGATACACACCGACGACGAGGACCATCACGAAGCTGAGTCCGCCCCCGACGGCGGCGATCGCCACGACCCATGCCTTACGCACCGTCAACCGCCCCTCACCGCACAGGAGTCCGCCGAGGTCAGTGTAGAGGCGCCCACCACACAACGGGATGATCACGCACAACCTGATACGGCCCGGTGCCGCACAGCCGTCCGTCGCACCCACCCATGGCCCACTGACCCGCCGTCAGCAGTCCCCGGTACCGTCGCCAGGGCTCTCCTGGTCAGGAACTCAGCTCCCGTACACCGGGAATCCGTCCGTCGCGACCTCGAAACCGAGCGGCTCCGGGAGCGGTACGGGCTCGCCGTACTTGCCGGGCAGCACGTCACGGTATGCGCCGTTGTCCGGACGGGTGTGCAGGGCCCAGGTGCCCTTGCGGGGATCGATGACAAGGAGGACGGCGACGCCCGCGACGGCGTACCAGTCGGCCTTGTCCCGGATTCCTCTGGACTTCTCGGACTGCGAGATGACCTCGACAGCGACCTCGACGTCACGCGGATCGAGCAGCCAGTCGTCCGACTCCAGGAAATCCCTGGGGCACACCAGGAGATCGGGTGTCACGAAGTCGTCCGCTTCGTCCGGCATCGCGATGGACGACACCTCCACCGCGACAAGCTCCGTCCGCAGCTTCGGCCTGATGATCCCCTCAAGGAGATGGATCACTCCCGCGTGCTTGCCACGCGGCGTCGGGGACATCACAAGCTTCCCTCCCAGAATCTGCACACGCAGACCCGTCGCTTCCTCGATCTTCTCGGCGACCTCGCGCAGATTCCCGGGGCGGGGCTTCGGATGGATACGGGGCACGGACGGCATGGGCACGGCGCACGACCTCCGACCTTCCTCTTCCTCGGCTGCGCGAGCGGGATCGGCGGGAGGCCCGACACCTCGCTCGGCGGTGAATCCACCGTACTGTGCGGTCTCCTCCACCGACTGGCCTTCACGCCCCGCGCGTGTGCACGCGGCCCCCTTGAAGCGTTGCTCAAGCTCTGCCACGCCGACCCCCCTTCACGCTCCGAACATGAACAATCACCATAGGCCACCCCTCTGACACTCCGCCCACAGCAGCTTCCCGCCCTTCGAGGCCCCCAGCTCCCGCAGCACCGACACGCCCCACGTGTCCGCGCAGGCCCGTACGAGGTGCAGGCCCCGGCCGTGTTCGGCATCGTCCGGGGGTACGGTCCCGCCGGGCTCGCCGGAGAAGCCCGGGGGGACCGTCGGATCGGTGTCCCAGACGGCGATACGGAGCCGGTCGGGCTCGGCGGCGTGCAGGCGCAGGACGTACGGGCCCCGGGTGTGCAGGTGGGCGTTCGTGAGCAGCTCGGAGGCCAGCAGCTCGGCGGTGGGGGTGAGTTCGGTCAGCCCGTGCGCGGCGAGGACGCTGCGGAGGGTGACCCGGGCGATGCCGGGGGCACGGGGATCGTGGGGGAGCTGAAGGGTGTAGGCCCAGGACGGGGATACGGTTGCCATCGGAAGTCTCCCGGTTCGGTGGGTAGTTGGGTGGTTTGGTTACGTTGCCCAGTGACCGCGGTCGCTCCGTCGAGCGGGGTGCTTCTGGGCGAGGGCCCGAGCTATAAAGTAGCGGCAACCGTAAAAGGTCTTACACGGTTTCCGTGAAAGGGCTGATCAATCACCCGTGTGGGTGACCTGCTGTACGAGGGAGGCGGGCCAGCCCGTGAGAAGCAACCCGACGGGTCGTCAACTCCGGTTGGGTACCGAGCTGCGCAAACTCCGGGAGCGCGCCGGCCTGACTTCCACTCAGGCCAGCAAGCTGCTCGGCGTGCAGCAGAACCAGATCAGCAACGTGGAAGCAGGGCGTGCCGGGGTGAGCCCCGAGCGGGTGCGCACACTGGCCTGCCATTACGACTGCGGGGACAAGGCCCTCGTAGACGCACTCGGCGACATGGCGAACGAGCGGGGTCGCGGCTGGTGGGAGGAGTACCGCGAGCTGCTGCCCGCGATACTGCTCGATCTCGCCGAGGTCGAGCACCACGCCACGATGCTGCGCTCCGCCGTGACCGTGCACATCCCCGGCCTGTTCCAGACCACGGAGTACGGCCGCGAGATCTTCCGCCAAGACGTACCCGAGATGTCGCCCCCCGACATCGAGCACCGGGTGTCGTTCCGCGTGAAGCGGCAAGCGGTTCTCTACCGAGACCCCCCGACACCGCACCAGGCGATCATCCACGAGGCCGCTCTACGGATGAAGTTCGGCGGGCCCTCAGTGACCCGCGCGCAGCTCGCGCACCTGCTGGACATGGCCGAACGGCCACACATCACCCTCCACGTGATCCCGTTCGACGCCGGAACGTTCCCCGGTTCGGGCCAGTCGATCTACTACTCCAAGGGTCCGGTGCCACAGCTCGACACGGTGAACCTGGACCAGTCCCACGGCCCGGCGTTCCTGGACTCCGAAGCCCAGCTCGACAAGTACCGCGTCCTGCTCGACCGCATGGAGGCCACAGCAATGCCCCCGGCGCAGTCGCGAGACTTCATCCACAAAGTCATCCATGACCTGTGAAGGAGCCAAGATGCCTGAACCCACCTGGCAGAAGTCTTCATATTGCGCCCAGGGCAACTCCTGCATACATGTCGCCGCAGGCACCGCCGGAACGATCCATCTCACCGAAAGCAGCGACCCCACCGCGGCGATACTCAGCGCCGCCCCCGCCACCTTCCGCACCCTCCTGCGCACCCTCAAACAGGACTCACCCCGTGGCTGACATCCCCCCGGATCTGGAGTGGACCCGCGCCGCCCCCGACGACGAGACCGGCCCCGGTCCCTGGATCGAGCTCGCCTTCGGGGACGAGGACCTCGTGTACATCCGTGAAACCGGTGACCCCACGAACATCGTCACTACAACTCAGGAGAAGTGGGACGCGTTCGTACTGGGCGTACAGGCGGGCGAGTTCGACCACTTCGTACAGGGACTGGAGGACGAGAAATCCTAAGCACGACGACAACGCGCCGCACCCTGCTCACCACGGCCACCGCGACCGCCGCACTCGCGCTCACCGGAGGGCAGGCGCACGCGAACCTCCGTACCCGGAACGAGATACACGCCCGACTGCGGGCACTGGAGGAGGAACACGGCGCCAGGGTCGGCGCGTTCGCCCACAACCTGGGGACGAAGGCGACCGCGCGGTACCGGGCGTCGGAGCTCTTCCCGATGTGCTCGGTGTTCAAGACGCTGGCGGTCGCGGCCGTACTGCGGGACCTGGACCGGCACGGCGAGACGCTCGCCAGGCGGATCCACTACACGGGGGACTACGTGACGGCGTCCGGCGGCGGAGCGGTCACCGTCAAGCCGGAGAACGTGGCGGCGGGCCTCACCGTCGAGGAACTCTGCGACGCGGCGATCCGCTACAGCGACAACGCCGCCGCCAACCTGCTGCTCACCGAGCTGGGCGGCCCCACGGCGGTCACCCGCTTCTGCCGCTCCCTCGGGGACCCGAGAACCCGGCTGGACCGCTGGGAACCGGCCCTGAACTCCGCCGAGCCGGGACGGATCGAGGACACCACCACCCCAGCCGCCATCGCCAGGACCTACGCCCGGCTCGCCCTGGGCAACGCCCTCGGCGACGAGGACCGCACCCGCCTGACCACCTGGCTCCTCGGCAACACGACCGGCGGTGAACGCCTGCGCAAAGGCCTGCCCCAGGACTGGACGGTCGGCGACAAGACGGGCACGGGCCAGTACGGGACGGCCAACGACGTCGGTATCGCCTGGACCCCGGACGGCACCCCGGTCGTCATCGCCGTGCTGACCACCAAGCCCGACCCGGCCGCCACCGCGGACAACCCGCTGGTCGCGAAGACGGCCACGGTCCTGGCGGACGCGATCGGCTGACCCCGGCAGCCGCGGGACGAGGGCGCCCGTCCAACAGGACGCGGTGATCATCGGGACGTTTAATGGACGTGATCGAACGTCTCCGCTGGGAGCGACCCATGCGACTGCGCCGGCTCGGTGAATGGTGCGCACGGCACTTCGTGACCGTCATCGTCCTGTGGCTGGCCGCCCTCGTCGCCCTGAGCCTGCTCAACCGCGCGTTCGGCGGGGAGTACGAGGACAACTTCTCCCTGCCGGGCGTCCAGTCGCAGCAGGGACTGGACGTCCTGAAGGAGCACGATCCGGCGGCCGGCGGCTACAGCAGCCAGATCGTGCTCCAGGACCGGTCGAAACCGCTGACCGACCTGTCCTCGCAGATGTCCCAGACGGTCGGCGACCTCCAGAAACTGCCGCACGTCCTGGCCGTACAGAACCCGTTGGAGACCTCCTCGGGCCAGTCGCAGCCTGACGTCGGCCCCCTCTCCTCCGACGCCAAGACCGCGTACATCACCGTCCGCTTCGACGTACAGCCCTCCACCCTCGGCGACGACTACCTCCACGGCGTGGACGACTCCGTGCAGCCGCTGCGCGCGGCCGGCGCCGACGTCGAGTACGGCGGACCGCTGGGCGAACTGGCCAGACCCGCGGCCGACGACCGGGTCAGCGAGCTGATCGGCTTCGCGGTGGCGATCGTCGTACTGCTGGTCGGGTTCGGGAGCGTGATCGCCGCGGGCATCCCGCTCCTCACGGCGCTGATCAGCGTGATCGGCGGCCTGGCCTGCCTGGGGCTGCTCGCCTCCGCCTTCACCTTCGCCACGGTGTCACCGACCCTGGCCACGATGATCGGGCTCGGCGTCGGCATCGACTACGCCCTGTTCCTGATCACCCGGCACCGGCAGAACCTCATGGACGGTGCCGATCCCGTGCGAGCGGCGGGGCGCGCGAACGCCACCAGCGGACGGGCGGTCCTCGTCTCCGGCTGCACCGTCATCATCGCGCTGGCCGGTCTTTCGGTCTCCGGCGTCTCGTTCATCGGCAAACTGGGGGTGGCCGCGGCCGTCACGGTGGTCTCCGCGGTCGTCGGCGCCCTCACCCTCGTACCCGCGCTCCTCGGCCTCATCGGCAAGCGCATCGACCGCTACCACGTGCGCCGCCCGGTCGCGGAGACGGACGCGGAGCCGGTCGCCGCGACGGACGCCTCGAAGGGCGCCTCGAAGGGCGCCTCGAAGGACGCGGAGCCCGGAGCACCCGCGCACGGCACCTGGCACCGCTACGCGCAGCGCGTGGAACGGCGCCCCTGGTGGTTCCTGGCGGGCGGCCTGGTCACCGTCCTCGTGCTGGCGATCCCGCTGCTCTCCATCCAGCTCGGCCACATCGGCGACGGCGCGGACCCGAAGTCGTTCACCGACCGCCGGGCCTACGACATCATGGCGCAGTCCTTCGGCCCCGGCTCCAACGGTCCGCTGACCGTCGTCATCGACCAGACCGACGTGCCCTCCGACCAGCGCTCCGCCCTCTCCTCCCAGGCGCAGAAGGAGCTGACCGACGTGGCGGGCGCGGCCACCGTCACCCCGCTCACACCCACGCAGGACGGCGACGTACTGGTCGGCACGGTCTACTCGAAGGCGGCCCCGCAGAGCGCCGCGACCACCGACCTCACCAACCGCCTCGTCGACGAAACCCTCCCCGCGGCCGTCTCCGGGACCCCCGCCGACATCGTCGCGAGCCGCCTCCCGCTGATCATCGGCGTCGTCGTCGCCCTCGCCTTCCTGATCATCCTCATCGTCTTCCGCGGCCTGCTGGTCGCCCTGAAGGCCGCCGTACTCAACGTGCTCTCGATCGGGGCGTCGTACGGCGTCGTCGTCGCCGTCTTCCAATGGGGCTGGGGCGGGCCCGCGTTGGGCGTCGAGGGCAAGGTGCCCATCGAGAGCTACGTGCCGATGATGATGTTCGCGATCATCTTCGGACTGAGCATGGACTACGAGATCTTCCTGCTCTCCCGGGTGCACGAGGCCTGGCTGCGCACCGGCGACGCGAAGGCGAGCGTCGCGCACGCCCTGGAGATCACCGCCCGCGTGATCACCTGCGCCGCCCTCATCATGGTGAGCGTCTTCGCCGCGTTCGTGGTCAGCGACAACGTCGTGGTCAAGATGCTCGGACTGGGCCTCGCGGTGAGCGTGCTGATCGACGCGACGGTCGTACGGCTGCTGCTCGTGCCCGCGGTCATGACCCTGCTGGGCCACCGCGCCTGGTGGACACCGCGCCTGCTCGACCGCGTCCTGCCGCACATGGACCCGGAGGGCGGGCGGACCGACCGCCCCGCGGTCCCGTCCGACGGTCCTTAGGCGGCCTCCGCGCCGGTGTACGCCCACGGACGTCCGATGCGCCGCGGCCCGTTTCCCTGTCCCACAACAACCCGGGATAGCCTTCTGACTGACGGTCCTTCGGCCACATCCCGCGGACGCGCGACCGTCCGCGGTTTCATGAATAGGGGATAACGACGGAACCACACGACAGGTTCCGCACCAACTTCATTGCTCGGCGTAACCAGCCGTGATACACAGAGTGACCATACGATCCTTTGCATACCAAACCCGCCAACCAATGACGTCAAGTCGACATCCGACGGCGTCATCTTCGGCGAGAATGGGCTCGACCTCTGCGCACAGGGCAGAGGGTGCAGAACTACCCACTAGGGGCGGTGACTTACATGCTTTTCGCAGCCGAAAAGGGCGACATCACCACAATCATCGGCGGGATCGCTCCGGACTGGGGTCCCTTCGGCAGCCTGGGTACCGAAGCCAAGACGATGGTCCAGGTTGTGATGGCGGTCGCCATCATGCTCTGCCTCGGGATCGCGATCTGGGGTGCGGCCAAGCAGCGCATCGGCGCGACGGCCCTCCGTGACACCTTCAGCGCCGAACAGGGCAAGGGCCTCATCATCGCGGGCCTCACCGGAGTCTTCATCATCGGGTCCCTCGGCACGCTGTTCACCATCGTGTACGGCATGGCCGTCTAGGCCGGGCCGGGCTCGCCCGGATCCTCTCCTCCCGCTCCGACCCACCCGTCCGTCGTGCCCACCGGCTGAGGTTGCGTTTCCCTGATGTCGACTCACCACACCGCGCCCGCGCGGGAACCAGCACGGCTACCGTCGTACTACGCGGTTCAGCGAGAGGTTGAGGGGGCGTACGCGACATGAGTCTCGGTGACGAACCCGGCTACGGCGACGGCTCGCGCGGTGAGGACAGAGGGTACGGCGGCTCCGGCCAGACCCGGACGCGGCTGCCGGGTGGTGCGGGCGACGTGTACGGGGGTGCCCGGCGTGGCCGGTCCTCCTCCCGCAGCCTGGTCACGGTCGTCGGCGTCGTCGTCCTCCTGATCGCCGCGATCGCCTTCGCGAACCGCGGCGACGACTCCTCCTCCGCGGACACCACCACCGACAAGCCGGAGACCTCGGCCACGGCCCCGACGGGGGACCGGCCCGTGGGGTCGAAGGTGGCGGGGATCCCGGCGGGGTTCGCACACAGCCCGCAGGGCGCGGAGAGCGCGGCGGCGAACTTCGCGGTGGCGCTGGGCTCAACTGGCATGTTCAACAAGGACAGTCGGCACGACATCGTCAACACCATCTACACATCCGCCGCGGCAGGCCAACTCCAGGGCCCGATGGACGCGGCCTACTCGACAGACTTCCTCGGCAAGCTGGGGCTCGACGCCAACGGCAATCCGCCGAATGGAAACACGTTCGTCTCGCGAACGATCCCCGTGGGCACCAAGGCCGGGCAGTACAGCGACAGCGCCGCCAAGGTCTCCGTCTGGTACATGGGGCTCATCGGAATGTCCGGGGAGACCTCCACGGATCCCGTCACCTCCACCTGGAAGACGTGGACCTTCGACCTCCAGTGGGACAACGACGACTGGAAGATCGTGACGGACTCCCAGACGGACGGACCCGCCCCGGTCCCCGGCGACGACAGGGCCGCCGGCTCGGACGAGATCAGCAAGGCCATCGAGGAGTACGGAGGGTTCACGTATGCCCGGTAGCCGCAGCCGCGTTCTCAGGCTCACCACCGTCGTAGCCGTCGTGCAAACCTCGGCCATCCTGCTTGCTACGCGTGCCTTCGCAGCGCCGACCCCCACGCCGACGGCCTCGAAGGACCCCTGCAGCCTGCTGATCGGTCCCGCGAAGCAGTACTGCGAAGACGACAGCGGATCTACGGGTACTCCCAGCAACCCCGTCACCGACACCCTCGACCCCCTCTCCTCCCTCGCCCAGGGCTGCGCCGACGCCGCCTCCTGGACGATCGACAAGCTGAGTGAGGCCGTCAAGGACACGGCGAACGTGGACTTCACGAACCCGAAGTTCCTCCAGCAGTACGCCGTGGTCTTCGCGGCGTCGACGATCCTGACGCTGGTCCTGTGGCTGCTCGCCGTGGCGAAGAGGGCGGTGCGAGGCGTCCCCCTCACCACCGCGCTCGGGGAAGCGGTCGGCTTCCTGTGGCTGACGGTGCTGGCATCGGCGTTCACCCCCCTGATCCTCTACACGGTCGTCTCGGCGACGGACGGCGTCACGGAGGTCCTGTCGGCGACGACGGGCAACCAGACCGACACCTTCTTCGGCAACTTCTCCGGCGCCCTGTCCAAGGGCGAGAACATCGGCGGCGGCCCGATCATGCTGATCGTCGTCTCCATGGTGTCGATCCTCGCCGCCGGCGTGCTCTGGCTGGAGCTGGTCATCAGAGCCGCCCTCCTCTACGTCGGCGCCCTGCTCGGCACCGTCGTGTACGCGGGCCTGGTCGACAAGAACCTGTGGGGCCACGTCCGCCGCTGGGCGGGCATCATGATCGCGGTCATCCTGGTCAAACCGGTGATCGTGATCGTGCTGGGCCTGGCCGGCGCCCTGTCGTCCGCCGACGGCCCCGACGCGTTCTCCGCCGTCGTCTCGGGCCTCGCCATCATCCTGCTCGCCATCTTCGCGAGCGCGATGATCTACCGCTTCGTACCGGGCTTCGGCGACGAGATCGCCGGCTCCCGCAACAACCGCATCATGCAGGGCGCCGAGGGCAAGGCCGCCGCCGTCATGAGCTCCCCGGCCACCCTGGTCGCCCAGGGCATCAAGACCCACAGCACCCGCGCCGACAACGGCGGCGGAGGCGGTGGCGGCGGCAGCCAGGCCCGCCCCGCCAACCCCGCCTCCGGCGGCGTGGCCGCACACAGCACCCGTACGCCGAACGGAGGTGGCGGATCCGTCCCCTCCGCCACACCCCCACCGCGTACCAGCCCGGCCAACACCCCGCACGCCAGCAACGCCCGCAACAACCGCACGGGAGGTGAAGGGCGTTGACGACCGAGTCCCACGTGTCCCACGTGATCACGCCCCGCCGTACATATCTGATCGGCCGCGCCCGGCCGAACGCGATCGTCGGCCGGAACCGCGAGTCCGGCGAGATCGCGCTGATCATCGCGGGCGCGTTCCTCGGCATGATGTGCGGTCTGGTCGTCCCGGTGCTGTCCCTGCGGATCGTGCTGCTGATGGGCTTCCCGCTGGTCGCCCTCGCGGCGGTGTACGTCCCGTACAAGCGCCGCACGTTCTACAAGTGGTTCGAGATCAACCGCAGTTACAAGCGCAGCCTGCGCCGCGGCACGGCGTACCGCAGCAGCGTCATGGAGGCCGGCGTCAGCGCCGACGGACGCGAGGTCGAGATCGGCCCGCCGCCCGGCATCGGCCGGATCAACTGGCTCGCGGCGCCGTTCGGCCCCGACGAGATCGCCGTACTCCTGCACGCCGACCGCCGCACGGTCACCGCCGCGATCGAGATCGAGGGCCCGGGTGTCGGCCTGCGCGACTCCGAGGACCAGGAAGCCCTCGTAGACCGCTTCGGCACCCTCCTCAAGCACGTGGCGAACGGCGACGGCTTCGTCACCCGCATCCAGATGCTCGCCCGCACCCTCCCCGCCGACCCCGACGCGCACGCCAAGGACGTCTCCGTACGCGGCGACGAGCGCGCCCCCGGCTGGCTCCAGCAGTCGTACGACCAGCTCCAGTCCATGGTGTCCACCAGCAGCGAGCAGCACCGCGCGTATCTCGTCGCCTGCATGCACTTCACCCGCGAACTGGCCGCCGAGGCACAGGCGATGGCCCGCGCGGCCCGTCCCCAGGGCGGCCGGAAGCTGGACCGCGACGCGGGCCTCGCCGTCGTCATGGCGCGTGAGCTGACCGACATCTGCTCGCGGCTCCAGGAAGCCGACATCCGCGTACGTCAGCCGCTGGGCCAGGGCCGGCTCTCCTCCCTCGTCCACTCCATGTACGACCCGGACCACGCCATCGACCACATCCAGGCGATGACCAAGCGCAACGCCTGGCCGGCCGAGCTCGACGCCATGGAGCCCACCTACCTCCAGGCGAAGACCCGCGAGTCCTCCACCCGCGCGCCCTGGTGTCACTCCACGGCCTGGGTGAAGGAGTGGCCGATGACCCCGGTCGGCGTCAACTTCCTCGCCCCGCTGCTCGTCCACACCCCGGACGTCATCCGGACCGTGGCCGTCACGATGGACCTCGAACCCACCGAGATCGCCATCGAGCGGATGCTGACCGAGAAGACCAACGACGCCGCCGAGGCCAGCCGCGCCGCCAAGATGAACCGCACCGTGGACCCGCGCGACGTCGCCGCCCACGGACGCATGGACCAGCGCGGCGAGGACCTCGCCAGCGGCGCCGCGGGAGTGAACCTCGTCGGCTACATCACGGTCAGCTCCCGCTCCCCCGAGGCCCTCGCCCGCGACAAGCGGACCATCCGCGCCTCGGCCGGCAAGTCGTATCTGAAGCTGGAGTGGTGCGACCGCGAGCACCACCGCGCCTTCGTCAACACCTTGCCGTTCGCCACCGGAATCCGCAGGTAGGGGCTGATGTTCTGATGCGGGATCCGCTGTCCACGGCGACCGACGCCTTCACGTCCTTCCTCTTCGGCAAGATCGAGACGACCCGGCTCCCGGTCCGCACGTCCACGGGCCAGGCCCAGGCGGTCTACCTGCCGACCGCCGCGCCCGGCCTCGGTGACTCGGGCGTCATCATCGGCCGCGAGGTGTACTCCGGGAAGGGGTACATCTACGACCCCTTCCAGCTGTACGGGCAGCAGCTCCCGGCGCCGCACTGGCTGGTGCTGGGAGAGTCCGGCAACGGCAAGTCGGCGCTGGAGAAGACGTACGTCCTACGGCAGTTGAGGTTCCGCGACCGGCAGGTCGTGGTGCTCGACGCACAGGGTGAGGACGGCGCCGGTGAGTGGAACCTCATCGCGCGGGAGCTGGGGATAACCCCCATCCGGCTGGACCCGACCGCCGCCCTGGACATGGGCATCCGGCTCAACCCGCTCGACCCGGCGATCACCACGACCGGGCAGCTCGCCCTGCTCCGGACCATCATCGAGGTCGCGCTGGGCCACGGACTCGACGAACGCTCCGGCTTCGCGCTCAAGGTCGCGCACGCCTTCGTGAACGAGACGATCGTCGAACGCCAGCCGGTCCTGACCGACATCGTCGAGCAACTGCGCCATCCCGAACCGGAGTCGGCCGAGGCGATGAACGTCGCCATAGACGACGTACGGGCATGGGGCCTGGACGTCGCCCTGGTCATCGACCGCCTGGTCGACGGCGACCTGCGCGGCATGTTCGACGGCCCCACGACGGTCGGCATCGACCTCGACGCCCCCCTCATCGTCTTCGACCTCTCCCACATCGACCGGAACTCCATCGCCATGCCGATCCTGATGGCGATCGTGGGTGTGTGGCTGGAGCACACCTGGATCCGCCCCGACCGGAAGAAGCGCATCTTCCTGGTCGAGGAGGCCTGGCACATCATCAACAGCCCGTTCGTGGCACAGCTGTTCCAGCGCCTGCTGAAGTTCGGGCGGCGCCTGGGCCTGTCGTTCGTCGCGGTCGTCCACCACCTGTCCGACGTCGTGGACGGGGCCGCGGCGAAGGAGGCCGCCGCGATCCTCAAGATGGCCTCGACCCGCACGATCTACGCCCAGAAGGCCGACGAGGCCAGAGCGACCGGACGGGTTCTCGGCCTGCCCAGGTGGGCGGTCGAGATCATCCCCACCCTCACCCCCGGCATCGCGGTCTGGGACGTCAACGGCAACGTCCAGGTCGTCAAACACCTGGTCACGGAGACCGAACGCCCCCTCGTCTTCACCGACCGCGCCATGACCCAGACCTCCGCCGAACTCATCGCCGACGACGCGCTGCACGCCGCGGAACTGGAGGCGGAGGAACGCGCGGCCGCCTTCATGGAACAGCACCTGGGCGATCTCGACGGTTCCTCCGAGTCCACGGTCGCGTAAGGACGGTGACGTGAGATGAGACAGGAAGAGCGCGGCGACGAACGAGGGGTCCCCGACGGCCTGTTGGTCGGAGTGCTGGCCTTCCTGCTCGGCATGACGGTGATGGTGTGGACGTCCACGGGCATCGCCGGCCTGTTCTCCCATGGCGCCTGGCCGCACGCCGTCACCTTCGCGCACACACCGATGGCCATGCGGCACCTCGTCGGGGAGCCGCACGACCTGACGGGCGCCTGGCCGGGCACACCCGCGGACCAGTTGTCGGGCTGGGGCCTGTTCTGGGGCTTGTTCATCGGACAGTTGATGCTGCTGCTGGTGACGACGGTCTTCGTCATAGGGACGGTGGCGAGGTGGCGGGCGGGGAGGGTCAGACGCCGGATCGAGGCACAGGTGCCGAGGCAGACGGCTCCCTTGGAGGCGGAGGGCGAACGGATGGGCGGGCAGGCGAACATCCCGGCACCGGCCACGACGCACCCGCAGCCGCAGCAGCCGACGCCAGAGCAACCACTGGCGACGACGGTTCCCCTGTCGGCGCCGGCCGAACAGGCGAGCGGTAGGGAACCCCTCCCGACACCAGCCACAACGCCCCCGCAGCCACAGCCACAGCCACAGCCACAGCCACTGGAACAGGTCGCCCTCGCGGGCAGTTGGGAAACCCCGGCGACGACACCCCGCCTGGCCGCCCCCGTCCTCCTGGGCTCAGCCCAGACCCGCCACCCCCAGGCCGTCCGGGCGATCCAGGACGCGGAGGGCCCCGCCCTGGTGGTCACCTCGAACCCGCGAACCTGGTCGGACACCAAGGACGCCAGAGCCAAGCTCGGCCCCGTCCTCCTCTACGACCCCTCTCACCTGTGCGACACCCCGGCCCGCCTCCACTGGTCCCCCTCCGCCGGCTGCGAGGACAAGGCCACCGCGGCGGCGAGAGCGGCCACCCTGCTCGCCCCCGTACGCCCCACCGCCAAGGTGGACCAGCCCATGGCGGACGCGGCGGAAACGCTGCTGCGCAGTTACCTGCACGCCGCCGCCGTGGAGGGCAAGCCCTTCCGCCACGTCCACCGCTGGTCGCAGGGCACGCAGGTACAGGACGCCGTACGAGCCCTCCGCACGAACCCCAAGGCCGCGTCCGGAGCCGCGGGCGAACTGGAGGCGGCACTCACCTCGCACCCCGAACGCCGGGACATCGCGCAGGAGTTGACAGCCCGCGCGCTTTCGTCCTTCTCCACGGTCAACATCCGCGAATCCTGCACGCCGAACCGAAGTGACACCCTCACTCTGGATTCCTTCGTGAACGAAGGGGGCACGCTTTATGTGGTCGGTGAACCCATCGAGGACCCCAGGGCGAATCCCGGCGCGATGCCGCTCCTGACGGCCCTCGCCTCAAGCGTGGTCGAGCGCGGCCGGCGCATGGCCGAACGGTCATCCTCCGGTCGCCTCGACCCACCACTTGCCCTCGTCCTGGACGATGTGGCGGCCGTGGCTCCCCTCCCCCAGCTTCCGGACCTGCTGTCCGCGGGGGCGGCCCGGGGCCTCCCGACCCTGGCCCTCCTCCGCTCGCACGAGCAGGCCCGGTCCCGCTGGCCGCAGTACGAACTCCCGGTCTGACACCCGGCCACCGAGTCCCCTACGCCCGCGAGATCACGTACTCCAGCTCCCGCTCCCCGGTGTCCCCGGTCACGCTCACGCCGGTCGGCGCGAACCCGGCCTTCCGATAGAACGCCTCAGCACGGGAGTTCTTCTCGTGCACGAAGAGCCGCAGGCGCCCGAGCCCGCTCTCCCAGGCCCACTCAAGCGCGGCGTCGAAGAGCGCCCCGGTCACCCCGGCCGCGCTCCCCCGGTGCTCCGGCCGCACATAGACGCCCACCAGATGCCCCTGCCGCCGCTCGACGACGCCCCCGAAGAAGTCCCGCGACCCGGCCTCCTCGACCAGCACGGTCACTGACCCGCCCCACACCCCGTCCTCGCCCACGGCCACGAACTGACGCCGCTCAGCCGCCCCCTGAGCCGCTCCGGCCGCCCGCTCGCGCCAGAACCCCTCGGGCCTGGCCGCGGCCTCCTCGTACGTCTCCAGGAAGGCGATATGGGCGACCGGGTCCCGCAGCGCCGCGAGCCGCAGCTCCCGCACCTCGGCCCACTCGTCGGAACGTATGGAACGGATCACGTGGTTCATGGCATCCACGGTATTGCCCGCCTGCGACAACGCCCACCGGATATCCACCCTGCCGACACCCTCCGTCAGTGTCCCCGCCATGATCTTCCCTGTACGGCGTCGACCCGACGTCAGATCCCCCTACCCCCTCAGCCCTCAGCCCTCAGCCCTCCATGGAGAAGCGCAGCATGCCCAAGGTCCCACTCGACGAACTCCGCAACGTGATCCACCCACCGGGCAAGCTGGACAGCAGAGCGGAACACTGGGCCGGCCGCCTCTACATGCGCGCTCTGTCCCTCCGGATCACCCGCCTGATCCTCGGCACCCGCGTCTCGCCGAACCAGATCACGGTGGTGATGGTGTTCGCGGGCGTCCTCTCCGGAGTGGCCCTGCTCCTGCCGGGCCTGGCCGGCGCCGTACTGGCCGTCCTCTTCATGCAGCTCTACCTGCTGCTCGACTGCGTGGACGGAGAAGTGGCCCGCTGGCGCAGGCAGTTCAGCCCTCTCGGCGTCTACCTGGACCGCCTCGGCGCCTACCTCGCCGACGCCGCGGTCATGGTCGGCATGGGCCTGCGCGCCGCCGAACTCGGCCTGGACCCCTACCTGGTGGCCGGCCTGGTGGCGGCCATCGGCGTCCTGCTCCTGAAGTCGTCCTCCGACCTCGTCCACGTGGCCCGTTCGGACAGCGGCATGCAGAAGGCCACCGACCAGTCCGTGGTCCCCCGCTCCACCGGCCTCGCCCGGGTTCGCCGCCTCGCCTCAGCCGTCCAACTGCACCGCCTGTGCAACGGCATCGAGGCGACCCTGCTGCTTCTCGTGACCGCGATCGTGGACACGGCACTCGGCGACCTGACGGCCACGAAGGTCGCCACCATCGCCATCACGGCGATCGTGTGGCTCCTGGTCCCCGCCCACATCGTCTCGATCGTCTCTTCGTCCCGCCTGAAGTAACGCTGCTGGCGTACGGGTTCGGGTATGGGTACGGGTACGGGTACGGGTACGAATGCGTACCCGTACCCGCCGACAATGAACCGGAATTGCCATTACCCCGGAATCGCACCCCGAACGCAGAAAACCCCCGTACCGTTTCCCGGTACAGGGGTTTTCTCCAATATAAGTTCGGCGGCGTCCTACTCTCCCACAGGGTCCCCCCTGCAGTACCATCGGCGCTATGAGGCTTAGCTTCCGGGTTCGGAATGTAACCGGGC